>DALTYD010000050.1 GCA_029986255.1 Methanocorpusculum sp. | reverse complement strand
GCATGGTCATTTGCGTTCCGGAAGGCAATCCCAACAAAACCGTCAGCGGTTTTCCTGAAGATGCAACCCGACTTCCAGAGTTTTATAACGGCACCTACGGATATCTCAAGTCGATAGGATTAGAGGAGATATAATTGAATATTTTATCATGTGTATTTTGGGATAGGACACTCAAAAAAGACTATTTATGGAAACTTCACCTCAAGAATTATTATCTCAATACAGTGAAATGCGAGAATGTGATTTCAAAGAACGCCATTATTCTGTTCGAGATAACGGTGCAATATATCGGCATCCCCCAAAAGATTGCCGACCATCCAAACTGGACTGCATATGGACCTTTGGGACCAAAGACAATAAAACAGGCTATATGCTCTATGGAGGTGTTCGCGTTCATCAGATCGTCGCGACAGCGTTTCATGGGATGCCAGATGATCCACATATGGTCATCGATCACAAAGATACTAACAGATGTAACAATCGTCCTGAAAATCTTGCATGGGTTACACGGTTGGAGAATACTCTCAACAACCCAATAACCAGAAATAAAATAAAATATTTATGTGGCTCAATCGAAGCTTTTTTAGAAAATCCCTCCATTCTGCGTGAATCTGCATCAGATCCCAATACAGGTTGGATGCGTACAGTATCAAAAGAAGAAGCAGCAAAATGCCTTAAAAATCTTGAAAGGTGGGCAAAAGAAGATAATACTGCCTCCAAATCATCAAATGAAAATAAAGGACTCGGAGAATGGATTTACCAGAACATTTCAGACAGCGATTTAGGGACATCCTGGAATTTAAAAGAAATGCACAAATCATATGCTCAGCAACGGGCTGAAATCGAAGCTGAAACCGCCAAACACTATGAAGAACAACTCTCACTTAAGGAATCTCTAACGCCTGGAGCAAAACAAGTACATTGGAAGATCCCGACAGAGTTTCCATTGTGTCCCGATACTCATACAGAAACACCATTACATGACTACATAACAAATCTAATTCCGACAGCAGTATTTTGTCAAAATCAATACTATCATTCAGAAGTCATTAAAGCAGAACTTTCTTTAGACAAAACACATATAGCAGTACTTACAACCACTAGCGGAGTTACAAACTTTGCCCTCACAGAAATTAGATACGAAGATGATTTCTACATACACAAAAGTATCCGCACATTCTTCACTGAAGATGGAGCTGAAAAATACTACACGCTATCCTTAGGCAAAGAATGGACTGGAGGGGATGTTTTGGAAGATTATTGCTAGTAGATTACTTCAAATCAATAAATAATTCAAAGTCAAATAGATATATTTCCAAATTGTCCATATAATACAAAAAAAGATCTATTTACGATCTCAGTCTTTGTTTGTGTGAGATATTCGGATAATAATTATAGATTACCGATAACTAAGTTGATGGTATAAGATAATTTTCTGCTCTTATAAATTTTAATATCACATATTTCTGTGAATATCATTCTTAAGATTTTCTTTCTCTCTTCTCTCTTTAACTTTATCCAATCCCGGCATCTTCTTGGATGCAACGCTCTCACCAGCAGGAAAGTATGCTTTGAAAACCTGACATAAGAAGCTCACAATATCACTGCGTTTTTTGCCTATGTTGGAGAAAGCGGAATACACGAAATACATGAGTTCTTGCTGACTACACATTTCATTTGGCTGTATTGTGATTGAGGGCGGAAGAATCAAATCGTGTTCT
>DALTYD010000032.1 GCA_029986255.1 Methanocorpusculum sp. | reverse complement strand
AGGTTGTTTTACCTGCAATAGGAGTCGTGAAGACAATCTGTGCGGCGACGTTAAATTTCGTTGCATCGTATGCCGGACCAACTCTCGGTGCATCAATCAAGAATGCAATGTTGGTGTTCTTGTTAATGCTCTTACCATCGATAGAAGCGCCAGAAGTGATTGCAGAGGTATCAGATACCGTTGCAAGTTCTGCCTTCAAGGTGAGATCAGGGTACCAAATGGAAACCGAACCAGCTTTTGATGCATTAGAGTAGTTGGTTGTTGCATAGTAGGTACCATAATTGGAACCAACTGCACTATCATAGAGAGTGAACTCAGCGTGACCACGTGGAGTTTTCTCACCATAGATGGTGTTTACTGCAGTAGGATGGCTTCCTTCTGAGAACTTAGTCAGAACTGGAGTCGCGGAAGCCATAGCAGCATCATTGATGCTAATATTAATCGTCTCATAGACGAAGGCAAGACCGCTCTTATTACTGACGTTTCTGGTAACGTCTGCAGAAGCAGCCCCTACAAAGAGCGCTGCTGCGAGAAAAACGGCGAAGACTGCCATTATTTTCATGTTTTTCAATGTAATTCCTCCTGAACTAGGATTCAATTTTTTTTCTGCATGTAAAACATGCATTTCGTGACATTCGACATATGTCGAATAATCATTCTGCAAGGGTTATACTCCGAACAACGGAATATGCTTTGATATTTGTGCATGACGTATAATAGGCTTTGTGGTCAAAAGATAGACTCTCCCTATATCTAGGGGAGTTGTTTATAAGAATGTTGCAAAAAACACAAAACAAATCAACAAAATTACTTACAACTTGCAATACAAATTAGATGATTTTTTGAATAAATCGTTCGACAAACAACGGAAAACAATCCATATAATGACTTTACGTACCTGATTCATTGCCTATTTGTTCATATTTTGGAAAAATTCTTTATTGGAAAGTGTCTAAATAAAAATATATCCATTTCCAACAATGCCAAGCTTCATGCATCATGTATGTATATATATAATCTCGAACAATGTCCCAAAAATTCAAAAAGATCACCTCTGTGCAAGTGCGCAACTTCCACATGCTCGACACACTATCTCTCTCGGAGTAAACGCATGACCCATCTGGCAAAATGGAGGGATATCCGCGGCATCTCGCCTAAAATAAATATGAGGTACCAGGGAAATATGTGTATACGCCCCAACTGCGACACCAATCTCTCGAGCAACAAACTCCTGGAGGCGTACCAACGCAAACATATTTGCCCCCGCAGCGGACAACATATCATTACTTCGGAACACCACCTTCATATCTAAACGCCCCTCTCGTACTACACATTGGATCAATTGCAAACACGGACAGTCCCTCAACCGTACATCAATTGAGGGGCACCATGTAATACCTATTGCCCTTTTGGACTCGGGAAACTTGCGCAGTTTCTCAATAATATACTGTACTTGATTACAGTGCACCTCCCCTCCAGCATTCCAGAGTCCACATCCCCAATCAAACAATCGTCCATGATAGTCATATTCAAACATCGCATTTGAGCCAAACAGTAAATTATGAGAGTATAAATCCAAAAAGGCCTCTTTAAACCTCGAATATTGGGAACTCATCGGGAGACACAGTGGTGTCGCCACATGTAAGCACACTTCATCAGTCTCAACAGTATCTTCTCCATCCTCTGTCCGCAAGAAGGAACCATTCTCCAAAATATATCGAATGACAAGTTCATGAGCACGACCGAGATTTGGTGCGCGAATTATCTTCATAGTATATACAGGTAGGACACAAAACAATATAAAAAGAAATAGCCCGTAGCAGATTCGAACTGCTGTCGAGGGATCCAGAGTCCCCCATGATTGACCACTACACTAACGGGCTCTTTTATCATATAATATAAGCATAAACCCTCTAATTAACATAACGATTCCTGATTTAATTACACTTACACTTTATTTAGAAAGGGGAAAAGAGATGGATATAAATATCACAAAAAGGCATGAACCTTTCTATTGCGCGATTTTGCGAGAGAGATCAGATAGATCAATATCCAGTAATCCATCATAATACTACAAAAATGTACAATAATAATTAAGTATTAAGTCTTCTCACAGATAATCGCCACATGATCCATATGATATGGAGAAAGCCACACTGATTTTACTACCCGCAACCCCACAGTCTCGAGATCCGCACATGTATCCGTCAACACCTCCTCAGGGTGCTTTCGAACATCCACACTTCGCGTCTTCAGCATCAGAAACATCAATCCCTTTGCTCGCAGAAATGGTATGTGTCGAATTGCAATCGTCGCTTGATTTGGCTGAGCAACATCTTGATACACTATATCCATCGTCTCCAGCAGTGGAGCATATCGCTGCGGTTGAGTTGCATCTCCAAAAATCGGCACAATATTCTTTCGCTTTCTGGAAACCATTAAAAGATCTTTCATAGGACGCGATGCAAACTCTACCGCATACACTGCCTCCACATAATCCGCCACATGAGAGACAGTTGTGCCATGCGCCGCACCCAAGTACAACACAATTGCATGCATTGGTAAATCCACTGAATTATCTAGATACCACAACGCTGCCAGTTTACTCCGAGAAGGATCCCAAACTCGAAACTCCCCAAGCATACGCTCTCCATAGACCCCGCCATCCCCTTTCGATACTAAAATTCCTCCAATTGAAATCATTTATTTAAACACACCATTGTCTTCCTTATTTGCACTCGCGCTAAAACATCAATTCGGATATTCGCTGTATCCACAAACGTTACATCGAGTTCACCTCGAAAATAATCCAATCGTGCCGCTATTGCTAACTTCGCCGCAAGAGCACGTGCAACAACACCCCGTACTTCACGAGGTGCATTATGCACTCGCCGATGCTGAAACACAATACCGTGTTTTGGTGACGGGGTCCCAACCCGGATATGGGAAAAGAGCGCCCTTTCAGCTCCAATAACTTGAATTGAAGAACCAGGTAATCGTGCAATCATCGCAAGTCCACCTGCCCGCGAGATCAAGCGAGCAGCCACCAATCCCCCAACCAATGCACTCATATTTGGGAGAACTACAACTGCCTTTCGTGAAATTTCCTGCATCAGATTCGTTCGTTCAGTGGACATTGATAAAATTTCACGGGCAACTTCTTTCATTGGCCCAGTCCCTTTATTCTTAATCATTAGAAGAATCCGAGATGCACTCGCTCGAGAATTGCGATACTTGCGAGAAAACAATGGAGTAATTGAGATATACCAGTCAAGCAGGCGTTCGGTCAGAACATTAATCACTTCGTCCATCTCGTCAAGTATCCGCACCATCTGCATGAGCTCCACATCCTTCTCCTGTGACACAGTTGAAATCCCCTTTTCCGCCATGAAAAATGTTGCTTTCCTAATCGCCTCAAGATATTCTTGACGATCTCGGACAAGACCAAGTTTCTGGGCCTGCCTCCAATCACAGGGAACATAAACGGCCATATCAGTTTTTATGGCCCGCAAGCGCGTGTCCACCTCTTTGGGGTCTATTGAAATGTCAGTTCCCGACCCATACCAATACATATAGTATTGTGTGGTTTTCGTATGGGATATATGTATGTGGAGGATAATTTTAGAAATGAGTTCAAAGTAGTGATTAAGTAATAATAACTAAGGAAACAATCAAATATCGATACGATAGCAATTGCAAAATCACATCTATGAATTAATTCCAACTACATCAACGACGGAATCAAACTCACTAAAACAAATAGCAATAATAATATCAACAATTTGAAACATCCATAAGAATAAAAGATATTTTACGTAAAAATGAGTGACAATTAATAAAAATACTATAAAAAATGGATAAAGTAGTAAAATCGGAAAAATCCGATTTACAGAATCTTGCCGAGTAGGCGAATAGAGTTGGTCATATCTGGTCCAAGTGGAGATCCAAAGATGATCTGTGTGACACCTGCTTTCGTCAAATCTTCACACTTCTGCCGGATAACATCTGGAGTACCACAGATAGTAAATGCTGCAATTTCTTTCTCTGTAACAAGCCCACCAACGGCACCAAAGTCAAAACGTGCAAGTGCATCCTTAATTTTTGCTACATTTGAAAGATCAAGACCATGGCGCTGAAGCAGTGACTCGGGAGAACCTGCTGCGATGAAAGCTGCAACAATCTTTGCTGCCTTTTCAGCTTTCTTTTGATCCTTGTCAATGGACAAAGCTGTATATGCTCCAACATCAAAGTTCTTTTTGCCAACTTTTTCAGTTGCTGCCTTAATAATTGGGATAGCAACATCAAAGTCCTTTGGGTTGGACGCGTTGATAAGTGCTCCATCACCTTTTAGACCCGCAAGTTCAAGGACCTTTGGGCCCTGTGCACCAACATAGACAGGAATGCCTTTCTTACCAGGGAGCGTAACACCAGTCAACTTTGCACCATCATAATCAAAGAACTGCATACCAGATTTCTTCACTTCGGTCCCACTGCAGAGGGCACGAATCTGGTCAATTGCCTCTCCAAGTCTGGCAACCGGCTTTACGGGATCAATCGCGAGTTTTGGAAGGGTAGAGAGATCGCCAGGGCCAATACCAAGAACAGCACGTCCATCAGATATCTCATTCAGAGTACAGGCAAAAGACGCCATTGCAGCAGGAGTATCTGTAAAGGAGTTCATAATACCAGGTCCCATTTTCAGAGTAGTAGTTGCCTGGGCAACCGCAGCGAGAACAGGATAACAGTGACGGTTGTTGTAGTGGTTGGTGATCCATGCATAGTCGATATCCTTACTCTCTGCAAGCTTACAATAGTTAACTACCTGCTTAACATTAACGTTTCCCGGAACAAACTCGATTCCATAAGTCAAAATTCTTTACACCTCAATTCTAATTTAATCCCTCTGTATAAATAGATTCTGTTTTGAAGAAAGTATTCAAGAAAAATTCAGAGGATTTTCCAAGAATCATAAATAAAGGAAAAAATCAAGAGTTTTAGTATGCGCTTTTTAAACAAATAATGGAATCTTAGAAAACACTCAAATCTTATAAAAGGATATATGGTTATAAAAAGAATAATAAATATAAAATATTATTTTACTGGGGATGCAGGAGACTAATAATGAAAGCATTACTCATTGGACTTGGTGGTGCAGGCTGCCGTATTGTTGATACACTCAACATGCATGATGAACGGAGTGGTGTCCGGAGTGTGCAATCATTTGCATTTGATGCAGATCAGAAAACCATCTCTGAAATCCAAACAATATCCACAGAAAATCGGTTCATTCTCACGCCAGTTGATCCTGTCAAAGAGCACAATAATCACGGGACCGATTTTGAAGTGGGTAATCTGGCAAGCTGTTTTCAACGAGACAATATCGAAGAAATTGATGCAGTATTCATCTGTGCCGGTCTAGGAGGGAGAATGGCCGAACTAGTGCCAAACATTATTTCACAGCTAAACAACACCTCACCTGATCCAGTTTTTACCATTCTCACACTCCCAGGAAGAAACGAAGGAGTAAAAATCTCTGCACGAGCGTCAGAGACGCTGGCAAAGATCAGAAAAGTATCTCAGGCGACAATCCTCTTCGACAACGAAACGTGGTTCAAACGCACAGAAGAAGAAAATAGCATCAAAAAGGTAGATGAGACTAAGCACAAAGCAACCATCTATGAAATGTTTCCAGTGCTCAACGAGATACTTGCACGTCGTGTTGGCCTTTTACTCCGTGCAGGAGAGTTCAATCATAAAGGCGTTGAAGCTGCAGAAGTAGTATTGGATGCAGGAGAGATACTCAACACTCTCAAAGGAATGGATCTTGTGGCGATTGGTTATGCAATCGAAAAACTTCCAACCGTCTGGACGAACAATGTAATGAAACGCATACGAGTAGAAAAATACTTGTTGGAAGAAAATCAGGCACGGACCTCGCGCATAGTTGAATTAGCAAAGCAAGCAGTGTATCGAGAAGTATCCATCCCATGTGATCTCACATCATCAGAGAAAGCCCTGGTATTGATAGCCGGTCCATCTGATGAGCTTTCCATGAAAGGATTTCAAACAGTACGTAAATGGATTGATCGCAGTATCAAAGGCCTTGAAATGCGAGCTGGAGACTACCCTGTCACATCTACACAGTATGTCGGCGTAATAATTGTCCTTGCAGGTTTGGAAAATGTACCACGAGTAAAAGAATTGGATGAAATTCGAACCATTTACGAAAATGAGCTAATTAAAGAAAACATAGAGAAGAGAGAGAGAGAGATTGCCCAAACCATTCAGATTGCAAATGACGATATTTTATTCGAAAATGAGATAGTGATGCCAATTGGCATCACCCCAGCTCCAATATTGGATGAGAACGAGGACGAATTTTTTGAACTGGATGACTTCATCAACCAGAAAAATGAAACGAATAATTTTCAGAAAAATCCACAAAAACTCTCTGTAATTAATTCAGCAACAGACATACATGAAGAAGAGGATCGGTACAATATTCAACAAGAGGAAGAAGAGAAAGAAGAGGTATTAGAAGAAAAAATCAGAACTCAACTGCAACACAACAAGAAGTCATCCACAACAAATGACAATAACAGTTCGGATGGCGATGTAAAGAGAGAGATACCATTGCTTCATCAGCAGTACATGCCACCGAACTATGATACATTCCAGTTTAAAGACAGAAAAAAGAACAAAGAGAGAGCCAAAAGCGATGATATGCCAAAGATAACTATTATCAGCCCAAAAAAACAACTGCAGATAAACAACAGTACAATTATGGTACCAAAACGGCAAAAAAAAGTAGACAACGTACTTGCAGGAATGGTAAATATCGATGGAAAGAAAAAAATAAAAGAATCAGACAATGTGCTTTCTGGAAAAGCAAATATTGGCAACAATGTTCAACCAAAAGAGATGACGACAACCAAGATTCTGGAAGGAACGATCACAATCAAACACCAAAGACCAAAAGAAACAAACCGTAATATTAATATATCGAGTTGTCAACGGCCAAAAGAGACAATGAACACAAGAGTACTTGAAGGAATAGTGAATGTTGATGCACAGCGGCCAAAAGAGAATGATGATGGGACTATAATAATTCGCAATGCAAAAAAACCTCGAGAGGTAAGCAAAGGAATCCGCATAACGTCAATACCCATACCAAAAAATTTAGATTTTAAAAAGATTATGAGAGAGAAATAAGTAGAATAGATGATTGGGTCGTATTAACCACTTAGATTTTTGATCCTACTACACCATAGCTATCTTGGTAGTTACCATTATACGCGTTTTCCACATGTCCAAGAACAGGGTGAATAAGCATTTGTACAATGCGTGTACCTTCTTCAACAAAAATATTCTCTGAACCCATGTTGACCATGCAGAGAGTAAGATTTCCACGGTAGCCCGGATCAATGTACCCAGCACCAAGAATGACTCCTTTTCGGCCAAAAGAGGAACGACAACGCAGCGTCGCTGCGAGATCAGAGGGAAGACTGATAAACTCCCGAGTCGCAACAAGTGACAATTCACCTACGTTCATAACGATATCTCCAGCAACACTGAGATCATAGGATGCCGGCTGAAGCGATGTTTCTTCAAAAGGGATTATACCAAGAGTTCCATCCGCAACACGAGCCCGGATTATGGAGGAGGAAAGCAACATATATTTTCCTTTGGCTTTTTTAGCAATTGTACTTTGTGCACTAGGACACAAACCACATACGATAGAGTATAATAGAAATAAGGAGATATAAGTATAACAAACAAGTGGATCTGTAGGGTAGTGGATATCCTTCCGGGCTTCGAACCCGGAGAACTGGGTTCGATCCCCAGCAGGTCCGTATTTCTTTGTGCAAAAAAGATTAGAAGGATCCTCTTCTACCATGAATACCAAATTTTCTCCTCATCCGAAAGACAATAGCAACGATAATGATAAGGATGAAAACAATAACAATCCCACCAAACAGGGTAGTGGGGAAATTCTGAGACAGAGATATTGTGACAGTGTTGATTTGATTAGATGTTATGGACCACGAAACGCTTTGTGTGGAGTATCCATTTTTTGATGCAGTGATCAGAACGGTTTGTCCAGGCTCCATGCCTTTAGTAAATTTCCCAGTTGTATCGGTGATACCAGTTACAAGATTGTCAAGGTAAATCGAAGCTTCGGGAACGGGAGAAACTCCATCAACAACGAACACTGTCAATGGTACAATCGCATATGTGAGTTCAACAATAACATCAGGGGATGCTTCAGTAAATGTCACATCTTTTTTGTAGGAGTTGTAGTTTGGCTTGGTAATTTCCAGGGTATAGGTACCTTCAGTGAAGTTTTTGATAGTCGCTCTTCCATACTCATCGGTGATTCCAGAATTTTTTCCATCAATGAGAATTGTAGCCGAGGAAACAGGTTTCATGTCATGATCCTTATCATAGACGAGCAATCTTGGGGAGATGGGAGATTTGGAAAGAGTGATAGTAAGTGAGATCTGATCCATTTCGATGTACTGCGATGAGGAGAAAGTTTCATAGGAGTCTGCAGTTACCTGGATGTTATGATAGACTCCTTTTTCCATGGATACATGGAGAATCCCGGAGCTAGGAGTAGTTCCCATTCTAAGACCATCAATGGAAATGGCAGCACCAGCAATTGGTGTGGCTTTGTCAGGATTGAGAACCTTGATTTGGATCGAAGTTGTTTTCTGGAGAAAGACTGTGTACTCTTTTTCCATAGAATTGATATTGATGGAAAATGTTTGGCCATCAAATCCATCCTTGATGACAGCCACATTATAAGTGGACTTATACTCAACTGAGGAGAATTTTGCAATACCATCGACAGTGGTGAATCGAGTCTGTTCTAAACAAGTCTCACTATTGACAATTTCAACCATTGCGTCTTTAATAGGAACATGAGATGCACTGTTATCATATACATTGATGGTAAGACTTGTTGTTTCAGCGGCCACAATTCCGCAGAAAAATAGAGAACCCAACAAAAAAATAACAACTAAGTGTTTTATTGACATAGATGTATTCATTTTAGAGAATGATCAGGTATTATTCATTCGGTTGGGGAGATGATATACAGATGTTATCTTTGACCAAACCAGTTAATGAGAAAAACGAGATAGATAAGATGTTTACATCTTTTACATCTCATCAATGATCTCATTGGACGACGATGTTTTCAGAATCAATAACTATAATAATAAAAATATATAATGATACAATTAACATGTGCTAAAGTTACAACTCTACTTCATGCAAAAAATAGCACCAATTTCCCATATTAATAAACCCATTTTTTACGGCAGACTATGTGAGATATAGCACAGATAACAAATAATATATCATACGGATGAACCATAATTCCAAAAAAAAACAAACAGCAGCAGAAGCACTAAGAATGAATAAATAATCCTGTGTAGTGTATACACATTGGTCCATTTGCTTTAAGTCAGCATCACCTCCTTATTCAAGTATAACATATCTGCATATTCAGCATTCATATCTCAAATTTTGGACAATGGAAATCCTTCGTCTGCAAAGATGATTAGAGATAGCAGGAACATCCAGAAGATTCACAAACAATCAACAGATATTTGAATGAGAAGAATAGCATAGCGATATTGATTATGATTTTCCCAACTAAGCCCTTCAGGAAACGTGTCATCAATAATGCTCTTATCTTATTTTTTGAAAAAATTGATATGATAGAAACAGATATCTGGAAATTTCAAAAAAAGAGAGATTTAAAACCCAACGAGATATCCTAAATAAGAATCGTTAATTAAATGATATAAAATGGTAGAAAGGGGTATAAGAGAATACATAGATATAATGGATGATAGATAACAAAAAAGTGACGCAGAAATGTACGTGATATGTTAAAGAGTATCAAAAAGTAGTATCAATAACTGACATAGGACATATATGATAATATAAACACAATTAATAGAAAAATGTTTAAGCAGAGAATATTTGAAACTGATTTCAAAACGGCACTCTCCGAAGAACTTGAACGTCATAGTATGACAATCCGTCAACTCGCCAACGCAACAGGAATTCCACCCGTTACGCTCTACAAGATATCTTCTGGAGAACGTGACCCCCGTTTATCCACCGTTAAAAAAATCGTTAATGTCTTCTCTCCGC
>DALTYD010000031.1 GCA_029986255.1 Methanocorpusculum sp. | reverse complement strand
TCATAACTAACGAACACCAAAATATTAAAATTTATGAAGAGGGAAAAAGAAAAAATAGTAAAACCAATACATCTTGCAAGAGATAACCGGGAAATAGTCTACAGGGCTATTAGGAACTGGAACGAATCAGAAATTGTCGACATCTATCGAGCGGGGGGATGGTGGGAAATGGGATGGGATATCACAAACATCACCTCTCTAATTCACGGAAGCTTCCTCTTTATCATTGCAATCGACGTCACCACCGGTCACGCCATAGGAATGGGTAGAATCATTGCCGATGGAACATCTGACGGTTACATACAGGACGTTGCCGTCCTGCACCACTATCGGAAGCGTGGAATTGGGACAACAATTGTAACTCTGCTTCGCAGCCTTGGAAATGCACTTGGTCTTTCTTGGATAGGGCTTATTTCTGCACCAGGTAAAGAAAATATTTATAAACATGCAGGTTTTTCTATCATGAAAAACTACACGCCAATGAACATTGATGATAAACGGAAAAACAGATACCAATGACCCTCAGAAAATCTGACTATCACCCAATAACCATAGCAGACAAAGCTATTTTTGAACGAACACTTAGACATTATCCACAAATTCATTCAGAATGTTCATTTATAACTATGTTTTGCTGGCAAAACTATGCACACTATGCATGCACGATCATTGATGAGCGATTACTTGTATCTCGCACTATAAATGGAGAGACAACATTTCGCGCACCAATAGGAGAAACAGCACCCGATATTTTTGAAGAAGTACTGGAGTTGGCAAAAAAAGAAGGGGGCAAAATAGCAATGAACTTTTATAACGAAGCGGACGTAAGGTACATGAAAAATGCCCACCCCAAAATACCAATCTATAACATGCGTGGATTTTCAGAATATTATTACTGTGCAGGAGAACTTGCGGAACTTCATGGAAAAAAATATAAGAACATTCGTGGCCAAATAAACAGATTCAAAGCAAAATACGCCTATACAATCGAAAAAATAACAGAGGAAAACATTCCAGAAGCTCAAAAAATGATTGATGAATGGAGTATTTCAAAACACTGTGAAGAAAATCGAATTATGAAAGAAGAGGTGAACGCTGTACATTTATCACTGAAATACTGGCAAAACCTGGGATGTGAAGGACTTACAATCCGCATTCAACCCGAAGGGAAAATTGCAGCGATTACCATATGGGAAGAACTGAATGCCTCTACCGCACTGATTCACTTTGAAAAAGGTTTTGTACGCTATAATGGAATTTACAAAATTATCAATCAAGAAACTGCAAAAGTACTACAAAAACGCTACACTTGGATAAATCGCGAATCGGATATGGATGTACCTGGACTTCGCGAGGCAAAACTTCGCTATCATCCAAAGCACTGTGCTAGAGCATGGTACATCAAGAAAAATGAGATTATCCTTTAATGCAATGACCACATCCTATTAGTAAATCAACGGCATATCTATAGGGAAGATGGACCTGTTATTTGAGCTCTCCGGAGAAAATCCAGCATTAGCTATAGCAGAAATAGGCTGCACGGGAACAGTAACTCACACGGCAACTGGAATTGCGCTTGCCAAAGTACCGGAACCTAAGGCAACGACAAGGCTCGCACAGACTCACGTAATCATGGAATTGCTCGGAGAATGTGATGGTACAAGTAGCGCTCTGACAGAACTTCTGAAACAGCTCGCTATAACTACAAACCTCCCATTCGCTTGCAGAGTTCGAAAAATACACCCTACAATGATCAAGACATCTCAACTAGAACTAGAACACATGATGGGAAAACTTATCCATGGAAAAGTATCTCTTCAATCACCAGAAGTTGAATACCGAGCGCTCTTTACTGATGATCGATGTTATCTTGGACGAGTCCTGTATAAAATTGACCGAGGTGCGTATGCATACCGAAATCCACATAGACGTGCATTCTTTCACCCAGGAGTAATGATGCCACTAATGGCACGGACAATGATAAATCTGACGCATGTTCAACCAGGAGAGCTGTTATGTGACCCATTCTGTGGAACAGGAGGTCTCCTTCTGGAAACAGATCTAATAAGAGTTCGATCCATCGGAAGTGATTATGACCAGAAAATGCTTGCAGGATATCAGAAAAATATACCAGATGGAGCATATATCCAGGCAGATGCGACACGACTTCCTTATCCCGATAACTGCTTTGATGCAGTTGCAACAGATCTACCATACGGACAATCAACAACGATCTGTGCAGAATCCTTGGATAAACTCTATACCGAATCACTCAAAGAGATTCGTCGTATTCTGAAACCGGGAGGAAAAGCAGTAGTGGTAACACATTGCGACATCCGTCATCTGGCAAAAAACTTGTTTGAGATATCTGGCTATTACGAACAACGAGTGCATAAGAGTCTGACACGAAGGATCCAGGTACTGGACTGAAAAAATAAGTTAGACTGTGAAATATGAAGTACATACAAAAGGAGCTTTAATGCTCAAGTGGATTACCGAACAGTTTACCCGATATCATCCCAATCGGGCAATAGCTGTGCGGGCAATGAGACACATGAGACCAGAAGAACGGAAAAATTTGTTTTCTGAGGACATGATGTTGATGAGGACCGCAGAAGGATACTGGTTTGAATCCTTGATTTATGAACAACTGCTCCAGATTGCATCACAAACCAATACCATCAAAAAAATTGTTCGAAAAGGAGCGGACGTCCCAAAGCATAAAACAAAGATGACACTTGGAACAAACGGCTTATATTCCGCTGAAAAGGGAGATATCAGAGTCCGAGGGAATGGTCAGGATCTGGCAGAAGTAGATCTACTATTATTTGACAATGAAAATAAGGTAGTATTCTGCGAAATAGTAACATCTCCAGCAGATCTCAAGGATTTAGAAGCAGAAATAATATACAAGAAGCATCTATTCAGCTATATGTTCAGACAGGAGCATGTAGGGTTCATCCTATTTTCTGCGGTGGATATCTCCAATACTCAAGTGGTCCGACGACTTGTGGCTGATCCTGACAATACATATGTAGAGACAAAATCCTGCGACGTAATGAAAGCAGTACTCAAACCGTTACGACTAACAACACTACCAACCCAACCATTGAACAATCCGAAACTAGTAGCATGCGAGTCGTTACAAACACGAGAATTCGATTACAAGAAACTGCACGATGAAGCGCTGTCTCGACTGTATTTTGCAATTGAACATCAGTTCTCTGTGGAACAGTATTTTTCAGATCCAGGGGTATCACCACTTGTAAAAAAGGTAATCTGCGGTGGACTGTACCCATCGGCATTAAAGAGCCTAATGACAGAGTACAGTCTACGAGTGAAAGTAGATGTACTAGATTACGCGAGGCTCTCACAGAATTATTCAAAGGTTATTCTTGCAGTAGACTTTCCAGATATGTCACCAGTGATTTATCTAAAACCACGTAAACAGCGAACATACTTCAAAATGGTACCACTAAAGGTAAGAGGATTTAAGTATGAACGGCCTACACCATCCCGAATAGGATTCTATTTATGGCTAGAATCAATAAAACCGACGCTCGGGATTAAACGGACCTATGCTGTACTAAAATTTTGTGAAAGAAAAAAATAGAATCAAGATATTCATAAAAAAATACATATGAATTCGGAGAAAATTTAATCAAATAGGATTTTACTAGGAGAGAACATAAAGGAGAGGACTGAAATGATATATTTTTTTGACACTTTTTGTATCATCATTTTCCCTTTAATGAACAAAGTACATCACTTAGAAATAATCCATACAAATGATATATAGATACAACAATGAGGAAAATGAGGAATAATATTTCTAAAAAATGATTCAATTTGAGATATAATCTATCTGGAATAATTTACGTACATATTAGATAGAAAATAATATTTAAAGAAGCTACAAAAGAGAGAACGAATATATGTAAATAAAGTGGACTTCCAAAAACAAAAAATGAAGAGGAATATAGAAAAACAAAAAATTAGGATGTACAGATACATCGACTATCATTTGCCATTACGTATCAATAATTTCTTACATGGATGATATGTACTAGCCTTTATCAAAAAATATGCTAATGATCGTGTACAACTCCTAAATAAAAGAAATTTACTCAAACAATATCTCAATCCACAATAGAGCAGTGCAACACTACATTGTAAAACATAAGAATGGAAAAAACCAATAATTCTCTTGTAAATGACTCCATCAGAAGAAACAAGAGGAGAAATCCAAGATCATCCATATATCGACAAAACATTTCAACTGCGGATGCGTCCCTACATAAAAATATTAAATGAGGGGGAAATAAAAAAGTACTTTGAAAAAGTGGGAATTGCTTTAGAACAGTTGAAAAAAATCGGAAAAAAACCAGGAGATGTACTAAAAATCATGGAAGATATTGGATTATGTCTTTCTAGAAACTCTGGTAAAAACTTCACCTCAGATTATCAAAAAATTGACCTATCCAAAGGTCGTGAGCTCTGGGCCATTCAGCTTCCATGTGGAGGAAACCTAAATCTCATCCGGACATCTGAAGGCGATATAGTTCTGGACACCGGATATGGCTACTACTTTGATGATGTAAACAAAATGCTATATACTCTGGGAATCGAAGGATTCACCCACGTTAAAAAAGTCATCTGCACCCATGCAGATGCTGATCATTGTGGTGCTGCAGGATATCTGCCAGCAATCCCCTTTATGCACCCTGTCACCAAACAAATTCTCGATACAGGAACACGAAGATTTGGATCCAACCACCTCAACAAAGAGCTGGAATGGATATTTACTACAACCATCAACATATTCTCTAAAACGAACATCCCAGACATTGTTGACCTGTGCAAAACCGAACCAAAAAAGATGCGCGGACTATTCCCAGTAATCGATGAAATTGATTTTGGGGGTCTGCACTTCGAAATCTGGGAAAGCCTCGGCGGTCACATTGCAGGACAACTATTTATATACGAAAAAAATGAAGGACTACTCTTTACAAGTGACACCCTGATCAATATCACTAGCATGACAAAATCTCAGAAAGATTATTGCTCAATTGCAAATTATCTCATTACCAGTGTAAACGTCGACAGCGAAACTGCTCGCATTGAACGACAGGAATTGCTGCGCATCGCAAAAAAGATCGATGAAAAACTCAAAAAAAAAGGGAAAAGACTTCATCTATGTTGTGGCCATGGTGCAGTATCCATTCTCACCAATAATGGAGAGATGATCTTCGCATGTAAACCCAAACACTACGCTGCATGAGACACATTTTGGAGGAAAAAAATCACTCTTTTTTAAATAGATTACGCATAATTATCTCACTATATAAAACGGAACATCTTTGAGAAACGCATTTAGAATAGGTATCTCTAAGTATGGTGACTAAAAAACAAATAAAAAGATAAATGCAAAAACCTCTCTTTGACCCACCATATCTTGCAGTCCTGTTTGATATGGACAACACACTCTTTGATTTCATCGCTGCAATGAAACAAGGAGCAGCGGCAGCATCTAAAGTGATTGGGGTAGGAACAGGGGACCAACTACTTTCATATTATTTACGATGGAAATATCATATTGAAGATCACACAAATCTGCAGGACTTCATGATGGATCATCACAAATTTTCTGTGGACAGATACCTTGGCGCAGTAAAAGCATTCGAAAGAGCGAAATTAACTAGCCTCATGCCATACTATGGAATTCCCGACCTTCTTATCGCACTAAAAGAAAAAGGATATCGACTTGGCATCGTAACAGATGCCTATGAATATGCAGCAGAAGAGCGACTTAGACACACCAATCTTTTCAGATTTTTTGACAAAATCATCGCTTACGATACAACAGGTTATAAAAAACCGCATCATGCACCCTTTGAATATGCCATGAATCTGCTAAAAACACAACCATATGAAACCGTCTATATTGGAGATTCCATTCGACGTGACATAGAACCTGCAAAAGCCCTTGGCCTTACAACAATCTATGCTGCATATGGCGATCGAACCTTCTTTGAATCAAACAGAAGCTGCCCTCCAAGAGTCTTCATAGCAAACAAACCATGCGATATAGGTAAAATACTCTTATAAAAATAAAAAAGATTTAATCAGTTAGTATGCCTCTCATCACGAGGTATGAGCTTGGCAAATATCTGACCAAGGCAAGTTAGATGAATGGAAACATTTCTACCATACTTGGTTTTCACAATAAAACCGCCCGCCTCAAGTTTTGAAAGATGATGAGATAAGCGACTTCGCTCACTTCGGAATTGCTTCGAGTATTTATCAATGTTCGGAAACATAAGATATATCAGAGAGTCAAGAGATTCAACGCCCTCACCAATATAAGAAATAAGAAATCGTTGTTCCGCACTAGGATATCCAATAGGCAGGACAGGAATCTCGACAATTTCTGTTGCACCAACAATGGATCCTGCATCATTATAATTGGGGAGAGCAGAGACAACCGAAGTCCGACTCAGACTTGCTGCAATATAGGCACTCATAGAGAGAGATGGCAGAGCATCGGCTACATTTAAAAGAACCTCGTTTCCAAGAGCACGTTCTGTATTGATGATGGAAAGTATCTGATTTGCAGCCTCCATAACAGAGGATTTGTTTACTTCAACAACCGATACAGGCCAGAATATACCAAGCTCCTCTGCAAGAGCATGCGCGGTCTGTTGGACTAATGGTTCTCCAGAAAATGTAGGATCATTCCCTGTGACCAGAACAATACGAAAGAAACCCACTTCGCGAAGGAGGGAGAGCGAGCCCATCAAAAATTCGCGCTCATGACCGACAAAAACTACATGCGTTGTTGACATATTTTTATTCCTGTTCATATTTGAAGAGAGTATTATATTATATTGTTGGGAGTACAAATTGACATACAATATATCTGAATTTTAAAAAAAAATGTGAATAATCGTGAAGAATATTTATGATACGTGCATGCTGTGCTAAACGAAGAAGGCAATCTGCACACCACAACTCAGGAGATTGTAATGACGGACTTTGCTAATAAATTCACAAATTATCGGGAAAATAAATATATAAAAACAAGCAAAATAAGAATTAAAAAATAAATTTTCCATGTTACAAGGTAATATTGTTAAAAAATACAGAGTACTACATTCATATGACCCAACACTCTCCTCAGATACATTGCTGAATCGAATAATATCTGATACGATCCATAAACAAGAAAAGAGTATGCACATAGGTTTAATAAGCGAATAAAGGATATTTCAATTAAAGACAGAAAGGATACAAAGCAAAAATGACAAAAACATATATAATTGATACAAGAAAGATTAGACTTTTTTTACGGTGATTAGGATATCATCAACCATGACTACATCAACCTCTTCGCCTGAGACTGAATAAACAAAAGAAGTGGCCCATGCCCCTGCAGGAACAACAATCTCTTTTCCATCTACAATGATCGTTGCAGGAGGAGTAACTTTATCAGGATCTGACAGAGCGTGCACTGCTGCCATGAAGGAACCTGCCTTGCTGCGAAGCGCTTTACCAATTACTCCCTTATTAAATACAATATCTCCAACCTTCTTCTCAAGATCAGGTTCTTCAGCTTTCCAGATGACAGTGCCATTGATCGTTCGACCAAGATCCCCAGTATCATCCAGACTGCGCAAAGGTGAGTAGATCGTAACCTCACCAATTGGGGCATTTAAGGCAAGTCCTGCGTCATGCTTGTACTTCCTGAGCACACCAAGGATTTTAACCACCAGATCTCCATCACACACTGCATCATTATCAATATAAGAGAAATCAATCCATGGATGATCAATGATTCTCTTGCCGCCTGAAAGATGGTGATAACACTCCTGTGCAAAAAACGGGATGTAAGGAGAAAGCATAGTACAAAGAGCATCTATTGTGACACGGAGTGTGTAAGCGGCACTTGCTCGAGCAGGATCATTACTGTAAAGTCTGCCCTTTACTAGTTCAAGATACTCATCCGCAAGCACATTCCAAGCAAAATCACGAATGATTTTTAGGCCTTTATCAAAGAGATAGTGCTCCATTGCATCAGTTACAGCTGCAATCATCTTCGAAAGGTTTGCTAGCATCCAGCGATCAATAAGTGTTGATGGGGTGTTCATGTCAGGAATCGAACTTTCCTTATTGATCTGCATCAAAGAAAAACGGACGATGTTCCACATTTTAGTTTGAAACCGAGATGCAGCAATCACATCATTCCAGTTGAATTGAATATCCTGACCAGTGGATGAACCAATAGCAGCCCACTGGCGGAGAGCATCCACACCATATGGTCTCATAACATCATCAGGTCCAATGACATTGCCACGGGATTTAGACATCTTGAATCCATCCTCACCAAGCACCATACCGTTGATGAGAATACAGTCCCAAGGTTTTTCATCAAGAAGGGCCATGCTACGAAGAATGGTATAAAACGCCCAAGTCCGAATAATATCATGTCCTTGAGGACGAATCTGTGCTGGGAAGTATGGAGGTACCCCCGAACCATCCCAGCCAGTAATGTACAGATCAGTAATGGATGAGTCCATCCATGTATCAAGTACATCTGTTTCTCCAGTGAATGAGGAACCACCACACATGGGACAGATCGTTTTTGGTTTATCTATGGTCGGATCTATTGGGAGAGCAATTTCATCAGGAAGAATTAGTTCACCACAGTTATCACAGAACCACACAGGGATTGGGGTAGCAAATAAGCGTTGACGAGATATGCACCAATCCCATTCCATTTGTTCTGCCCAGTTCTCAAGACGCTGGAACATATGTTCCGGATACCATCTGATATCTCGAGCAACTTTAACAATATCATCACCTCTAACTTTGATAAACCATTGACGCTCAGAAAGGATTTCAATAGGAGTCTTACACCTCCAACAGCAACCAACACGGTGATCGATCTGTTTCTGACTTTTAAGGATACCAAGGGCTTTCATATCGGATAGAATAGCAGTGCGACATTCCTTAATAGTCATACCCTCATATTTGCCACAAAGAGCAGTCATAGTTCCATTGGGGGAGAGAGCCTTCCTAAGAGGGAGGTGATGTTTTTTCCACCAAAAGACATCTGTCTTATCGCCAAACGTACAGATCATTACCGCACCGGAACCAAAGTTCATGTCAACAGCATCATCGGCAATAACAGTAACATCATGGCCAAATAGCGGAACAGAAAGGGTTTTTCCAACAAGTCCTGTGTAGCGCTCATCCTTCGGATGAACGGCTATGGCAACACAAGCTGCGAGGAGTTCTGGACGTGTCGTTGCAATCACTAAACCATCAAAATCGAAAAAGTTGAGGAGGGTTGTTCCTTCAGAGTATGATACTTCTGCAAAAGCAATTGCAGTCTCACAACGTGTACAATAGTTGACTGGGTGCTCATCTTGATAGATATAACCATTTTTAAGCATCCGAAGGAAAGAAAGTTGGGTCTTTGCATAATAGTATGGTTCCATAGTAATGTATTCATGACTCCAATCAACAGAGAAACCCATTGTGCGCAGAGATTTTCGCATCTTTTCAATATTTTCGACAGTGAGTTCACGGCACATTTGGCGAAATTCCTCCCGAGAAACATCATTTTTGGTGATATTGTGAGTTTCTTCGACTTTAACCTCAGTGGGTAATCCATGACAATCCCAGCCCTGGGGAAACATAACGTTATATCCAGTCATGCGTTTGTATCTAGCGATGATATCCATGTAAACCCAGTTTAAAGCATGACCTATGTGAAGTTTTCCTGTTGGATAAGGAGGAGGTGTGTCTATTATATATTGAGGTTTTTTAGAGTGCACATCAAAATAAAAATCAATATCATTCCATTCAGCAAGCCATCGTTTTTCAACGGCAGCAAAATCATAGGTTTTAGGGAGCTCCTCAAGGAGTGACATCAACAATAGTTTTTGTTTTTCTTTGCATTTGATTGTTATTGAGAGAGAGACAGAACAGAAGATAAAATTAAAATTGAGAGCGAACCATTACAAATTAATCAAAAGATGGGAATATGAATTAATACAACAATAATTATTGAAATAAAAAGATAAAATATTATTTTCAGAATTAAACTGTTAGGATGAGTTTTATGAACATGAATTTTTTTGATAAAATGTATATTTAAGAAATACTTGTTTCCAAAATAGATTCGGTGAGAATTTCGGTGAGAATAAATGAATAAGGATTAAGAGTTATAATCCTCTTCTCTCTCTTTCTGCTACGATAGGGCTAGGTCCAATCTCCTTG
>DALTYD010000030.1 GCA_029986255.1 Methanocorpusculum sp. | reverse complement strand
TCTTCTATTCCTTAGGTGCTATGGCATTTCTGACTTATTTAGTCTTGTTATGTTCTGAACGCACTTTCATTTATTATATTTTACTTAATGTTATGTCTATATGTTATTTTTGATTTCTAGTGTTGTCCATCTGTTGAAAGATAATGGCTTTTTTTTGGGTTGATATATCTGTAACTCTTGCCAAATTGTGTTTGTGTCTTTTAATGAGGTGTGATTCAAATATCATTAATAATTGAACTGCGATATCGAGATATAAAACTACAAAGGAATCATTGATATACAACATATTTCTGGAAAAGAAATGGACCCGAAGGGAGTCGAACCCTTGATCTCCGCCATGTCAAGGCGACGTCATAGCCTACTAGACCACGAGTCCTCAAATGTTTTACATATTTTCTCTTTAATACTTTATCAATTCGAATATATATATATTTTTAATGTATATGTACTCACTAAATAAACTATAGGTAGTCTTGTGTTTAATCTCACCATCCATAGTAACAATATATATGCGGAAAGCATAATTTGTTTCTTACCAAGGCTATTCTGTGTTGGGAATAGTGATTCATGTAGTTCTTGGATGAGTTATTGCGATATTGACTATACAATAATTGTAGAAATCTTTTATATGGGGCGCGTTAGGGATGTGGTATGTAGATAGAGTATTCACGAGCATATGCATCATTTGAAAATCTGAATATTGAATGATTTAATATGATTATTGATTCTTTTTGAGTCTAGGAGGATGCTACGTCGGATAAAGAGGTATCCTCTCTATTATTATTCCCTTTTTTAAATCTCTTGATAAACCCCTAGATGCTGATACCCAGGATTCGTTTTCAAAACCCTGTAGCTATTCTATTTCAATAAAATTCAAAAAAAACATAAAAAAAGTTATTTACCTGATTTTCCCTTAACTCTCTTCATACGGAATAGCTCTTCACGTTCCATCTCATCGAGGCGCATCTTGATAAAGTTTCGTGCCTCGATTAGCTCTGGAATTACCTTGAACTCCAATGCATTCACACGGCGTTTGGTTCCTTCAATCTCGTCAAGGAGGCGCTTCATTGTTGTTTCAAGTTCAGCGGAGAGAATAATTGTCTCCACTAAATCCTCAAATGCCTTAGCTGCTTCATCGATGGCGGATGAAGTGCCAAGAACACCGTATCCACGGTCGGCAAGCGTTTTTTTGACACTCCTTGCTTCTATCTTTGGTACCACTACACCCATGATGTTCTTGCTTTTGAGATCGATCTGCGGAATCTCTGATGCAGAGAATGCTGCAGCTTTTACTCCAATACTCCCCTCTATGGTTTCTGCAATTGCGATCATTTCCTGTGCATGAGAGTACTTGGCAGATAGATCATTGCGAAGATCCTTAGCTTCTGCCAGCACCTTGAAGAATTCAAGGATAAGTCCATCGCGCTTCATTTTCAGAAGCTTATAACCCCGTTCTGATAACTTAATTCGCTTTTTTAGATTAATCAATTCAGATCGGGTTGGCTTCACATTCAGCGCCATGGCAAATCACTTCCGGTAGTTTGGGTGGTAGGTTTTGATCAGGTCACGATCGATACGCTTCTCCAGTTCGCTTTCTGGAAGTTGAATAAACATGTTCCAGCCAATGTCAAGTGTTTGAGCAATCGTACGATCTTCATCTGCACCCTGTCGGACAAATTTGTTCTCGAAGTCATCCGCAAATTCAAGGAACTTTTGGTCACGTTCGGAAAGTGCATCTTTCCCGACGATGGCAACAAGACCGCGAAGGTCAACACCTTCTGCATATCCAGAATAGAGCATATCTGATACTTTTTTGTGGTCTTCGCGTGTTAGTTCCTTTCCGATGCCAAGGTTCATCAGACGAGATAAGGAAGGAAGCACGTTGATTGGTGGATAAACTCCCTTTCGGTGTAGTTCTGGTGAGATAACAATTTGGCCTTCGGTGATATACCCAGTAAGATCTGGAATCGGATGGGTGATATCATCTCCTGGCATAGTAAGAATTGGAATTTGGGTCACGGATCCCTTAAGGCCCTTGATGATTCCTGCACGCTCATAGATGGAGGCGAGATCTGTGTACATATATCCTGGGTAACCCCGCCTTCCAGGAACTTCTTCGCGAGCTGCACCGATCTGGCGAAGTGCTTCACAGTAGTTTGTCATATCGGTTAAAATAACCAGAACATGATACCCGAGTTCGTAGGCTAGATACTCTGCAGTTGTCAGGGCAAGGCGTGGGGTTACAGTACGCTCAACGGCTGGATCATCTGCAAGGTTAAGGAAGACTACTGCCCGTTCAAGTGCCCCTGTTCTCTCGAAATCTGCCATAAAGTAGTTCGCTTCTTCTCGAGTGATACCCATTGCCGCGAATACTACAGCGAACTCTTCACTGGATCCTGGGACTTTTGCTTGACGAGCGATCTGTAATGCAATTTCGTTGTGAGGAAGACCGGCTGAGGAGAAGATTGGAAGCTTCTGTCCACGGACGAGAGTGTTGGTTCCATCAATAGTGGAAATACCTGTTTGGATAAAATCACGTGGAGAACCTCTTGCATATGGATTAATTGCAGCACCATTGATGTCAAGGCGTTTTTCTGGGACGATGTCTGGTCCACCGTCGATGGGTTTTCCACCACCGGAAAGTATGCGTCCAAGCATGGTTTTAGATACTGGCATCTTAAATGTTTCTCCGAGGAAACGGACGCCAGTATCACGACCAATTCCAGTCGTGCTTTCAAAACATTGAACGATGACAAGGTTTTCAGAGGTGTCGAGAACCTGCCCTCGCTTAAGTGTTCCATCGGGCAAAACCAGGCTGACCTGCTCTTCATAACTTACCGGTTCAGTCTTTTCGACGAAAAGTAACGGTCCAGCAATCTTGGAGACTGTCTTATATTCTTTCATGGTTATGCCCTCAGTGCTTTGAACTCCATATTCATCTCTGCGTAGATCTTTTCAAGGATTGGTTTGTATTCCTTGGTAAACTTGATCTGTGGCATTTCGTTCTTTGCTTTGATGGAAAGTATCTGTACTGGAGGAACACCTGCGGCCTGTGCGGCGTAGGCAAGATCTGCATAGGTCTTGATCATCTTGAACATGTCTAGCTGTTTTTCGAGACTGCAGTATGTGTCAACTGGGTCGAAACCATTTTGTTGAAGGAATAGTTCGCGGATCATGCGTGCAATTTCGATGGTGATCTGTTCTTCCTCTGGAAGTGCGTCAGATCCTACGAGCTGGACGATTTCCTGGAGTTCTGCCTCCTTCTGTAGGATTTCCATGAACCAGCTGCGGAGTTTATTCCACTCTGGAGAAACCTTTTCATCATAGTAATCGTTGAGTTGCGCCATATATAGGGAGTAAGACTGCAACCAGTTGATTGCTGGGAAATGGCGTCTGCGAGAGAGGTTTGCATCGAGAGCCCAGAAGACTTTGACAATACGGAGCGTATTCTGAGTGACTGGTTCGGAAAAGTCTCCTCCTGCAGGGGATACAGCACCGATAACTGAAACTGATCCGCTACCTCTCGTGAGTGGTTCAACAAGTCCAGCACGTTCATAAAACTCAGATAATCTGGATGAGAGGTATGCAGGGTAACCTTCTTCTCCTGGCATTTCTTCAAGGCGGGAACAAATTTCTCTCATTGCTTCAGCCCAGCGTGAAGTAGAATCTGCCATAAGTGCAACGTCGTAACCCATATCACGGAAGTATTCAGCGATAGTTATTCCGGTGTACACGGATGCTTCTCGAGCAGCTACTGGCATGTTTGACGTGTTTGCAATGAGGATAGTTCTCTCCATAAGAGAATTTCCTGTCTTTGGATCTGTAAGCTCGGGGAACTCTGTGAGAACTTCAGTCATTTCATTTCCACGTTCGCCACATCCTATGTAGACGACAATTTCTGCATCTGACCATTTTGCCAGTTGTTGCTGGGTGACTGTTTTTCCAGAACCAAATGGACCTGGAATTGCTGCCGTTCCCCCTTTTGCAATTGGAAACAGCCCATCAAGAATTCTCTGACCAGTTAAGAGTGGAATATTTGGAGTATGTTTTTCGATGTATGGGCGAGGAATTCTAACGGGCCAACGTTGCATCATGGGGAATACTTCGCCAGAATCGAGTTCAATAATGATCTCGTCAATGGTAAAGTTTCCTGATTTGATGTTTTTGACAATTCCTCCTTTGGCGTTTGGTGGTATCATGATTTTATGCACGATACTACGGGTTTCTTGTACTTCTCCGATAATTTGTCCGGGTTTAATGGTTTCTCCTGTGCGTACAACGGGTTTGAAATCCCACTTTTTTTCGTGGTCGAGTCCTGGTGCAGTGACACCACGTGCTATGAAATTCCCCATTTTTTCAATGAGAACTTCTAGTGGGCGTTGAATCCCATCGTAGATACTGGTCAATAGCCCTGGACCAAGCTCGACAGCAAGCGAAAGTCCGGTATTTATGACGGGTTCTCCTGGGCGAATGCCCGTGGTAGACTCATAGACCTGAATGATGATATCCTCACCATCGATCTTGATGACCTCACCCATCAGCTCCTCGTGTCCGACCTTGACCACATCATACATATGTGCATCTAGATCGACTGCAGTGACCACTGGTCCTGCAATGCGTTTGAGTATTCCTGGTTTATTACTTACTTCCACAAATCAACACCCACCGAACGCTTGATACGCTCTCTTAGGGAGAGACCTGCCTCCTTTCCGCCAATTGTTACAATTGTTGGTTTGATGGAGTTTTCAATGATTACCTGCAGACGACGTGGTATCTGTTCAGTATCTGCGCTCTGAAGAATGAGAATGCCAACTTCCGGATCATTTAAGATTTTGGTGATGATCTCCGTCAGTTTATCCGGCGTATCTGCGGAATACGTTTTGTGTATCCCTGCAAGTTGGAATCCAATCACGAACTCCTTGTTTCCAATAACTGCGATTTCCATTACATCACCAGATATTTCTCAAGAATCTCGGGTGCTAAGCCTGCTTCTTTGCCGCGGGCAAGTGCACGGAGGTTGGCTACTTCATACTTCTTTCTTTCGAGATACACGAGCAGTGGAGAGATTGAGAATGGGTTGCGCTTGGAGACCTTGTCCATTTGATTGAGCTGGGCTGCAATTAACATGCCTTCAATTGCATAAATTGGTTTCTTTTCTCTGAGTGCGTCGAGTGCCTCGATGAGTACAGGAGACTTAATTCTCTTTTTAAGCGTGTCGACAACATCGTCCAGACTTACGACTGAGCAAAGTCGCTCGAGTTCATCAGCGTGGTACGATCCTCCCTCCATCCAGATGTCCAGTGTACTTGTGTCAGGTTTCCCTTGTACTCGGACCCTGAAGAGGTTGGTAATATTTTTTATGTCGATTTCAAATGTGACGTATTTTAAAAATGGTAATCCACCTTTCATTCCGCCACGTGCTGCTTTAATCAGTGTTGCATAATAGTACTTGTAGAGTTCATTTTCGAGTTTCCCAAATGAGTGGGTCTCGAGTGCTTCTGCGAGTCCAGCACTGAGAATGGCAGCCATTTGTTTTTCTGGAATTGTTTCGACAATTCTTTCGATGCTGGTTTCGCTGAGTAGGCGATCGAGCAATGTTGCGTTGAATTCACCAGCTGGTACAAGTACTGCTCGAATCTTTCCATCGGAGAGATCCTGAACTTTTCCACGAAGGATAGTCAAAATATTTTGAATATCCCATTTATGCAGGTAATTACGGGTAAAACCTTTCATGTCGCCTGGTGCAAGTGCAATGACTCGCTGATATTCTTTGGCGAGATTCCAGGACATAGCGTTTTCGATGAGATCAACTCCAGTAAATGATGTGGAGAGTTCATCGATTTCGCATTTGTACTCCATTTCCTCGATGATTCGGGTGAATTCGGGGAGACTCATGTTCAACATGCGGAGGTACTCTTCTCGTTGAATGAGTTTTGCTTTACGCACCCGCATTCGGGTTGAGACATAGATATATGGAGCTGGGCCGTTCATTACCTCAGTCATTGTTTATTTCCCTCACTCGTTTAGGTGGTTGTTCCAAACAGTATTTCCGATGCGTCTTTTAGGTTTGATTCCCATATTTCTTCTATGAAGGTATGATAAGAGAGATCAAGCGTGAGTTTGCCATCGGTGCTCTGTACTAAGATACCACCGTCAATGTCTCTGATTCCTCCGAACGTAAATCCGGAAAGGGTTTTCAACTCTGAAAGAGCTGTTTTGACAGAATTTTCATCACGTGAATTGGCATATACGCATCCTTCTTTGATTTGTTTTACAGATTCTTTCAGGAGGAAACGCACTGCTTTTGCGTGAATATCTTCTGGAAGTTTTGCAATTTCTTTTGTTGCTTCCCTATAGACTTCGTTGAGCAGTTCCTTCTGTGCGTTGAGATGTTCACGCTTAACTACCAGGTTTGCTGCAGCGATTTCTTGGATCATAATGCGGTCTGCCTGGTGTGTCGCATCAGCTTCGGCAGCGATACGGATCTCTTCTGCGCGTTTGGTTGCATCAGCAACTATAGTTTTTGCAATGGTCTCTGCTTCGAATTTGATCTGAGCTGCTTCGCGGTTACCCTTTTCCCTGATTTCGTTAACTACAACCTCGAGTCCCATGATTTGCACAAACCTCCACTTTACTGGAAGAGTAGTAGCAGTGCAATCACAAGACCGAAGATGACGATGGTTTCCGGAAGTACTGTGAAGAGAAGGGCGAGACCAAACATGTCGCGATCTTCTGCGGTCGCTCCTACTGCCGCGGCTCCAATGCCCATTTCACCTAGACCTGTTCCGACACCTGCGAGACCAACCGCGAGGCCAGCACCGATTGCGGTGTATCCTGAGGCCATTGCCTGTGCTACTTCAACTGTCATAGTTTCAATTGCCATAATTTTTACTCCTCTGAGAATTTGCGTTTAAGTCCAAATGGATTATACTTGATGCCTCCACCAACATAAAATTTGGTGAAAAATTCAACGTAGTGAAGACGGATTGAGTGAAGACCCCCACCAAGGATTCCAAGACCCACGTTGAGGGCGTGTCCACATATAAAGATGAGCACTCCAGCGATTATCATAACTACACCTACTGCATCAAGGTGAGCAAAGGCAGGGTCAATAAACATACCAAAGGAGAGGTAATTGACGACCATAGCAATTGCAACAGATGAGAGTCCTACTGCAGCGATACGGCAGAACGAGAGTACGTGTGATATGATAGTTGGAATTTCCATTAAATCGAGTATGTTTTCCTGTGCGAGCAAAATACACCCAACTACGACCAGAATGAGTCCACCGAGAATTGTACTGGAGAGTCCTGGTACTATTTGAGGTGTGATGGTGAAGTCTGGCATCATTCCGATGATTCCAAACATCTGCTCCATCGAGAAACAGGACCAGACGAGAATTAATAGACCCCAGAGAATGGATATCCATCCAAACTGTCCAAGAATCGCTTTACTCCTTTCCTTACTTGGTTGATCCATTCTGTAGTGGTTGATCATGCCAAAGATGCGGCCAAGTGTGATGTAGCCAATGCCGAACCACACAGACATGATTAACATAGGCATTGCGTCTGGTCCCGTTGCATGTGCTGTTGCTTCAGCCCCAATGGCTAAATGGCGTTGGAAGATGATGGCCTGCCATGGCAAGGCATATCCTAAAAACTCACTATATAGGAGTCCAAAGAATATGGTTGAAATACTTGATCCAACGAGAATCTTAATAAGATTATTCCCTCCTTCTCCTTTGAATATTGCTAGTTTTCTTGCGAAAAGTGCAAGGAGTAAGAAGAAAATACCATATCCAACATCACCAACGATGAGTCCAAAGAAGATTGGGAACATGATGGCAAGAATCAGTGTGGGATCAATTTCGTTGTATCTTGGGCGTGCATAAACGTCCATGAAGAGTTCTGTGGGCTTTGCAAACGATGGATTGTTGTACTCCACCGGAATTGCTGTTGCGTCGACGTCATCGTCATCAACAGTTATGTATACACGACCACCGGTTGCCTGGTTTATGCCTGCTGTAATAGGTTCGATCTGATCTGCAGGGATCCATCCGTCAATGACAAATGTCTCCTCTGTTGTTGCAAACCTTAATGGGGCTTCTGCACGTTCCACATCGCTTGACAGTACTTCGTCGCATGCGGCGAGTAAGTCTGCATACTTTGATTTTAGCTCGTTAATTGTTTTGTTTGCATTGTCGAATGCGATTTTAGCATAATTTTTTTCTGCTGTGTATTTATCCAGAGCAGCCTGCACACTTCCAGTTTCATTTGGAATGATAACAGATTGGAAGCTCGCATCTGATAGTGTGCGTTCGATTTCTGCAACATTTTTTGTTTCGACGAATACTACGATAAAGTTGCCATCTTTATGTCCGACAAGGTATTTTTCATGTGGGACATTCAGGTCAATGTCGTGGTCAATGTATCCAGCGAGTACAGTGATGTTGTCGTATCCGCGGTAGAGATCGATCTCAAGCGGTACGAGTGCAAATGGTCTGAGTTCACTGATGCGCTGTTCACATTCCCGTATGCGAGATTCTGCAGCTGATCGTTGTACCGTGAGGTCATTTACTTCTGATTCTATGATAGGAAGTTCACGCTTAATTGCTTGTCGGATCATTGCTACAGGACGCTTTGGGACGTCGAAAAGTGTTTCTGGGCTTGTCTGGAATACGTTCTCGATGGAACGTATTTTGAGGAGACTTGTGGAGAGTTCACTAGCCCCTTCAAGAGGGATGCCTAAGCGAACACCTTCATAGCCTTCTTTGCCCTGTTCTACAAAATCATTGATGTGGAAAACTCGGTGACGGTATAGTTCAGTCACAACTGACACCATCTGCTCTTTGTGAGCTACAATGAGCAGATGTGTCATCGGTTTAGGCTGAAACATGTAGTCTCTCCTTAAACCGTTCTACTAACAGCTCTATTGCCTGAGGGAGTTTTTTACTTCCCTCTGCAATGATGGTATCAGCCTTTACTTTGCCTTGTTCCACGATTGCGGCATGCTTTGCTGTTGCAACATTTCGTGCATCTGAAAGCCGCTGCTTTTTGTAATCCTCGGCAATGATTATTGCCTTGGCAATCAAGTTGTCAGCTTCGAGTCGTGCGTTTGCAAGAATTTGCTCACGTTCGTTCTTTGCTGCAGTGATCGTGGATTTACATTGGGCTTCGGTTTCTTTGATGCTTTTGAGAACCTCAGTTTTCATCCAACCCTCCTCTCACGGCAACATAATATTAGGTGAGTATTAATGTTTATACTTACGTTTTTTTGGTTGCGGCCGATTGGATGGTGTACTAAGATGCTGAGGTGTTCTCTGGATATGGTGGGTTTTGACATGGAAAGAGCGCGGAGTTTTTGCAAAGAAAATGTTCTATGTTATATTTCGTTGAAGTATTATTTGTCCTCCATCTTACAAACTCTAATACCTCTTCTCCTCCAAATAATAATTATCATGACCAATAAGCCGACCGTTGTCACATGTGGTCTTCCTTATACTAATGGTTTATGTCACCTTGGACATCTGAGAACTTATATACCAGGCGACTTCTATGTCCGTTACTTGCGGCGACTTGGCGACGACATTATCTTCATTTGTGGCTCCGATAACCACGGAACTCCTATTGTTGTCACTGCTGAGTCTGAGCACACCACACCACGTCTTATATCCGAATATTATCATGCGCACTTTGACGAAGTGTTCAGAGATATGAGCATCCAGTTCGATCGGTTTGGTATGACTGACGATCCAACAAATCATCGAAGAACTACTTCTATAATTCAAACCCTGATTGCAAATGGATACATCTATGAAAAAACCATTCCCCAGAGTTACTGTCCAAGATGTAACCGCTATCTCCCTGATCGTTATGTTGCAGGACTCTGTCCCTACTGTGGTAAACACGCGCGTGGTGATGAATGTGATTTGGGATGTGGTAGACATTTGGAGCCTGGAGAAATTCTTAATCCCATTTGTGCCATATGTGGAGAAAAAGCGGAAATTCGTGAACAAAAACACTATTACTTTAAACTTAGCGCATTTCGAGACTATCTTCTTCATTATCTTCCAACTCTTGAGGGGACCATTAATGCTAGAAATTATGCAATTGGTTGGGTTGAAAATGAACTCAAAGACTGGTGTATCACTCGAATGATGGATTGGGGTGTTGTTTTCCCTGAAAAAGATGCTGAAGGACTTGTTACATACGTTTGGGTCGACGCTCCTATTGGTTATATTTCCTTCACTGAAGAATGGGCAAAAGCAACTGGTGGCTGCTGGCAGAAGTATTGGTGCCATGGCAATCGTGTACACTTTATTGGATCTGATATTATCTATCATCACTGTGTCTTCTGGCCAGCGCTGCTTCATGGTGCTGATTATCAGCC
>DALTYD010000029.1 GCA_029986255.1 Methanocorpusculum sp. | reverse complement strand
TGCAACTTGTAAAACCGGTCTGCTCATATCAACTAATTTGGTTAAACAAGGGGATAAGGTTAATTATGCTGTGGAAAATGCTATTACACACGTTTTCCTATCTTCATTAGAATGATTCGTTTATGCGTTATGCGTGACCACCTCTTAGTCAGAGTACATTGCTTGGATATTTTTACTCACATTTTGTCTGCATCTGATCTTTTACAATCCTGAAGCATATCTTTACCTCTTTATACTGACAGGACTTCTTTTGTCAGATAAGTGCTATGAAAAAATAAATGAATCTATTTTTTGGATATCTTAACTGATTCTACATTATTTTAATTTGGTTATGCTGTATGCTATATCTATTCTTCTTTAGCATTATTGATACTTCTCAGAAAAGATAAGTTTTTCAACTGGGATCTTTTCTACAAGTGTGATGCCATCTATGTCAGGAACGCCTGCAGCAACGATGGAAACGAGTTTATATGTATCCGGAACATCTACCAGTTTTCGTATGCTGTTCGCATAAGGCATTTGGTTTCCTGCAATCCAGCATCCTCCATAGCCATAGGCGTGTAGAGCCAGAAGCAGGTTTTCAGTAGCAGCAGAACAATCTTCTACAGTAAACTTCCAGTTTGCCTCTCCAAGGACAAGGATTCCTACTGCAGCATCTTCGATAAACCCTCCATTTGGTGCGAGTTCAGCAATTTTTTTCAGTGTTTCTTTGTTTTTGATGACTACAAAGATCCATGGTTGTTTGTTTCTACCTGTGGGTGCTTTTGCTGCACATTCTAGGGATTTCCGGATATATTCAGGGGGAATTTCTTCTTCTTTGAATTTTCGGATACTATGACGTGATTGGATGACAGTAATTCCAAAATTTGCTATTCCCGAGTTTCTCATATTCATAATTACTCCTTGTACAGGAGACCTAAATAGTTTTCTGAACAGATTCGTTTTTTCTGCGTTGTATGCAGTTCAGTAATTGGACTAGGTAATATCTGCTGCTTGTTGGAAATGGAAGAAAGCTTATCTCCTCTACCCTTAGCTTGGCCCCCTCCTTTCTATTTCTTATATGGTATCTCTTCTCGATTTGAACCTGATTATCATACAATCTGTGGAGTATATGTATAATCATTGTAGGCATCATTTTCATATTCATTCAAACTGCATCTTATGTGATTTGGGAATAATGATAATTTGTTTATGTGGTCTTGCCTCAGTGTCAGATTCTGTATGATATTTCAGGGAAATCTCTCGTGAATAAAAGATCTTCATCATGAAGAGTCTTGGTTTATCTCACCTATAATCGTAGCTATTTTTACTATGTTGTTGTAGATCTTATGCTTTCTTATTGACTGATACTGTTTACCTTCATCCATCATAAGAAAAAAATAAGAAAAAGATCGATGCTTTTCGTCTTACAAATATCCCAAATCTATTATTGAATTTTATATATATATATGTGCCAAATGTTTCGGGAAAATATTTTAGTTCAGTCTAAACCAAAATATTCGTGAACTATTTGATATTAGCATTAGTAGAATTAGCAGAATCATTAATAATGATCAAAAACAAATAGCTTAAACTAGTGATATTATGTATCCACTGGAACTCGTAGCCATCCTCATACTGTTGCTTGTTCCCACACTCGCTGCGATACTTCTTTCCGTGTTGACTCGAGATGTCATTCGCAATGGTATTGTAGGTGTTGCTTCGGCAGTTCTTATCGGTGTATCTCTCTTCCTTGCTTTCCTTGTTTGGTTGCATAATTCTCCGATAATAATTGCCTTGGAACATGTTAAACTGATAAACGCCATCCTTTTTTTCGTAGAGCTCGTGGTTGCCTTTACAATCATTACACTCTCCATGAAATATCGGAAATTTTTTCCGCTTGTCCTTGGCCTTATCCAACTTGCATTGTTGCTTGTTCTAGAGTTCGTTTATGCTGACTCTGTCGCCATTTCCACAGCGTTTGTCATCAATAATCTTTCGGTAATAATGGTACTTATAATTGGAATTATTGGGACTTTGGTCTGTGTTTATGCCCTTGGCTACATGAAAGACTATCATCATCATCATCCTGAGATTATAGAACGGAAACCTTATTTCTTCGCGATACTCTTTGTTTTTCTCACCGCAATGTTTGGCATCGTCCTCTCTGATAGTCTTATGTGGATTCTCTGCTTTTGGGAAGTTACTACGCTTTGTTCCTTCCTTCTTATTGGCTACTCAAAAACACCCGAAGCAGTTACTAACTCTTTTCGTGCAGTGTGGATGAATCTTATTGGAGGCATTTCATTCACCCTTGCAATCATATCACTGATGGAAATAAAGCCATTTGGGATAATTTCTCTCAGTCTCACAGATATTCTTTGTTATCCGGACCTGACGTCACTCACAGTTCCAGCTGCGTTCCTCGCTATTGCTGGCCTTACTAAAGCTGCTCAGATGCCATTTTCAACATGGCTTCCTGGTGCAATGGTAGCTCCAACTCCAGTTTCTGCGTTGTTGCATTCGAGTACTATGGTCAAAGCTGGTGTCTACTTGTTGGTTGTTTTTTCACCTCTCTTTATGCAGACGATTGTAGGAATTATCTTGACTGCGATTGGTGTTTTCACCTTCTTTGTAACTTCTGCTATTGCCATCTCTCAGAGCAATGCAAAGAAAGTACTTGCCTACTCCACCATTGCAAATCTTGGCTTGATAACCGCTTGTGCAGGAGTTGGTACTTCGGAAGCAATAATGGCCGCAATCCTTTTAATTATTTTCCATGCAGTTGCAAAGGCACTTCTGTTTATGTGTGTTGGTGCAGTAGAACATAGGATTGGCAGTCGCGACATAGAGGATATGGACGGATTGTTAGTCCGTCTCCCGCTTCTGGCGACAATGATGGTTGTAGGTATTTGTGGTATGTATCTTGCTCCATTTGGTATGCTTATCTCTAAATGGGCAGCCATTATCGCATTTTTTGATGCTCCTTATGGTTGGATGTCCATCATTCTCCTTGCGTTTGGAAGTGCTTTCACTATATTCTTCTGGACCAAATGGCTCGGAAAATTGTTCATGCGCATGAACAGTTTGCAAACCTCTAAGTCTATCTTGCACCCATCTGAAAACATTGCAATCAGTTCTACTGGTGTGTTCACTGTTCTCTGTTGTCTTGGTTATCCTGTAATTTCTAAGTACTTTATCGAACCATACTTATCTGAAATTTACTCTGGATTTTTGGAAACGGGTGCAATGATATCTGAAAATATTCTTATGATTGCTGTAATGTTCTTGATTCTTGCAGTTCTTGTGCTAACTGCACATCTTGGGTCCGTTTCAGGACGTCTCATTACCCCCTATCTATGTGGTCGGGATGTTGATGAAATGGGTAGGTTCCGAGGGACACTTGGAACATATAAGGAAGCAAAATCTGCAAACTACTACCTGGAAGAATATTGCGGAGAAAAGATTTTGCTCACGCCTTCCTGGATAATCTCCATTTTTTTCATTATCGTCATGTTTTCGTTTGCGTTTCTTGAGGTGATGATAATATGAATCTATTCTTTTTAGGTGCAGGAGTGTTCCTTTTCTTGGCACCTATCCTCGGTGGATTTATATCTGGTGTTGATCGCGTGATTACTGCACGAATGCAGAGTCGTCGAGGTCCTCCAATTTTGCAACCGTTCTATGATCTCAGCAAACTCTGGCATAAAGAGCCTGCGTTTTCAAACCCGGTTGAGACGATCTTTATAACTGGTTACTTGGTACTCATTGCTTTTTCTGGTACTCTTCTATTTGCAGGAGGTGATCTTTTGTTGGTTGTCTTTGCCCTTGCCCTTGCACATACATTCTTGATTCTTGCTGCATATGCGGCCAATGCCCCATATTCAACTGTTGGTGCGGAACGTGAACTGATTGGTGTCATGGTTTCGGAACCTATTTTGATTCTCCTTGGTGCAGGGTTCTTTATGACTACGGGGAGCTTCTTCGCTTCTGATATTTTTTCCTCGGAAGTTCCCTTGATTATCTATCTACCAGGTGTATTTCTTGCGTTGTTTGCAATCCTGACGCTTAAATTGCGTAAATCTCCGTTTGATATCTCTACATCTCATCATGCTCATCAAGAACTCGTAAAAGGTGTGACTTCGTCTTTATCAGGCAGAACACTTGCAAAAGTGGAAATCGCTCATTGGTATGAGACAATTCTGTTCCTTGCTCTGATGTTTCTATTCTTCTCTGGAAATCTTATTTTTGGAGTAATCATCATCAGTCTTTGTTATTTCCTGGAGATCTTAATGGATAACTTGTTCCCGCGAGTGACCTGGCAAATGACTGTCAAAAGTCTATGGATTGGAACGATCGCCCTTGGTGTTGTCAACATTGTGATACTTGGTATCTTTGGAGGGATGATTGGATGAGTTCTTCTGGGAAATCCCCATGGCTTTTGCACTACAATGCGTCTAGTTGTAATGGATGTGATATAGAACTTCTTGCATCTTTGACTCCTCTGTACGATCTGGAGCGGTTTGGTATCATTAATACGGGAAATCCTGCACATGCAGATATTTTTGTTGTTACTGGGAGTGTAAACGAACAAAACAAAGTGGTTTTGAAGAATATCTATGATCAGATACCTGAACCGAAGGTTGTTGTTGCAGTAGGTATATGTGCCTCTTCTGGTGGTGTATTCCGCGACTGTTACAATGTCTCCGGTGGGGTTGATACAATCATCCCCGTGGATGTGTATATCCCAGGGTGTCCTGTGCGACCAGAGGCATTAATTGAGGGCGTGTTCAAATCGATTGATGTTCTGGAACAAAAACGTACTGTACTTGACAGTGGTGGTTCACTATGACGATGGAAATTATTTCTGTGTCCCTTGCAGAAATTGAAAAAATGGCTGTGGATATGAAGGTTAAAGGTTGTCGTCTTTTGGTGATAACTTGTACTGCAGCGACTGGAGGGTATGATCTTACTTATTCATTTGCTCGAGAAAATGATCTCTGGCATTATCGAGTGACTGTTCAAGATGGGGCGGTCATTCCTTCCATTGGCTCTTCCTATGGTGGCGCATTTGTATATGAAAATGAGATTCATGATCTCTATGGTTTCACCTTTACTGGAATGACGTTTGATTTTTGCGGAACGTTCATTCGAACAACTGTACCATACCCTTTTAAAAAGAAGGATATTCCTCCTCCCAAAGTGACGAAGGTCCAGAAGGGGGATGTATTATGATTGGAAAACGAACCGTTGTGCCGTTTGGTCCGCAACATCCGGTGTTGCCTGAACCAATTCATCTAGATTTTGTGATCGAGGATGAACATGTGGTCGAGGCGTTACCTTCCATTGGTTATGTGCATCGTGGTCTGGAGAGTTTGGTAGATCGTCGTGAGTATACAGATTTTGTGTATCTTGCGGAACGTATCTGTGGTATTTGCAGTTTCATGCATTCTTCAACATTTTGTCAGGGTGTGGAAGGATTAATGGGCATTGTGGTTCCAGAGCGTGCCACTTATCTCCGGATGATCTGGGGGGAGTACTCACGTATTCACAGTCATCTTCTTTGGCTAGGTCTGTTTGCGGATGCCTTGGGTTTCGAAAGCTTGTTTTATAATGCATGGAAAATTCGCGAATCAATCTTAAATGAATTTGAGGCAACGACTGGTGGTAGGGTTATCCATGGCGTGTGTAAGGTTGGAGGTGTTCGCCGAGATGTGACAAACGAGTTCCTATCTGACATGGACAAGAGACTTGAGGATATCGAATCCGATATGCGAGAGCTAGTGGATGTTTTCCTGAATGATTACACGTTGAAAAAGCGATTGATTGGCAAGGGCATTCTAAAACCAGATGATGCATATAATCTCGGTGCAGTTGGCCCTGTTGCACGTGGTTCGGGACTTCCTATGGATGTACGGTCTTCTGGATATCTGGCATATCATGATATCAAATTCAAGCCTATTACAGCTGATGGATGTGATGGATATGCACGTTGTGAGGTTCGCTGTAAAGAATTGTTCCAGTCCGTTGATATTATTCATCAAATAATTGCTGCGATTCCTAACGATGGGATTGCGGTGTCTGTGAAGGGTAATCCTGATGGTGAATACTTCAGCAGATCTGAACAACCTCGCGGTGAAGTGATCCACTATATTCGTGGTAATGGTACAAAATATTTGACACAGTTCCGAGTGCGGACACCTACCTTGACGAATGTTCCCTCTCTGATTGCGATGCTTTCTGGAGCGGAGCTTGCCGATGTTCCCCAGATTGTGATGACGATTGATCCATGTATAGGTTGTATGGAGCGGTGATGATTGGAATGAAGATGTTAAAAACTATTTTGAAGCAGATCACTCATAAACCTGTAACAACGATGTTTCCCGCTGAACCTGCACGAAATTATTGTGCAACGCGTGGACATCTTGTATTTGATCCCTCTAAGTGTTCTTCATGTGCAATTTGTATGAAACGCTGTCCGTCACAGGCTATCATTGTTGATCGTGTTGCAAAAATGTGGACGATTGATAGATTTCGGTGTGTTATCTGTGGTTTGTGTGTGGAGCTGTGTAAATTTGGTGGGCTATCACTCGCACCTGAATATTCGGCTTCTGCACTCTATAATGAGCGAGGTAAGGAAACATTTATTATCACGTACGTGAAGCCCGAGCGTCCAAAAAATGATATTAAAGATAAATAACATTTTTTTTGTTTGGTTTGTCCTTCATTAATTGATTGATATTTTGCATAGATGCTGTTTTTATATCTTTTTGTTATTATAAATCTAAGATATAAAAACAGGTTAACGTGTTGCATTTATGATCCTGCTTTTTTTTCAAAAATATAATATATTAATCTATTAGATTTTTTTTATTTCGGTCTAATGGGTTTTGAAATTCGCTTACAGATATTATTTTTTTCTAAATACTATGTAAAAAGTAATGTTTAGATTTTTTCATTCCTTCTAATTATTTATCCTCTTGCCTCTACAACACTCATAAATAAAGAAAAAACACATCTTTTTTCGAATCTAAACTTTCTATACATGAAAATTGATATTATCCACTCTTCTATTGATATCGCAGGATTAAATATCCGAGCTGCCATGGACAACTTCATTCAAACCCCGATGGAAGAGGGATGGCCACTCCTTGATAAACATACTGTAACTTTTCGCGAATGGAATGAACGTATCATCAATGTGAATGATGCGTTTATTAGTCCTGATGCTGATATTGTCATCTTTTTATCTCGTCACACAAGTGTCAATCCTGTCCCAGTTCTTACAGTCCACTCTGTTGGTAATTTTACCTCTGCAGATCTTGGTGGAACCCCTCATGAATTAGGCCTTGCAACACCTGAATGGATGCATGCCGTTCTCCACAATCTTCTGCAATATGCTCCAGCAGGATTTCGGGTTTCCTATGAAATTACGCACCATGGCCCGACGAATATCCCAGTTCCGTCTTTCTTTGTTGAAGTGGGTAGTACTGAAGCGGAATGGAGGAACATGGAGGCTACCCGTGCTGTTGCAAAAAGTGTTCTCATGGCAGTTCCCGAAGAAAAAATCATTCCATTGATTGGATTTGGTGGAACGCACTATGCGGCTCGACAGACTGCTATTGCTCTTGAAACTCGTGGTGCCTTTGGACACATAATGCATACGCGCAACATTGTTTGTTCAGATCCATCCATGATCAGGCAAATGATTGAAAAAAGTAGTGCAGTTGCTGCGTACATAGACAAAAAAGCGATGTCAAAATTTGAATTTTCCCATATAAAAAATTTGTTGAGAGAACTTAGCATTCCTGAAGTACTGGAAGGAGATCTCCACAAGATTGGAACAATGTCTTGGGAACTCTGGACGCGCTTTCTCTCAATTGCGCGAGATATTGATCCTACTGCTAAATTATTTCCACATGGTTATGTTGATGTTGGTACGGGTGAACCAGTAGCCATTGTTCTCCCTGATGAATTTTTTAATGCCGCATTTGGGGGTAGAGAAGCCGTCTTGTTTGCAGAACTGGATCTGATTGGGGGTGTGTTTCACGTTACCAGTAATAATGGGAAAGTTCTCCCCATCATCTTGACAACCGCATCTCGTCGTCGTGATGTAGCAGGTGATTTAATAGGTTTATCAATCCAACAAATAACACGTACTAATGATACCTCTGTGGATGGTGATCAGATCATCATAACTCGTCAGAAGTTTGATGCCCAACTCGCACGCATGCATGGCGTACCAAATGGCCCTCTATTTGGAAAACTCGTTTCGGGAGAATCTGTAACTCTTCCAGATGGAAAACTGGTGACGTTGGAGATGGTGACAAAGACGGTTCAGTCCATCATCCATATCCCGGAATTGGAGAATTACTCATGAGATCAATCGTAGAAGAAGCACTATCACGCAAGCGCTTTGAAGAAACTGCACGCGATAACAGTGAAGTTTCTGCAATATATGACGCGGAGAGTGAGATACCTCTCCCTCTTCGCAGAGAACAGATAGAACCACCACACGATCAGACTTGGACAGCTTCTGTTCCAGTTCCGAGTTCAGTCAATGATCCTGTCGGTTCTAAGCAGGATATTGACTTGTCTAGTCAATACAAGTATACGCCACTGAGAAAGAATTCTTCTGATGATGATGACGAATTCGATGATATTTTAGCCTCTTTGAAAACCAAAATCACTGTTGTTGGATGTGGTGGTGGGGGATCCAATACCGTTGCTCGCATCTTTGAAGAAGGTGTTGAGGGTGCTGATATTTATGCACTGAATACTGATGCCCAACACCTTTCAATGCTCCGTGGTCGTGTTGGAAAACGCATTCTGATTGGGCGTCAGACAACAAAAGGACTTGGTGCGGGTGCAATTCCACAGCGTGGTGAAGAAGCTGCCTTAGAGAGTGAAGATCTTATTCGCCAATCTATTAATGGTTCAAATATGGTTTTTGTTACTGCGGGACTTGGTGGTGGAACTGGAACTGGTAGTGCTCCAATTGTTGCAAAGATTGCCAAGGAAGTTGGTGCGCTGACCATTGCAATAGTTACTCTTCCATTCACGAGTGAGAGCGCAACTCGTATGGAAAATGCTGAGATTGGCCTTGAGCGACTCCGCGAAGTTGCTGATACTGTTATTGTCATCCCGAATGATCGTATTCTCGAGGTTGTTCCCCGTCTGCCACTTTCTCAGGCATTCAAAGTTGCCGATGAAGTTCTTATGCGTGCTGTCAAGGGAATCACTGAACTTATCACCCTTCCGGGTCTTGTTAATCTCGACTTTGCTGATGTTCGCACTGTTATGGAGCAGGGTGGTATTGCTATGATTGGAATGGGTGAATCTGATAGTGAGGACAAAGCCATCGACTCTATAAAGAAAGCCTTGCGTTCTCCTTTACTCGATGTGGATATCACAGGTGCAACTGCTGCACTTATCAACGTAATTGGAGGGCCTGATATGACGATGTTTGAGGCTGAAAGTGTTGTTCAGGAGGTATACCAGCGCATAGATCCTGATGCACGAATCATTTGGGGAGTGCAGGTTGACCCAGGGATGGTTGGTCGCATGCGTACCATGCTCATTGTGACGGGTGTTCAGTCACCACAGATTTATGGTAAGCAGGATAAAACATATAATAAGGCATCACAATCAAGCCATATCCACAAATCAAAGTTTGATATTGATTTCCTGAGGTGAATATATATGGCAGACGAAAAAAATACTGAAAAGAAGATAATGTCTTCTGCTGTATATGAAAATATGCTATATGTCTCGATGCAGTGTCTTCCCGAGTTCTTTCGCAAATGTTTGCGAGTATTAAAACTTTCCCGTCGACCAACGAAGACTGAATTCTTCAAAATTTCATTCGTTTCAGCAGCTGGTATTGTGATTATTGGGTTTCTTGGTTTCATCATTTATCTTATCTTCCTCTACTTGCTTCCGTGAGAATTATGATAAATTCAGAGTTTGGCAATCATTACTATATTGTTAAGACAACATCCAAGCATGAACGAACGGTTGCGGATAATATTCGTGAGGCAATTGAACATAACATGACGGATGTTGTCGTAACTGCCGTGGTGGTTCCTGATGATATTAAAGGTTACGTCTTTGTTGAAAGCCCCGAAGAACACGCACGTATCGAAGAACTGGTGGAAACGATCGCTCATGCGCGTGTTGTTCTAAAAAATGAAACGTCAATGGAAGAGATAAAACATTTCCTTGTTCCAAAACCTGTTGTTTCTGGTATTGATGAAGGTACAATTGTTGAACTGATCGCAGGACCCTTTAAGGGAGAAAAAGCTGTGGTCAAACGTGTGGATCATACCAAAGAAGAAATTACGGTGGAATTGTATGAGTCCATCGTACCAATACCGATAACTGTGCGCGGTGACAATGTGCGTGTTATTGATCGTAATTCTGAGTAATTTTTCTTCTTTCCGTTTTTGGATTTCAGAGTTCTAATTAATAGTTCATCATCTCGTTTTTGTGGATATATGTTTTTTGGAATTCTCTCGCTGTTTATCCATTTTATCTATGGTGCAAGGATAGATCTTAGTTGGCATCTCTCTTCTCTTTCTGGTTCCATGGTTCCTGTTGTTTTTTCTTTTGATCTATGGTACCTCTCCATATTAGTCATGTTTTTGAGATGGATTATTCCTTACTCATGCTTGGAGAGATTACAACCAGCGACAATCAGTAAAATATTCATTTTATTAATTGATATTATCATTGCGTACTCTCCTTTTCTCTCTTTTAAA
>DALTYD010000028.1 GCA_029986255.1 Methanocorpusculum sp. | reverse complement strand
GGCAATTTTGTCAACCGAAGTTTGACCCTTGTTTGGAAAAAACTAGGATATGTACCCGATGTTGCCGTAGAACAGGTAATTTTCGATGAGATCTCAAAGACACTTCGCTTTGTTGAAGAATCCATACGATCCTTTGAGTTTAAAGCCGCTGTGGATTCTATCCTTCTTCTTGCGGGATATGGAAATAGTTATATTTCTAATTCAGCTCCGTGGAAATTGTTCAAAAATAATTCTGTTATGGCTGCTCAGATATTAAAGAATTGCCTGCAGCTAGCAAAAGCCTGTGCACTTCTTATCCAGCCAGTTATGCCTACATCGGCCCAAAAACTTTGGAATATGCTCGGTTATACTGATCGAGTTGAAGATCATATGATACAAGATGCTCTCCTCCAATTTGAAAACACAACGCTTGGCGAAATAAAACCCCTGTTTGCAAAAATCGAGGATGAACAGCGTGAAGATCTTGAAGCAACATTGAAAAAACGTGCAATTGAATCTCAAAACAAACTTACTGGAAAGAATATTCTGCCATCAGACATTGATCCATTTTTAGAGGATATTGTAACTATTGACGACGTAACTAAATTGGACCTCCGTGTAGGTCTTGTAATCAAAGCTGAAAAGGTTCCAAAGACAGAAAAACTTTTGCGATTGCAAGTGGATATTGGCAAGGAGGTTCGTCAGATCATTTCCAGCATTGCGCTTGATTACACTCCTGAGGAAATGGTAGGCAAAAAGATTATTGTTATTGTCAATCTTAAACCAGCGAAATTCCGGGGCGAAGAAAGTCATGGCATGCTATTCGCTGCAGGTGAACATGCCTCCCTTCTCATACCATTGCGAGATGTTGCACCAGGTACTAGAGTTCACTAAATTATTCTTCTTTTTCAGGTCTTATCTGAGATTTTCGGATAGCAATGATACTCCCTTTTGAAATAGAGTCACCATCTTTTTGATCATTAAGCAGATTGTTCTCATGCAATAGATTACATTTTTGTGATTACATAATGATATTTTCTCATGCAATAGATTACATTTTTTTTTTTTTTTAATGGTATTTTCATTAAATATTTTGTATTTTTTGATTTAAATTGGGTAAATATTGTGTATTTTTTGAAAATAATGGTGAAATCAGAGTAGATATGAGAGATTTATCTCAAATGCAATCACTGAATGTTCTAGGTTGAACGCTGTCAGTACATTTGGACTGATCTCTCCAAATACTCCTATTTTTTTTCCGTTGAAATATATATCTCCCCGTCTTCCGTCAATGAATGCTGGGTCTTCAGATTCCTGGACTTCATAAGAGAGTGCCATCATTCGGCAAAATGCGTCAACAACTGCATACACCTCAGAAAAATCTGCTGTGGTGTGAATGGCTACTGCTGCCATTTTTGGATACATCACTAGATTCTCTATCACATCTCCACAAGCAAAAATTCTCTGAGGGAGTTCATGTGATTGATTAATAGATAGAGATTCCATTAGCAATGGTAATATTTCCGTTCGAATAATCGTTTGATCCTCGCTAATAGGGTGTAACACATGAAGTGCTGCAGGGTTATTCTGACGGTTCATCATCCCATACGCTACTTTTTCATTCGTTAGAGTAAATGGTGTGTTCTCGATGTACGATAATCCTGTCATAATTTCGCGCACTAGTTTATAGATTTCCTGCACTGGATGTGGCTTGCCAATTGTAAACGTTGATGGCAGTTTTGGTGGGATTTTATCATAGCCATATGCAATTGCCACATCCTCATAGATGTCATGATCGTGCATAATGTCTGCACGATAACATGGTATTAGCACTCGTACATGTTCTGCATCTAGAATTTCCACGCCAAATCGCATTCGTTCGAGGAGAGTTTTCATCTCTTCTGCGCTGAGCCTCATTCCGATCAGAGCGTTGCATGCTGCCACTGAAACTGTGCGCCTCATGGGTGCAAGCGTTGGTGTTTCAGATCCGTTAATATTCACTGCTTCAATCGTTGCTCCTATCTCTGCCATCGCCGTACAGAGAATATTGACTGCAATTGACACTGCACGCGGCTCAGTACCTGTCACATCTAGCAGAATATTTCTTGTCTCCTTTGTAATTCGAGTCAATTCGCTGTTGATAATTGGAGGAAATGAGCATATTTTTCCATTAACATCATGGATCAGAGGAAAGAGGGGCAGATCCTCAACGATTTTTGCATAGGCTTTGCCTTTCGGATGTTCCTCTAGGATTTTTTCCATTGTCAATGGTACAGTATAATCTAATGGAATAAATGCTGTTGTTCGTTCAGTTGCAATATAGGAGAATGGTCCTTCAATTTTATCAAGATCATGAACACCGATGGCAACTTTTTTGCGTTCCCGGCCGACTGTCCAGTGTAGAGATTCTTGGAGACCCATCAATGACTCAATCATTACCTCATCCATATGCACATTTCTAATTACTGCAGAACCGAGATATGGACGAATATCGGCAAGTTTTGGATCAGTGTTGAATGAGATTCCGGATGGCTTTACCTCATAGGTTGGAAGACCTGTCTCAATCCCAAGGTATCCTCTTATTGCTCGCGCAGTTCCTTCCACACTGTAGAGATCCGGACGATTAGGGAAAAATTGTACATCTGTCCTATCCGCCATTTCGCGTTCAATCTCCGAACCGATCATTGGAAGAGTCTCACGGATTGTTCTGATGTTGGTCTTTGTAAGTTGTTCCAGATATGCATTATTGAGTTTTATTACGGGCATTGTTGCGCTCTCCTCATTGGGGCTGTACGAATCCAGTTAATGTCACTGCGGTAGAGTTGACGAAGATCTTTTAACCCCATTCGCAGCATAGATACACGTGATACTCCTAAACCCCAGGCTAGAACAGGATTGTCAATGCCCCAAGGTGCAGTAACCTCTGTGCGAAACATCCCAGCTCCACCCAATTCTACCCAACCAAGTTCATCAACCCATACTTCTGGTTCCACTGATGGTTCGGTATATGGGAAGTATCCTGGCCGGAATCGCACAGATTCAAACCCCATCCTATTGAAAAATTCCTTGAAAAAACCTAGTAAATGGCAAAACGTTAGATCCTTGTCCATCACGATACCTTCCAGCTGCTCAAACTCTGGTAGGTGAGTCGGGTCAATTGTTTCGCGTCGATATACTCGTGATATAGAAAATGCCTTTAGTGGTGGATTTGGATTTTTTATAAGATGCTGGATGGATAGAGATGTACTGTGTGTTCGTAAAACACATTTTCGGGCAACTTTTGGACTCCACTCACCCCCCCATCCAGTAGAACCAGTGTTACCCCCAGTTATATGAATGTCTCGAATTCTCTCCCATCCCTCTGGAAGTTCTATCTCCTCTGCAAGATGAAACGTATCTTGCATCTCGCGAGCAGGATGATCTTGCGGTTGAAAGAGAGAATCAAAGTTCCAGAATGCGCTCTGCACGATTGATCCCTGAAATTCAGTAAATCCCATATCGAACAGTAGCGTGCGAATTTCATCAAGAATCTGCTGATATGGGTGTATTTTCCCTCCGTAGATCTTTTTTGGAAGTTTTTCCACACTGTATTTACGCAGTGGCAGATTTTTCCACTCCCCGGAAAGAATTTGTTCGCGTGAAAGTGTTCCAATTTCCTCTCGAAGATTTAGGCCTGCTGCAACGAGTTTCGTACCGGAAGGGGTGAGGGAGATTTTCCATGAGACAGTCTCCACGATCTTGGCGAGACCTCGTTTCACCAGTTCTTTACATCCATCTGTTCCCGTTATTGGATTTTTTAGTGCAACCTCATCATCACCTTCTGGAACATTTGATGCAACTGTAACAATTCCTTTATTGATGACAATCCAGTTCTTTTTGCGCAGCCATCCAATCGCTATCTTTGCTAACGGATGTTTTGCCAACTCTTTCATTGATGTTTTCCCATGAATACTTGTAAGGATCTGCCTCTCGGGAAGCCCGGAAACTGCGTATTTTTCCCCTTCTTCGGTTAGGATAGCTTTTTCCACGACCGTCTTTTCCAATCTTATCAGTCCTTTTTCAGCGCAAAGATGTGCCCATTGTACTACTGCCTCTGGAGAGGCATGTAATCTTTCTGCAAGTGTTCTTGCCTCCATCGATTCTATTTCGGCAAGATTTGCAAGCACACGCTTTTCATTTGTTGTCAGTTCCATTTTTACCACTCTACCATATGTGCAACTTCATCACGCTTCTCCTTGAATCTCTGTAAAAAGTTCCGGACTCGCTCAAGTGTTTCTTTCTTACAGGTCCCACACATCAATTCTCCTGATTTACAAGCATGATACATTTCTACCAGTTCTGCGTCATTTTCCTGCACATGGAAGCGATTTAGTTGATATATAGAACATTTCTCTGGATCTCCTCCTATCTTTTTTTGTTCTTCAAGCGTTTGTTGTCCACCAGTAAGTGCTTTCATGATTTTCTTTTTGATATCCATGTCTGAATCATCAAACCAGATTAGACTGTCTGGAACACTTGAAGACATCTTGCCACCTTGCAGCCCCTGCAAAAAATTGTGATATGTAACCGAAGGAAGCATGAATCCAAATCCGTTGAACTTACGCTCAACTTCTCGTACAATTGCATCTACCTCACTAACATTATGTCTTGCTGATAGATCAATGTGTCCCTCATACCTCTTTGCACCCTCAAATCGCTTTTCCACTTCTTCGAGTGCGCCTTTTGGAGCATTTTTGGAGCGAATGCTGGTATATTTGCCACGGTTCTCTACCAGAAACATTCGGAGAGCATTTGTAATATCTCGAGTCAATCGAATGTGAGGATCCTGATCAATTCCTACTGGAACAACTGTAGGGGCTGTACCTTCCGTCAGTTGTGGGTAGAGTATATCTGCAACCTGCATCGATACCGCAATCGCATGGGCAAGCTCAGTATTCGGTCCAAATCCATATATTGCAGACAATTCTGAGAAATTTACTTTTGTTGCAGCCTCAAATGCGAGATCCTTTAGTGCATTGTTGTGATGCTGAAAGTATATTTCACCGGAAAAACCTAGTGCATAAAGGCATTCCATATATTCACGGGCGTATCGTTCGCATAAATTCCAAGATAGACCACGAACCGCATGTGCCTCGCGATCTGCCATTGAAATGAATCCTTTTCCTCCTTGTTGAATATGCCAAACAACTTCCTTCATGACCATTAGATGACCGAAATGAGGATGGCCGCTCGGCATAAAACCAGTCAGTACATGGAATGGTTTTTTCTGTATTATTGCTTCCACTATGGTCTCATAGTTGCGATGCCCCGCGATAATGTCTCGGCGTATAAATACCGGTTGGTCAACTATCTTTTCCTTAAGTGGTGAAAATGGTTCAATACCAAAATCAGAAATTAATCGGTTAATATCCATTTTTGGAGTGTTGGACCAGGGATTAATTTTTTCTTCCATAAATCTCACAATTTATTATGCTATAGCTTCATACGCGCAAATTCGATGAAGGCGACATTCTCTCCATCTATACTGGCAAAGAGCATCTTCTTTTTTACGCTATGGGCTAGCCTGACTGATCGGGAAATAACACTCATTGGCATGGTATGGCCAGGTCCACAAGCGTGTACTAATAGTTCAGAATGTTTTTCCTTGTCTGTGTACACACGGAAATGATGGCCATACTTGTATCCTGTTCGAGGCGCCCAACCGATACAACGGAAATATCGATACACAATCATTTTTTCAGCAAATTCAGGATCATACATTGCGGCATGTGCTTCATACTCTTCTGCTGTCATCGCAGGGATTAGTGAAAGTTTTTCTGACTCTAGCAACCAGCAGACTTCAACTGGTGCGAGAAACAACCTGGTTGCATCCATCATTGTCCCGTACCAGTTTTCCTTGAGTTTTTTGGTGATACCTGTTCCGTTATCCTCAACATAGGCAGGTATCCCTGCTAGTTTTGCCGAAATATTCGGAAAATCTTCTTGTATACGATCTATAATCTCTTTTTTTACTTCTGGCACCGTGATCCGTATCTCATAGTAGGTCAGTTCATGCTCATCATCAACTACAGCAAGTAGATACTGTTTACGCATGTTTGCTGCAGTCTGTGCTTCGTTGAGAACAACTGAGAGATCCATTACCTCTCGTTCCGATAATACTCGGAGTAGATACTTTGATTGTCCGTGTTCTGGTCGTTGTCCGCGAGGAAAAATCCGAAAATCATGAGGTCCTGTGGTAATAACAAATCCACGTTCGCGAATATCCCTATACACAGTGAATTTGCGGAGAAATTCAGATGATAGAGCGCTCTTGGAAAGAAGTGCATCAAAGGACCAGTTATCGATCTGAATCTTTCCGCGCGCTATAAGATACAGGCCCTCCACAATGTCAAGTCGAAGTTTTCCGGTTTTTTCCACTCGGCCATAACCGTTCTGATCGTAGAAAACCTTTGCCTCTACAGGTGCTAGAACGTGCGTACCATCAAATTGTGCCTTCACGCTGGTATATTTTTGTTGTGTGGTATCATTAAATGGCTGTCTTCTGCGTGGTGTTATTCACAAACATACTAATGCCATAACGTAAAATGTATTATACATGTTCCAATATAAAAAAACAGTTCTGATTTTTCTGATAATGGCATTAATTTTCTGTGGAGGAGCTTCTGCGGCCATTGTTGAGAATCTCAATGTGACATATCATTTTAGTGGAACCTATATCAATGTTGAAGCTGTTGCTCCTGTGGAGAACGGAGGTTTCTTTCTCGGCATGGCCAATAGTTCCAGTGCGATTTTGATGAAAACCGATGTCACCGGAAAGGAAATTTGGCGTTTATCTCTTCCAGGCGACAACGTTCGAACTCTCGTCTCTCTTGAGGATGGGGGAGCAGTTCTTGCGACGATCGTCAGATCCGTTAATGGTTCTGAAGGGACCGGTTATTGCTTTGATGGTGATGCTTATATTGTCAGAGTTGATAAAGAGGGCCATATTCTTTGGCAGAGAGAGCTTTCGCACGTAGGTGTTGGATGTCTCACTGTTTCTAAAGATATGATATTCTTTGCAGGATGGTTTTGGGAGACAAATTCTGGATTTATTCAGACATATCTTCTGTCAACAGGCACACCGTTCAATGATCAGGTTTGTCTTGGCAGTGAGATTACCCCTATGATTCCCTTTGGGATGGTTCTTGAGGCAGATGATACACTTGTTCTTACTGGGGGGACTACCTCTTATCTCACTGAAGAAAGTGCTTATGCATGGATTGCAAAGGTTAGTAATGGTATTGTTCAGCGTCAGAAAATTATACGAACGGGCAGCTTGGATGTGATGTATGGAGCGGGTGCCTGTGGTTATTCCATCGTCCAGGCACATGATGGTGGCTACATAGTGGTCGGTTCAAACCCGCCTTTAGGCGTCACATGGGCTAGTGGTATCGGGTGGGCTGTACATGTTGCAGACGATCTTTCTAGTGTCTGGGCCTATGAACTTCCTGGGTGCTACGTTCCTTATGCTATTGTCCCGTTTGGGTGTGGCTACCTCATTGCTGGCATGGATGGCTATGATGATCCTGTATGGCTTACGCTTTCGATCGATGGTATCATTACTGAACTTGAAAAAATATCTCAGAATGGTAAACGTTCCATGTTTAATGATGTTGCACCTGTTTCTCAGTGTTCCGCTGCAATTGTTGGCTGGTTTATGCCGGATAGTTTTGCTGAAGGCATACTTCTTACGCTTTCAGACACAAATTCATCCTTGATAAACTCAATCGATTTTTTCGGCTTGGAATGGGGTGTTATCATCTGGATTTTCTGTATTTCATTAGTTTTTATCCTCGTCGTAGCAGTGTCTTATCCTCTGTTCCAAAAGTTTGGATCAATGAAAAAGAAGTACACAAAAAAATCTGGAAAGAAAAAGGAGAATTAAATTATTTTTAATATTGTGTCTACGGATGAAAAATCGTTACTGATTTATGCTATAGTTTTTTGGGACTTCTATCTCAAAACAGCAGGCTGGATACCCCTGTGTCATACATTCAATCTCATCCACCCGTACTGGCTTGTTGAAGTATGTCGAAAAAATCGCTGTTAAAATACCCTGTGATATAACGCAGCAGCTATGTTTCGTTTTTGGTAACACCATACATTCGTGACAGTTATAAATTTCAAGTTGGAGCGAAGATGAGGATCGAATGCACATCTTTCCTAGTCCATATCGTACCCAAAATTTAATCACATTCTCTATTGTCTTTTCAAGAGTTTCAGAAACTAGATACATTGAAACTGATTTGCCTAGCATCTCTCCCCCCCGTAGCATGATTGGATCAATTCTAATCCCTGCCTCAATCAATGCTACTTGAATAATATGTGGGATAATCTGACGATAATCAATATTATTATACTTGATATAGTATTGATGGATAAGCTCACGGAATTCATTGTTTCCCGTGTGATGATATGGTTGGATGTCAGCAAGATGCGAGGCGGTCAGATAATACATCTTTTTACGTGCGTGTGATGGTATGGTTGGATATCAGCAAGATGCGAGGCGGTCAGATAATACATCTTTTTACGTGCATCTCCTGGGACTGTTTGTGATGCAATAAGTCCTAAATCAATCAGAGAATTAACATGCACTGACACTGTTGATTTGGAAAGGCCCGTATACTCCACTATACGTGAAAAAGAAACTTCTCCTTCATTGTGGATAAGATACAGGATTCTGTTCCTAACAGGACTACTTATTGCAGTAACGATGCCGTCACTGGAAAATAATCGAAGACACTGGGTATTTTCTATGTTTTGCATGGTTGTTTTCATGTTTTTGGTATTTGTTTTTTCAAAAAATCTCTCTTAGATACCATTTGATCTGAATAGATAATAATGTTCGTGATGATGCAAAGAAAATATGGGTGTGATACTATTGGGAAAAAAAGATTAGCTAAATGGATGAATCGCTGCGTTCTTCTTTGCTAAAATCTCATCTATTTTTGGGTTCCCTGTAATCGCACGTTTGATTGCCAGTTTTGTTGCCTCATAGTTCCAATCATGCACTTTTTTCTTGTCTGTTGCATCCCATTCGATAAAAACAGATGCAATGATTAGCACCTCCTCAACTACCTCTTTGGGGATAATGCCCTCTTCAACTGAGTCGGCAACTGCCATTGCAACTGCATGCTGGGCTGGTCCAAACATCATTGTTGCCTGGGTTACATTTTTTATGGTCACTTTATTGACCATCAATGTTGCTGGCTTTGGAGGTAGATTCGGTGTGATCACAGCAAGAAGTGGTGTATGTCCCCTCTGTGGAGATGCTAATGCCGTCACAAAGGCCTGTTCAACAGAGCTCCCCTTTGGTCCGATAACGAGATCAATATGGGCAACTTCAGCACCTTCTCCAACTAACGCTTCTCCAAACATCACATTGTTAAATGGAGAACTTATTTCTCCACCATTGTCAATACTTTGTAACAACCCCATTATTGGTACTCCATGAATTGCATCAGTTCCATTCTTAATATAATTATAATTTTCATTATTGTGCTTATTATTTAAATATTTGATCTTTCGGATTGTTATTGCTTCTTCTGTATTGACTGTTTTAAGAAACATGAGAAACGTAGTGAAGGGAAACATATCCCTGCCGGTTATGTGTTTTTTTTGAGAATTGTGTTTTGAATAGATTTTCTATGATATGTTATTTAATTCATCATTCTTTTGTTTAATGTGAGCTAGTGAGATACGTTGAGCCTATATCCTTGTATTGATTATATATGAATTCACACAGTTTTTATTGTACAAAAAAAAATCTGTTTTGACTTGTTCATCTCTCTCGTATACCTTAATATGTTCATTTCTCACGTATACCTTAATATTATATTTTTCATTTAGTGCAAAGGTCCTCTTGCATCAGAATCTTTGATATGTTATTTCAATAATATATATTTTTTAAAAGTGCCGCAATCTAATATCTAATAAATATCAAGAACATATATAAAAATGGTATCCAGACGCTGCAGATTTGTATCATGCTGTAGTTAGGGATTGGGAATATATTATGTTAAAAGCAGTAAAAATTAAAGATGGCGTCTACTGGGTAGGTGCCATTGATTGGAATATTCGTGATTATCACGGTTATACCCTTCCGGGAACGACTTACAATGCATATCTCGTTATTGGTGATAAGGTTGCACTTATTGATGGGACTTATCCTGGGCACGAGTGGCAACTCACAGAACGTATTGAATCCATTCTTCCATTAGAAAAGATTGACTACATTATTGCAAATCACATTGAGATAGATCATTCTGGTTCCCTCCCCCTTCTTTCTAAGAAACTACCGAACATTCCTATCTATATGACTGAGATTGCTAAGAAGGGATTTTCCCGCCACTATGATACGAGTACATGGAATATTCATACTATCAAAAACCTTGAGACTCTGTCTCTTGGTGATGACAAGACTCTGACCTTCCTTGAGGCCCCATTCCTCCACTGGCCAGATTCTATGTTTACTTATCTTGGTGAAGATAAGATTCTTTTCCCGAATGATGCATTCGGTCAACATGTTGCATCCAGCGAACGTTTCGATGATGAACTTGGTATTGATGTTGCTATGGAACATGCAGCCAAGTTTGTGGCGAATCTCATCGTTCCGCTTTCTCAGAAGGTTCTTAAAAAACTTAGTGAAGTTACTGAACTTGGTGTGCCCATTGAGATAATTGCACCATCTCATGGTATTATCTGGAGAAGTCATGCCGCAGATATCATTAATGCTTACGCCAACTGGTCTAATGGTGTCTCTAAAGACAAGATAACCATTATCTATGATACGATGCATTACTCGACCGGTGTGGCTGCCCAGTATATTGCAGAGGGCGCAATTTCTGAAGGAGTTGAAGTAAAGGTTGATCTCCTAAAGGATGGGCGCTATGAAGGTGTCCATAGATCTGATGTCGTTCGTGACATCCTTGATTCGAAAGCAGTCATTGTTGGCTCTCCTACCCTTGAAGACTATCCGTTGCCAACAGTTGCCGGTTTTCTATATTATCTAATGGGAATCAGACCGGGAAAACAGACTCAGAAAAAGATAGGATTTGCTTTTGGATCTAACGGTGGTCGAGGTGGTGCACCAAAAGTTATTAGTGAACTTTTAGATAAGGCAGGCATTCAGATCTGGCACGACCCGGTAGAATTCACCTATCGTCCAGATCAGACTGAAAAAGAAAAATTCTTCAAACTTGGTCAGGAGATTGCAAAAGAAATAAAAAATATGTTATAATATAGAGCGTATAGAGCGGAAACCAAATTATTAATTTTTTATAGTTTTTTGATCAATTTTTGATTAACTCATAGATTATAAGTAGCTAGACAATATCGAGGGTGTTCTTCAAATAATCTATCTTCCCAAAAATTATATCTATGGTGCATATCAGGTTATTCTTAGTACTGAGTTTTT
>DALTYD010000027.1 GCA_029986255.1 Methanocorpusculum sp. | reverse complement strand
ACGTCTTGCCGATCAGGGAAAGCAGTGTCGTTGCATTCGCTGTCGTGAGATTGGGAGGCGACCAAGTACTGATTTTGCTGAGGAAAAATCCATTTCTTATATGTGTTGTGGTGGAACTGAGCAGTTTCTCTCCACTGTATCTGGTGATTCTTTGATAGGCTTTGTGCGTCTGCGATTTCCAGGAAGTGTTTTTCGCATGGAGCTTGACGGGGCTGCACTCGTCCGCGAACTACATGTGTATGGTAGTATTGTTCCACTCGGTGAGTCTGGGGATGGTAAAGATTGTCAGCACCGCTCTTATGGTCGAAACCTGCTTTTTCGTGCAGAAGAAACTGCACGCAATGCTGGCTATTCCAAGATTGCAGTTATGAGTGGTGTTGGGGTTAGACCATATTACCGCAAACAGGGCTATTTGCGGGAAGGTCCATATATGATCAAGAAGTTATGAAACCAGCAACGTATGAATTCCTCAGGCAGCGATTTTCTGCCTACTATAATGGGGATGTGCATGGAGCTGGTGCTGTATATATCCCTGATGCTCTTACAGAGAGGGAATGGGGCTTCCTTTTCTTTTCCAGTGGTGAAAAGCCCGTAGGAATGCGTCGCCACCTTTCCTTCAGTTCTCCTGAGGAGGTACACGCTTATCTCAAAGCCATGATCCCTGCGCATGTTTACTACTCAACTGCCTATTACGCGCGTCCTGGGGCAGGGCAGATGAGCGACAAGGGGTGGTTAGGGGCGGATCTTATATTCGATCTGGATGCCGACTATATTGTTCATAGTTCGTATGATGTCATGCTTGCGCGAGTGAAGGAGGAATTGTTCAAGCTCATTGATATGCTGACACAGGAACTTGGTTTTTCAGATCGAGATCTCCGCATAAATTTTTCTGGAGGTCGCGGTTATCATGTCCATATCCCTATTCTTTCAGTTCGGGGGTGGAATAGTGCAGAACGTCGAGAATTGGTTAATTATGTATCAGGAATTGGTCTGTCAACTGAGAGTATGCTTACGGGTTCAATACGAGGCAATGGCTGGAAAAAGCGCTATCGTGCGGCTCTCATTGCTGAGCTTGATAAGATAGCAGCACTAGATGGTCATGCGCAGACTGTATATCTCACTAGTTTGAAAGGGATCTCTGATAAGCTCGCTGTCGAATTTTTAAAAAATATTCACATGTTCCGCACGATTGCAGTACATGTTCCAGAACAACTTCTGAAAAACAAAGTTATTCGGGCAATTACTTGCCATGAAAATAAATCGTTTCAGGATCAGATTTTTGCGAGGAGTATCCATACTGATGAACCCGTTACTACAGATATCAAACGACTCATTCGCCATCCCGGTTCTCTGCACGGAGGTTCTGGTATGCGGGTTACTATGCTTGAGATTCGCCGCCTTGATGCGTTTGATCCACTGATCGATGCCGTTGTTTTTGGAGATCGACAAATAATTGTTGATTGTCCATTTCAGCTATCAACTTCAATCCTTGGAAACGACTATAATCTTGTTGCTGGTTTGAATACGGTTCCCGAAGCACTTGCGGTTTATCTTTGCTGTCGTGGTCTTGCAGAGATTGGGGGTGTAAATGCCTGATCGTATCAGTATCTCTGAACTTCATGGATATTTAATCGATGAGCGCAATAGTGGTTCTCTCTCTGAAATACCAGCAACGCTTTATGAGGTGGTGCACGCCGAACTCTTAGATCTGATAAATGAGGCACGTAGCATGGCTGATCCGTTTGACGAGAGTGTACAGATACTTTTGAAAGAACGTGAAAGTCTGCGTGAGTATATTCGCGATCTCTATTTCGAACGTACTCGTAAAATTTTTTCGCTTGCCCTTGCCAAATCAACTGGTGAAGAGATCAATCCTGACGATCTCCGTGCTATGGTTCCCGGTGAACTCTCTCTCTATGAAATTGTGGTCGACGCTGCAACTGCATGCCGCAATGCACTGCTTGATGGCAAACATATAATAGGAACCCCCTCTGCATTCAATTTTACTCCATCTTCTGAGACAGAAATGGGGTATATGGGTTCTGTTTTGACAGATCCCTCCTCCTTTGTTGACGCGCATCACAATACCACGTGCTCAAATGATAATCTCGATGCTGAAACTATTTCCGAATCTTATCAAGTGATTATGGTACAAGATAGTGTTGAAAAATTTCAGGATTATAGTGGACGATGCTATTCTCTTTTTCCTGGTGACATTATCTCTCTTCCTGAGTCCATTGCAGAGATTCTTTGTAATCGCCGCATAGCATTAAATATCAGGCTTCGCAAATAAATATGGTATTTGGTATCCTTGGTTTTGAGAGGACAATATTTATGAAAAAACCAGTAAAATTTAATACCTACTGCCCGTACTGTCGGAAGCACACCGAACATGAGGTGGAAAAGGTAAAAAAGGGTAAGACAACTGGTCTCCACTGGATCGATCGGCAGAAGGCTCGCCGCAGCTCCGTCGGAAATCGAGGGAAATTTGGGAAGGTTCCTGGTGGAGATAAACCAACCAAGAAAATCAATGTACGCTATCGATGCAAGGTGTGTGAAAAGGCAAACTTGAGGGCAGGATATCGCGCAGGCAAATTTGAACTTACGGAGTGAGGAAGAATGGTAAAAACAACTCGTGATAATCGGAGCAGGTTTCTGAAAGTTAAGTGTCCAGACTGTGAACATGAACAACTCGTCTTTGAAAAGGCATCTTCAAAGGTCGAATGTGTTGTCTGCGGTTGTATTCTTGCCGAGCCAACCGGAGGAAAAGCCGATTTCAAAGCTGATGTTGTCGCTGTCTATGAATAAGTTTGGAAATATCATCCATGAGTGAAAGAAATTGGCCAATGGAAGGAGAACTTGTTGTCTGTAGTGTTACGGAGGTCAAGGATTTTGCAGCATTCGTTACCCTTGATGAATATGAAGAACGTCAGGGATTAATTCCGATTGCTGAGGTTGCTCGTGGTTGGATTAAGTATATTCGAGATTATATCCGTGAAGGGCAGAAAGTTGTGTGTAAGGTCCTTCATGTAGATGCATCTCGCGGTCATATAGATCTTTCACTCAAGGATGTCAACGAGCATCAGCGTCGAGAAAAAATCCAGGATTGGAAAAACGAACAGAAAGCTCATAAATGGATCGAGTTTGCTTCAAAGGACAGTAATGTTTCGGCGCAGATAATCGAGGAAGCAATGTACAAGGAATATTCCTCATTATATGGTGCGTTTGAGGATATCGCTGTGTACTGTGATGTAACTCTCAAAAAATTTTCTCTCTCTGAGATTGCAAAGTCTGCACTTGCAAAGGTTGCAATGGAAAATGTGAAAGTGCCTCGTGTTACTGTTTCTGCAATTTTGGAGCTCACTTCTAATAAACCAGATGGTGTGAATATAATTCGACGTGCACTTCGTTCTGCTGAGCCAAAGATTGATGGTGCTGAAATTGAGCTTTTATACCTCGGTGCTCCTAAATATCGTGTAAAAGTTGTTGCACCTGATTACAAGACTGCAGAAAAAGCTCTGGAAAAAGCTGCATCTGCTGCGATTGGAGTTATGGTTCGGGCTGATGGTACTGGAAAATTGGTGCGAAAACAGAAATAGTGGATGTGTTATGACTGGTCATATTCGGCAGTGTCCTAATGATCTTACCTATACTCTTTTAAAAATTTGTCCTAGATGTGGTGCCGCGACGGAATCCGTACATCCTGCCCGCTATTCACCTCAGGATCGATACGGTAAATTTCGGAGAATGGTGAGCAAATGGAACAGGTGAATGTACGCTGGTATGTAAAAGATATTTCTGCGTATTCTGCACCGATGGTAATTGCAGGTCTCCCTGGTTTGGGGAATGTGGGGAAGTTGGTAGTAGATCATCTAATCCATGCTCTTTCTGTGGTGAAGATTGCTGAGATTACGTCGATATTCTTTCCACCGCAGGTGTATCTAGATGAGAATGCCGTTCTTCGTCTTCCGCGAAATGAGCTCTTCTTTTTGCCTGGGACGGATGTGCACCCACCAATTCTTTTTCTTTCAGGTGATTGTCAAAGCGTAAGTTCAGAAGGGCATTACACGCTTGTAGAGCAATACCTGAGAATCTTTGTTCTTCTGGGCGTTCACCGCATCTATACACTTGGTGGATATGGAGTTGGTCATCTAGTTGAACATCCTCGTGTGCTCTCAGCAATTAGTTCGTCTTCTCTTAAAGAAGAGGTACTTGCGGCAGGTGCGATGATTAATCCATATGAACCTATTGGGGGCATTATCGGTTTTGCAGGTCTTCTTGTTACGCTTGGCCATCTTCATGGTATAGATGGTGTTGTACTTCTCGGAGAAACATCGGGATACTTGGTGGATCCGGTGAGTTCGACGGCAGTTCTTGATGTACTGGAACGTTTGACTCATGTCCATGCTGATCGAACGGAATTAACCTATCTTGCGGAGAAAATGCTTGCAGAAGTAGCTACTCATGTGAGTGCTTCTATGCCCCAGTCCTCAGATGATCTTAGATATATTGGATGATTTATGCAGAGAAATATGGATCTTCATCTTCATTCGTGTTTTTCGATGGCCACCTCCCCGAACATGCTACCTGAAAAAATTCTTTCAGGGTGTAAGATTAAGGGTATTGATATTGTTGGAAGTGGTGATGCACTGCATTCCAAATGGCGCAAGATGTGGGAGCCATATCTGGATAATGCGTTTGGAATTACGATTGTGCCCCAGGCTGAAATTGAGGATTCTTCACGTGTGCACCATCTGATTTTTGCTGAGACGTTTGATCAGTTTGCTGAGTTACAGGAGATGTTTACACCTATGTGTGGACATCTGACAACTATGGGCAGGCCCCATCTGCACTTGAGTGGGGAGGAGATTGCATTCGCTGTGCATGAGGTTGGGGGGATGATTGGTCCTGCTCATGCGTTTACCCCATGGACATCTCTGTTTTCAACATATACTTCTCCGTCGGAATGTTATGGTGAAGAAATTTTTGAGTTCTGTGAATTGGGCCTTTCTGCTGATTCCTCATACGGTGCTAGTATTGTTGAATTTGTGGATATCCCATTTTTGACGAACTCTGATGCCCATAGTCCGGCGCCAATAAAATTGGGTCGTGAGTTCACACGTGTAGATGTTGCGACTGATTCTCCCCGTGCAGTTCTTGCATCGATCTCTGCTAGTGCAATTGTACTGAATGCTGGTTTTTTCCCTGAGGTGGGGAAGTACAACCACACTGCATGTACCCGCTGTTATACGCAATTTTCCCTTGATGAGGCAGAGATGCTACACTGGAGGTGTCCGCACGATAATGGAAAGATCAAGCTTGGTGTTCGTGAATGTGCGGAGAAGCTATCCACTCTTTCTGTCCCAACATGGCGCCCTCCATATTTGAACGTAATTCCTCTTGGTGAGATTATCGCTCGGATACTTGGTGCTTCATCTCCAAATACGAAAAAGTGTGAAACATTGTATAATATGTTTATCGATGCATTTGATAATGAAATTTCAACTCTACTTGATGTACCTGAGAGTGATCTTTGTTCTGTTTCTGCGGAAATTGCAGCGGCTATAATTAAGATGCGTGAAGGGTGTATTACGCTGTACCCCGGAGGTGGGGGCAAATACGGGTCGTTTTCATTATAAATTTTTTTGGATCCCTAACTAGTACGTGTGCCCACTGTTTTTTTAGCTAGCTCCGTTGCAATTCGTTCTCTGGCAATCTGTATGTATCCTTCGTCGATTTCAAATCCTACAAATGGTATCCCAAGTTGGATTGCTGCCAGTGCAGTGCTCCCAATGCCCATGAAGGGATCCATGACGAGATGGCAGCGGTCAATTCCATGATCGCGGATGCACATTATTGGTAATTGAATTGGGAAAGTTGCTGGATGCGGTCGTCCTTCGTGAATGGTTTCATAGGGTATAAACCAGGTGTTACCGCGGTCGCGAATGTCCTTTTCTCTCTCCTTTTTTTTCTTTATCCACCGATGGATGTTGCTTTTTTCCTGATATGGAACACCGTTTGCAAGTCGGTCAATGGGCACATCACCTGTTTTGGTGAAATGAAATATGAATTCGTGACAATTGTTGTGGTATCTATGACTATTGATCGGTTTATAGTGACCAACTGCGATTCCATTATTGGAGATTTGGGTATTGTAAAATTTACTCATGTCTTCTTTTGGGAGTGCTATAGATTTTATCCAATGGATCATATTCTGGAGAATGAAACCTGATTTTCTGAATTCCATAGCGACATCCATTGGAATCCAGGGGTCTTTTAGACTTCCTCCCACATTGAGATAAAGTGACCCATATGATGAGAGTACTCGGAAAAATGATGCTGCTACGTTGTTCATCCAAGTGAGATATTTGTTGCGAGGGATGGTATCATCATAAGTTGTATAGAGCTTTCCGATGTTATAGGGGGGAGAGGTGACAATGACATCAACGACGCCAGTGTTTATGTGACTCATTCCAGTGATACAGTCACAGTGATAAATGATGTCCCTTTTTGTCATGATAAGATGATTTTATCTATGGTGATTTCATAGGTGATGGTCTCTCCAGCGAGAGGATGGTTGGTATCTATGGTGATGCTTTTTTTGGTTGTGCTAACGACCGTGGCGAAGCAAGGTTTTTTTAGGAATTCAATTCTGATGAGTTCTCCTGGTGATGGTTCGTGTTCGAAGTTGAGTTTTTTTCGTTTGACGGTGACAACGAGTTTTTTGTTATATTTTCCATAGGCTTTTTCTGGAGGCAATGCGATGATGACTCTCTCTCCTTCAGATTTCCCGAGGAGGGCTTCTTCAAATGCTGGGTTGATCTGTTTTTTTCCTAGTGTTATCTGTACTGGTGCATTGGAGAGAGTTTTTTCAAAAATTTCTCCGTTTTGTCGTCGGCTGGTAAAGTGGAGTAAAAGCGTACTGTTGTTTGTAACATAGTTCATTGCTTATTCTATATGTTGAGAATGGTACATTATCATTTTTCCATAACTGATAGTGTGTACGTGATAATGGTATATGTTTAGGTATCTGTGTTATCCATCTTAATTCCTTTATCTCTATGATTCAGCATAGATTGAATGGATTGCTGCACTGTTGCCAAATGTGGGTGTCTCATCTCCTTTTATGGACATTTTCCAATGATACTCAGTGAACTCTTTGATGAGGGTACTTTGGGGATTTATCAATAAACTGAAGATAATTTTTCCTGAAAACATGTTGATGGGCTGTATTTCTATTGTGAAGGTGTAGGATGAATTTTTATGTTTCCTCCATTTTAGATATAAATTATACCACGATTTGTGCTCCAATTTTCTGAGGTTAATGCTCTAAGAGTCTTCTCTGTTAATTTTCTAGAACTGTTCTTTCCTTTCTTTCAGACCTTTCTGAATAATGATTTTTGTACTCTGATGGAAACCATTGCGTACTGTTTCTAGTTGTAAAAAATACGTTTTAAAGATGTTCAAAATCGAAAAAATTACATATTTTCCAGACGATTCTTCAGTGCATCCCAGTCACGAATTTTTAAAATATCCCTTGCTGTATGTTTTTCATGATGATTCAGTTCTTTTGAGTTGTGAATTGCATACCCTCGTTTTGCGATGCGTACTTCCATAACATCATTATCACCATCTCTTAAGATAGATTTCAGTGATCTGTTCGAGGTATTCTACAATCTCTTTCTTTTTTGGTGTGTTTGGTGTCATAAAGAGTTATCCTTCCTTACAGGATATACACACTTGGATAGCGGCATTTATTCTCTCTCATGGGATCTATTTTGAAAAAAAACATTTCCCTATGGCCTCATGCCGATGCATCATTGTCCACATAAAAAAACACTGTACTTTTACAGATTATTCCTTTTAAAATACTAAAATGCCCAATCCTACACTTGTGGTCCATATCTTTTCTTGCACTATGCTCTAAAAAGAAAACTTTTTTGAGAGGCTATTCCTCTCTCTCCAAAGGATTTTTAGTTCAGTTTATGTTTTTATCCTATTTTCTTAACTTGTTGCCAAGACTTTCTTCATACTTTCCTGTTTCGTTGCTCTCTTCACAGAATCAATTTCGTTGAGGTAAAATTCAACCTAATGTGCAATTTCTGTACGGAGATGCTCATATTCGATGGAGTTCCCTCTCCAGGATATTTTGTCACATATATTGCACGTTTAATCTTCCCTATACTAAACTCGTCACATGTTCCAACACGTTGATTGATGACATTTGGGATATTTTTTAAAATCATAATGTATATATGCAGAAACGTTTTTTTATCAGTAAGTTCTTTTATTCTGTCTTTCAAAAAGTGTACCATTAGGCATCTTTATCTGATATCACAATCAAAATATTATAAAAACAGGGGTCGATATTCTGGGAAGGATAGAAAATGAAAACCAGGACGTGGCTGAGGATGGAAGTATTATCCGCGTTAAACTCCCAAACCGTCGTACAAAAGAACAATTTGCCCAGGCAGAGCTTATGCTTGGTTCAAACCATATCAAAGTCCGATGTTCGGATGGTGTAACTCGACTTGGTCGAATTAAGGGAAAAATTAAAAAACGAGTATGGATCCGTGAGGGGGATATCCTCATTATTATTCCATGGGATTTTCAGGATGATAAATGTGACATCATCTACCGTTATACCACTCCCCAGGTCGACTGGCTTCGTGCGCATAAATATCTCTGATATCCCATTACGATATCTTTTCAGTGTATCATGGTACAGATTCCTACATTTGAAATTATGGCCAAAGCGCATGGGAATCTGTGTCCTGGAATTGCTCTTGGCTACAAGATGGCTGTTGTCGTCGAAAAATGGGTAGATGGTGAGGATAATGTTAAGATTATTGCTCACACTACTCGTTGTCCGCTTGATGTGCTCTCAAGATAACCTTTGATGTGAAGAATCATCCTGAGCGACTAATTGTTGATGATACCAACACTGTCAGTTTTATTATCACAAAGCCTAATGGATGTAACCTTTTCATTGACGAGCTACCAGGCACCCATCTTACTAGTGAGGAACTGACTGAATTAAAGAAAAAAGTCCAGGAAGGTACTGCAACTCGAGATGATAGGCGCCGTATAAATGAAATCAAAGCTGAGCTTTTCCATATTATGCAGTCAATCCCTAATGAAAAATTATTCACAGTTCGTGAAGAATAATTCTATTAAAACGATATTCTTTTTACATATTAGTCTCAATTTGAAACTAAATTATGATGGATGATATCACCTCTACAGTCGAGTTTCAAATGAGCTTGTTGCTCTTCATTGCCCTTGGTGGATATCTCCTGGCAACTCGTATCCATCAGTCTGCAGTTATCGGTGAAATTCTGGTCGGTCTTATTGTTGGACCGAGTTTTCTTGGTCTTATTACCTATACTGACTTTGTTCAAAGTTTGGCTAGCCTTGGTGCAATCATCCTTCTTTTTGTGATTGGATTTGAATTTGAGCTTAGTGATATTACTGACTGGAGATATGGGATGATAGCTCTTATTGGGGTTATTGTCTCCTGGTTTGGTGGATACATAATATCCGTGTTTTTTAATATGGATTTCTTCACTGCTATCTTCGTCGGGACTGCACTTACCGCGACGAGTATTGCAATTACTGCGAACGTTTTGCGTGAGATGGGTAAACTTCACCAACCATTTGCAAAGGCTATTATTGGAGCAGCGGTTATAGATGATATTCTCAGTTTGATTGTATTGTCCATCTGCAGGGATATTGGTGCGAATGGTGAGTTGCTTCCAATGGATGTTTTCATGACCATAACTAAATCCATTGGTTTTGTGGTTATTGCAGCGTTTTTTGGTATTAAGACGATTCCTTCACTGTTATCCCGCATGGATTCAACGAAACTTGTCCGGACGTTTCCAGAGTTTGTGTTCATCTTTGCAATGATGGTTGCATTCTTCTATGCGATGGCAGCGGAATGTGTAGGGATGTCGGCAATTGTTGGGGCCTTTCTCGCTGGTATGTGTGTAAATCGCGTGAGTCTGAAACATAGTCTAGATATTAAGCTTGGTGCTGAATATTTGTACATTATCTTTACGGCAATATTTTTTGTTTCATTGGGTATTATCGCGGATTTACAGTATTTGTTTGGAAAATTTGAGATGCTGTGGTTTATTGTTGCGCTGATTTTGGTGGCTATTATTACGAAGGTAGTCGGATGTGGTTTATCGGCGCATCTACTTGGTATGCCTGTTCATGATTCCATAATTATTGGATTTGGCATGGTTCCAAGAGGAGAGGTGGCAATGATTGTTGGCCTGATTGCCTTGACCCATTTCCAGGATATGGCAATTACAGCAACCGATGCGATTCAGAAGGAGTACTTTCTTCAGCTAGGGAATGAAGTATTCATTGCCATTGTTTTGATGTCTCTGGTTACAACAATGGTTGTTCCTCTGGTTTATCGAGATTGGCTCTTTCGGATTCAAAAAAAAACTACGAATTTGAATGATGAGATCTCTCCATGACATTCTTTTTTGATGTGATTACATTTTTTTTCTTTTTGTATATTCTTTTATTTATGGGTATTAAGTCGCCGATAAGATCTGTTCTGTGTGCATTTATCAGTCCTGCAATTGCAAGTTCATGTTGTCTTGTACTGTTCTGTGTATGGGTTGTATTTTCGTAGATAAAGTGCCAGATCGATCATATCTTCAACAGAGCCAGCCAGGATGTGATGACATGAGAAATAGGATACTAAATACTTCAGTATCTTTCTTTTTTTTGTTTTTTGTTTCTTTAATGCTTTTAAATGCATAAAAATTGTAAAAAAAATATGATTTTTTGGCTTATTCATGAGTTCTGTTACTTGATTTGAAATGTGCTCTGGAACAACCTTCAGATGTCCAATATGTAATGTTTCTGTAACTCATGCATGTAATGATCTCCGCTTTCCCCTTTTGGGATGAGGTCGAAACGAATTCCAGAGCTTATGAATACATGTCTACTTTTGGAAGGTTGCGCAGGCGTTCCAAGAGTGCCTGGTGTCGTTCAGTTTCATTGATGAATACTCTACATTTAATGCATTTTTTTCTAGCGCATGGAGTTCCCGTTTTCCATGTTTTGCAGTACAGCCGTACATATTTTAAATCAGATCTATCTACCGTTTGCTATTGATCTGCTGAAAAAAACTCAGATGTTAATTGACTATTGTCTCCTTGTTCTGTGACACTGAGTGGTGTCTCATGAATTATCTTTTTTTCTTAGGACCCGTTATTCTTCTAAGATGAGAAAAAATATAACATCTCAGTACGCAATTGAATATTGTAAAATGTTGCGTACATATCCACAGATACTTGTTGGGTTTTAGTGGGTTCAATGGTTATGAAACAAAATATCCTTTATCTTATAATTGGCTGTATTGGTCTCATCGAAATTCTGCTTTTCTGGAAATCCATTTTGATTTTCTATCTTGCTATTATCGTTGGGAATTTTGTTGTTGGTGCATTTCTTTCACTATGTTTTGCACATTT
>DALTYD010000026.1 GCA_029986255.1 Methanocorpusculum sp. | reverse complement strand
TTTGGGTTCTTTAGTTCTCTGATTATGCGCGCAATTTCAAAAGATATGATACTGCATGATCCATATCATCATGCTGCTGTTCATTCTTACTCCTGTCTTTGGATATTATTTTGGTATAGGGCATGAGATTTTTCATAGTTGTAATATTCAAAACAAGATGAATAGTACTAATCTTACAACTGAAGAAAAATTTTATTTTTGTTTTTATCATTTAATTACCTGTGACAGTTTGTCTAATATATACTGTGATGTTGTTTCCAGTAATCCTTTATAGCCTCCAATCAATGTACATAACTATTATTTATGGCTGATGATGGACGTAGTGCACAGGTATGGACGAAAATTATTCTCCGCCGTATCCTATTCCTTGGCTTTCCTCTTGCTGTGTATGGTATCTTCCTCTTTGCCATGTGGATTATCTATCCCCCTGCAACTGGTATCATCGGTGAGCCGAGTCATGAGTATCTAACACTGCTTGGTCTCTTTGTTGCCTATCTTGTCCCTCCATTTGGGAAGGAATCTATTATTTTCATTTCTTTTGGTCTTGCCTATCCTTTATGGATCATCTGCTTGGGTATTATCCTGATGGATATGATGAGTTCTGTTCTCATTGCTCTGAACTTTGATCTTCTAGAAAAAATCCCATATATTGGTAATCTCATTCGCAGAGTTATGGATGGAGCCAATAGTGTTCGAAAGAAAAAACCCTGGATTGAACAACTATCCCAACTAGGTCTCCTCATATTCATGTACATTCCGCTTCAGGGTTCTGGTGCAACTACTACTACAATTCTTGGGAGACTGTTTGGTATGCGTGTTCGAACTGTATTTTGGATTGTAACAGTTGGCAGTATTCTTTCTACTCTATCAGTTGCATTCGGTGCTGCCGCAGTCATTGAACTCTGGCGCATCAATCCATGGTTTGCTGTATTTGCGCTGTTGGTGCTTGTTGTAGTGATCCTTGCTGTTATTCTCGTGTGGCGAAGATACACAAAACGCTTATCCTCTACTGCATATGTTCGTTCAGATGATTTGTGAATATTATTACTATATAACAATCTACAAAAATCAAATGATGAACTCTCCATATTAGCAGTGAAGTTAGTGTACTTGAATCTATGAACTGAATGTTTCAATGAATAATAGGAATATGTATGAATGCACTTTATTTATAGAATTCTGCGAATCGTTTCATTTCTAGTTGGACTGATTTTGAGCTGTTCACATATTCTACGAATAGTTTTATTTTTTGAATTGTTTCTGCGTTAAGTTCATGCTCCATGGCACAGGCATCCATGTTTGCAATATCCTCTGAAACTGTGATTAGTTTCAGAAATTCTACCAGTACATCGTGACGATACTTCACCCGCTCTGCTATGGATTTGCCCACGTTTGTAAGTGTTACTCCTTCGTATTTGCGGTACACAACTAGTTTTTTTCGATCGAGTTTCAAAAACATCTCAACTACTGAAGGCGGTGATAGTGCCATCTCCTCAGCAACATCCTTCGTCTTTGCGTAACCTTTTTCTTGTGAAACATTGAGGATTGCTTCAAGATAGTCCTCTTCTTTTGCAGTGAGTTGTTTGCAATGCGCAGACTGGGACATTGCATTCATATGGTATCTCATTGTTCATAGAATCTTATGAGCGTTTTATTTATCTATTTTTGGTTTTTTTTAATCTTATGTAGCTCTCATAATCTTAACCAATCTAACATTGGTTTTAAGGGAGAAAACATGCATTATCCATCTAAGAGATTTATTTATATCATTCTCTTGCCAGGGATTCTGATGATGATCTCGATTCATTGATATCTATTATATCCTCCATAATGATTCTCCTTAGATCCTCAATCTACTAGAGGGTCTCTTTTTTATAGAATTAGTTATCACTTAACAAATATATTATATATTTTAGAATTATTACTATTTGTAAAGTTATGGAGTGATACTTTATGAGATATCTGCTATCCAAAGAAATCATAATGAGGGCTTCAAACCATCTAGCTTTTTCCGGAGATATATTTTTCTTCGTACAATGCTTTAAGCATGACTGAAGTTATCTCCCAAAGCGTTCTCTTCATTCCTCTCTCATATGGTGGAATGGATAATTACTGTCATTTCGATTGCTGACTACACAACCTATTTGTTCTTATCCCATAGTATGATTCAAAGTTTGCAAATACCGAAACACATTAGTATATCTCTTTTTCTAGGTATTTTTTTGTCAATTTTTTTCTTAGGTACAGTTTTTGTTGGAATTCTCTCTTCATGGATAGACATCAGTGAGATCCATGTCTTGGAGAATACTTATGAGATCATACGATTTGATGATGCTAAGATAACTTCAGAGATAGAAGGAACTATTTCCTTCTCAGTATTGAATCAGTTATTTATAAGTTGTAAATCATCCTACTCTGCTATCCCTCTCTCGCATGATCTTGTTTTCTTTGATACTCCTGTCCTTTTTGTTTTGCTTGGTTGCATCTGTGCATCTCGAATTCATTCAGAAAAACATCGTACGAAATCCCTTATCCCTCGAAAAATCTGTGATTATATCCAATTACATCCAGGATGTTCACAGAAGCAACTGGTCGCTGGATTAATGTTATCTCGTGGTTCCATTTGTTATCATCTTTACAAACTTAAAAATGCTGGTAAATTGATACAGCTCTCTCGAAATGGTTCTACATTATATTATCTTGCGGGTATGGATACTGGAGATAAGTTTGAACAGACTCTGTCTCAGCTGCTTACTAGGAAAAAATCAGGTAAATTCTTGCAGATCTTATATGATCATCCCTATGCAAATCGGATGGAACTTGCAGAATTTCTGGGTCTTTCCCCAGAAACTCTCAGATGGTATCTTCGTCGATATGCTCGAGAAGGTATTGTCTTGGTGGAAATGGTCGGGACAAAGTGTTATTACTCTTTTACTCCAAAGGCACGAAAAATCTATGAACATCTCCTGATGCAGCATAATAGCCATTCTGGGATTTTGCGGCTATGAGATGATTCCTCTTTCTCAGATACTCTCTAATTTTATTCTGAATTTTTATCATTTTTTTACTCCATATGTGTTTTTTGTGTATCATCCTTATTCTCAATAATCTTTTTCCACATGGTACTCTATATCCAAAAGAAGAAAAACACACTTATCTCCTCAAAATATCTAGTTCCGACAGCATTTTTGGAAGATACTCCTTTGTTACAAAATCTAAACCATGACTTGCAAATGCCTGTTGTTCAGATTTTAACTTCATTTCTAGTTGTAGCTTGATCTCTTTTCTCCAGAACTCCGAACCGAATCGTGGATCCGAAAGTTCTGCCTGGAGTGCATTCATATCCTGCTCAGTTAATTTTTCTGCAGGAAGGTTGTAATCTCGGATATCGGATGGTTTTACCCCAATAAATTGAGCAGATGGTGTTGCTAGATACTCTGACATGTGTGCAGTCTTAATTGAGCCGTAAGCAACAGACGCATAAATTCGATACGACCAAGGATCTCCATCCGTAAATACTACTACTGGAATCTTAAGTTCCTCATTCATTCGTTTCAGAATTCTGCGTGTCGCTCGTGTTGGCTGTCCCTTTAGATGCAAAAGAATCGTATTATATTCCTCATCAAATCTGTTTTCTTGTAATCGTGAAAACATACCTCCAGTCTCAAGTGCAATCACACATGTTGCATTGTGATCCACCAGATCCACGTTTTCTACATTATTTGGAATATTATATCCTGCTTCTCCTACATCATCTTGACAGTGAATTTCTTTCATACCGCGTCGTGTATTTTCTCTCACTCTTAGAGGCCCGAAAATCGATGCTCCATCTTCCTCAGGGCGTATATGAAAGTACTCACGTTGTAGACTCGTAATAATTTCCAGATCTTCTACCAGATAATTACTCTCACTCTGTGTTTGGAATTTTGCCTGTTTCCAGCCCTCTGATATATAATACATCTCTCTCAGTGTTGAGGATCGGTTTTCTGTTAGCTGCATCTTGATAAATGCAATTACATATGCCATCTTTAATATGTGGATAGCTGATTTAACAGTACTTGCGTTTCGCGTGCTTTCCTTTGATCCGTACGTCCACACATCTGATGTGTCATCATATTCAATGTTGTACTTAGTTCGTGTTGGTAGTGTTATGGATGGCGCTTCACCTACGTTCATCTGTTCATACCATCCTCGGGCAATCTCCATTAATCGTTGCCTCGTTACAAAATCACGTTTTTTTTGTTCAAACATCTAAATCCACTATGACCTTCATTTTTTCTTCTATCCCTTGTAGTTCAACAATGCCTCCTCCGCAACCAGTATATGAAACCTCAAAAAAATCTCCAGCAGAAATTGTCCGTTTCCACACCTTCGTATATTCACCATCCATCTCCGTCAGAAAATCGGGAAGAATTGTAGCATCTACTGCTGAATCCTTAGATATCTCATACAGAGCTACGTGTTGAGTTATCATCGTGTAGTTGTCTATTCTAATTAATATCCTTCCATTTGTTAATCTCTTCTTTAAAACAACCTTTCGCATAACTTTTCCCTCAATGGGTGCTGTATTTGGAGGTGTGAGTTCTACTATTTCTCCAACTTTCTGCGAAATTAATGGAAGCAGCGCACAAATTGCGCGAGCTCGATCGTCTTGCAACTTATTTTTTTCACGACGATTTAAAAATTGTTTCAAATCACGACCCAATTCCTGCAAAGCAAGTGTGATCTCTCGTTCAATCTCTGGAACGGACGCAATTGCATCCTTTGACTCACTCGTAAATGGAACGTTTGTTGATGCTACATGGACTAAGATCATAAGTGGGCCCATTGGTAGATTTTGTTGGGTTACTCCATAGTTTTTCCAGTTTACATTCGCGATCGCGGATGTAATTGCGCACGCTCCTTGTTGGTACAATAGAGGTACACGATTGGCAAATCGGAGAATCAAGGCATTTCCTTCTGCGGGTAGTTTGCCTCCATATCCAATTGCTGCCTCTACGATGAATGAATTCCCACAAAAAACATTTCCAGGACGGGTTCTCGCCTTAATAAAGTCAAATTGAAATTCCTTTTCCATTCCTTTTACGATTAGATCTTCAGTGATGGGTGACAAACATTGAGATGCAGTTGGTGCGGGAATCTTCACTGTTTGCATTGCCTTTAACAGTTGATTAAGTTGTTCCAGAGGAATCATGTTTGCGTGAATCCTGGCGTCAATTTTTGCAATTGAACAGATTTCCAGTGCAGTCTTCTCCCCAACCTTGGAGAAGTTTTCAATTAAAAATTCTTTTAATGATTTTTCCGCTCCTGTTGTCATTCGTTTCAGTACGCCGAGTTCAATTCCATATGGATGTGGATTTATTGCTATTGGGCATGGTGGCACATCGTTTGATATGCGGTCATATATGACTGACTCACCATTGACTTCGATGCGAAAACGGGCATGTGGGTTGACGATAGAGGTGTACTTAAGGTACTCAAGCAGTTTTTTTTTCGCTTGCATTGTACTTTTGAATTCTAGATCAATACGGGTTCCGTGTGGCAGTATCCAGTTGATCTCTTCATGTGATATCACTTCTGGCTCATTCGTCTCCGTTTTAATGAGGACCCGCATCTTGTGAGCTTTAGCCTTTGCGTTTGTACGAGAGATAACCAGTGCTGGTTTTCCCGTTGTCAATTGGGCGTAGAGGACTGCTGCTGAGATACCTATTCCCTGCTGACCGCGTGTCTGACGTACTTGGTGGAATCTTGATCCATAAAGTAGTTTAGCAAAAACAGCCGGCATTTTTTCGGCGACTATCCCTGGTCCATTATCTTCGACAATGACGCGCAAGATATCATTGTCATGTTTGTGAACCACAACTAAGATATCAGGAAGGATTTCTGCCTCTTCACAGGCGTCAAGGGAGTTGTCGATTGCTTCTTTGATGGTCGTGAGGAGTCCCCTCGTTGGAGACTCAAAACCAAGCAGATGCTTGTTCTTTTCAAAAAATTCTGCTACACTGATACTTCGCTGTTTTTTGGCGAGTTCCTCAGCGAGAACCATTCACTACCTCATTTATGGCATTTTCGAGACTCATCTCTTTTTGAACAGCATTGGTCAGGTTTTTAATGGTGATAGTTCCTCTAGAGACTTCTTTATCTCCGATGAGGATTGCATAGGTAGCTCTTGATTTCAGTGCTGAGGAGAGTTGTACTCCAAAACTCCGGTCCATGACGTCCATGATCACTGTTACTCCGACTTTCCGAAATGCATTTGCTGTAGTGTACGCCAATGCCCGTGTCCCTGGCATTGTTATGATTGCTACAATGGGTGCTTCCTTTGGTACGATCTCTCCGAGTGAGACCATTACTCGATCGAATCCGATTGCAAATCCGCAACTAGGGACATCTTTCCCTCCAAATAGATGCGCCAGTCGATATACTCCCCCTCCGAGAATCTGATTTTCAGCACCAAGGTTACTGGCAAATCCTTCAAATACCATTCCTGTATAGTAGTCAAGTCCTCTTGCGATTCCAAAGTTCTGAACGAATGGAATGTTCTGGGTTCTGAGGTCTTGAAATGTTTCTTCAATGCGCTTTCTCTCAGGAATATCCCCTGTAACATTCCAAACTTCATCCAGAGTTGTGGCAGTAATGAGTTGGACAAGGGGTTCATAGAGATCCGTGTGTTCCATCGTGACAAGTGTTGTTTTGAGATATTCCATATCGCGTTTGTCGAGAGCTCTCATTATCTTTTTCTGTTCAATGATATTCAGATCTGTGAGTATGTGCTTCATGGGTGCAAGATGTCCTATTTTGAGGACAAACTTCACGCCGACGCATTCGAGGAGTTTGTAGGCGAGGGTAATGACTTCAGCATCCGCGGTTGATGAATCTGCACCAATCAATTCACATCCAAACTGCCAGAATTGTCTGTATCGCCCCTTTTGTGGACGTTCATATCTGAAACATTCGGCAAAGTAGAACCAACGGATTGGTTTTGGGGCAACTTGGGCTTCATTGACATAGGCACGAACGACGGCGGCAGTGACTTCTGGTCGGAGAGCAATTTGTCTACCTCCTTTGTCTTCGAAGGTGTACATTTCTTCTATGATACCTTCACCGGATTTAAGGGTGAAGAGTTCCTGCTCTTCGAACATTGGAGTTTGAATTTCTCCATAACCGAAGGACTTGGCGACGTCTCTCATGCGCTTTTCTATGTATCGTCTCTGTGTCATTTCTTCAGGAAAAAAATCCCGTGTTCCGCGTGGTTTTTGCAGCATTATTGTTTCCTCTGATTATTTTTGGAGATTATCACGATATGTCGTGCTGACGCACTGCTTCATTTTCTTTCCCATATTTTACCTAGGTGAAAGAGGAAAATGAATGCTTGTGGAGACAGATGATTGAGAGTACTCTGAGAATGATATATTTTTGAATTGTGATGATGAAAATCTTTCTAAAGAAAGAATGAAATTGTACTTGAACGTGTACTCATTGGTGTCTCAGCTTTTTTATCTCTATCTTGTACTGCTCCTCCTATTCAACCAAAATTTCTTAAATGCTCTTGTAGATGAGGAAATGAAGAGGTTAACATAGAATAACACCCTTCTAGGAAATTGTAAGTTCTAACATCTATTCAATGACTATGTTGCAATCTGTGTTCCAATCTTTAAGTATCAGGACGATTTCTTTGTTCCAGTTGTTAACATACATTTCATCATCCCCTGAAAGAAAGTATTACTATGTTTTCTATATTTATCTACTATAATTGGGCTGCAATCTTTCTCTATCTAATGTACCTGAAAACAAGAGATTATGGGATCTGTGTGATTGATGATTGGATTGGTGCCCTGCTGAGCATAGATTCTCTGATTAAATCAAATATCTTTGAAAAGAGGTGTCTTGAAGAATTTAAAATTTTTGTGCGAGGAGACTAATGCAGTTTCGTGGTTGGATTGAAGAGAATGGTCATGTGCTCGATGAGGATGAAATTATGGATCTCACTCCATTACAACTTTGCCGGTGTGGAGGTGAATTTGTTTTGGAAACCAGTCGATTTACTGCACGAGATCGATATGGTATCATGCCGGGTCTCATTCCTCCTGGACTTATCTGTTCTCTGGAAAGAGAGTGGAAAATTGTTCCAAATGTACCGGATCTATCTCTTGAAGCCGCTATTTGTGAGGCTGTTCGTCTTCGATGTGATGATAGCCACTCATCATCCGTCGTTACTCTATCTGGCGGAGTAGATTCAACACTAATTGCCGTTCTTGCTGATCTTCCTTGTATTGCAGTTGGTTTTGCTGGTTCACATGATCTTTGTGCTGCTATGGATGCAGCAGATAAACTGGATCTGTCGCTTACGATTTACGAAATCACAGAAAATGACCTATATTCGGCGTTATCACTTGTTCGTGCCGCTCTACCTTGTGCATCACGAATGGATTTGGAACTTGCATTGACTGGTTACTTTATTGGTAAAGCGGCTGCAGATTGTAGAGCAGAACGTGTTTTAACTGGTCAGGCTGCGGATGAGTTGTTTGGAGGTTATGCCCGATATGGGCGATGTGAAAATCTCCGTGCTGCTCTAAATGCAGATTTTGCTTGTTTGGAATCCCAACGCATTCGTGATTCCACTGTTGCTGGGATTTCAGGAGTGTGGTACTCGATGCCTTATATGGATGAGCGAGTGATACGCGCATCGCGGAGATTTTCAGAAACAGAGCTTGTGTCTGGTGGGATTCACAAAATAGCATTGCGTAAAGTTGCTGCGAAATATCTCCCTCCAGATCTTGCGTGGAAACCGAAGAAAGCAATGCAGTATGGAAGTGGAGTGAAAGCAGCGTTGAGAAAAGTAGAAAATAATTTACAGAGATAATATGTGTTTTTTGGAAATTTTCCTGAATTTTCTGATTTTTTGTACATATGACTACTGTCCTTTCAAATGATTTGTGGTGTCTTGCTCCTAAAAAAGATAATTCTCTTCTCCATTTTTCACATCCTATTTATTTTGTGGGACTATTGGTGAATTTCTTGATACTGAATAGAATCATTCATTTAAGTGAATCTCTTTGATGGAGAATGCAAGAGGTATTTTTTACACGAAAACGCGTCCTTTTGAGTGGAAAATACTCCCGTACAATCATCTTTCTCGTAATTTAAATGGTATGCATACTGCTGGAAAGATCTTCATCTCTTTTACTTCCCATATAAATGTACTTTCACTCGTTCTGAAAGTGACTGTTCCCGCTGCTTGAGAATCTTCATATCCACCTCATCTTTTTGATATGCCGAGAATAAATAAAATAGAAAATCTGATGTCATATCCATTGACTCTTGTTTAAATTTAACTTCTACTGTTGTATCTCCGATAAATCCCTTAATTGAAAACCAATCGGTTTTCTCGAACGAATAAAATCCTCCCATAAGATTGGGGATCATCTTTACTTTCCCGAAATATCCTAGATATTTGAAAAATTCAGTAGTTAGCGGCTCATTGAGCTGATACTCTTTCATAAATGAACCGTCCGCACAATATTTATGCTGGATAGACCGAAGGATGCGCATGTTCTGCCACTTCCAATAATGCATATACCGCAGTCTCACACTCAGCATCTGTAGTGTTATAGGACAAGCTTAGACGAATACAACCCTGACCATTGTCTATTGTTTTGTGTACGAGTGGTGCACAGTGGAGTCCGGTTCGCACTATTACATTATAGGCTCTGGAGAGAATAAATCCTACTGTTTCGTTGTCTATCCCTCTAATATTTACTGATATTATGGGAAGATCTGGATTTTTGTTGTATATAATGATGTTTTCTGTGTTTGCAAGGCCTGCAATGATGGTTTTTGTCTGGCGTTTTTCCTTTTCGAAGACAACTGAATTCCCTTCCTGTTTTAGAAATGCAATTCCTGCTGCGAGTGCCGCAAGGCCTGGATAATTATGTGTTCCTGCTTCAAATCTTTCTGGCATTTTTCGAGGATGTAATAATGAGAGAGAATCTGTTCCCGTACCTCCAAATCTGTTCGGTTCTATAGCCTCTTGATCTCGCAGGTAGAATCCTCCTGTCCCAGAAATACCAAAAAGTCCTTTATGACCTGTAAACACAAAGGCATCAATTGGAAGATCCTTTAGGGAAATCGGTACGTGACCTGCGGTCTGTGCACCATCCACTATGAAAAAGATTCCGTAATCATGAAGGAGTTCTCCGATTGTTTTAATGTTTTGAACAGACCCGAGTACATTGCTTGCATGAGTCATTACCATGAGTTTGGTATTGGGCCGAATGGCTCTCTCCACGTCTTCTGGTGCGATATAGGTATTTGTGAATGGTATGATGTCAAGTTGAATGCGGCTGGTGCGTGCGTATTCGTGTAATGGGCGAAGTACAGAGTTGTGGTCTAGTGCTGTGGTGAGAACATGAGGCCTGTCTGTACATTTGTCAAGAAATCCTGAAATTAGCATGTTTAGCGCATCCGTCGCGCTGTTGGAAAAAATGAGGTTATCTGGCTCCGTTATTCCAAGAAGTTCTAAAAGAAGTTTCCGAGCGGTGGTTGCGTGATCTTGATCTTCTGTACCTGTTGTTCTTCCTGATCCAAATGGTGGGAGAGTGAGAGCCTCTGTTACCGCTTCGATTACACATGGAGGTTTTGGCCAGCTAGTTGCGGCATTATTGAGATATATCAATGATTTTTCTGAATGCATTTTCGTGGAAAGGATCTGTATGAACAGATTATATGTTTTTCGAAGTTGAAATACTCGGAACCTTAACAATCTCTGAGGGCAACTAATACAACATAATGATTGATGTGGAAATTCCGCTCGATGTTCCTGAATGTATGCGGGAACAATACATCGAAAACTACAATCTGATCACTGGTGGTTCCGGTCGCTTGATGCTATTTGCAGGTGATCAGAAGATTGAGCACTTAAACGACGATTTCTGTGGAAAGGATATCTCTCCTGATGATGCTGATCCCGAACATCTTTTCCGCATTGCGTCTAAAGCGAAGATTGGTGTGTTTGCTGCTCAGTTGGGACTTATTGTTCGCTATGCAATGGACTATCCCGAGGTTCCTTACCTTGTCAAGATGAACTCAAAAACTAATCTTATTGGGATCTCGCAGAAGGATCCGATCAGTCTCCAATTGTGGACTATTGATCAGATTGCTGAAATTTCCCATCGTGGCATTAAGATTGCTGGCATTGGTTATACAATCTACCTCGGAAGCGAAAATGAAGCATATATGTTGGCAGAAGCAGCTCAGTTGATTCACACAGCTCATCAGTACGGTATGGTAACTGTTTTGTGGGTTTACCCTCGTGGGAAAGCGATCATGGATGAAAAGGATCCACATTTAATTGCCGGAGCTGCAGGTGTTGCAGCATGTCTTGGTAGCGATTTTGTGAAAGTGAATGCTCCCAAGATGGATGGAGCAGTATCCGCCGAGCTTCTGCGGGAAGCAGTCAAAGCAGCAGGTCGGACAAAACTTGTCTGCGCTGGAGGATCGTCGATCTCGGAAGAAAAATTCCTTACTGAACTTTATGATCAGATTCATATTGGCGGAGCATCTGGTAATGCGACTGGTCGCAATATTCATCAAAAATCTCTTGATGATGCAGTGAAATTTTGCAATGCTATTTATTCGATCACGATCGAAAACAAGAGTGTCGCCGATGCTCTTTCTCTTCTGAAATAATTTTTAACCTTTTTCTCTCTATTTTTTCAGTGATGTTAGATATTTTCGATAATGATAGCATACGATGAGGATGGTGGGGTTATATATCCAAAAAAATTGGATGAAAACATGATTAATGGGGGAAAATGAATCAAAAAAATGGATAATTCTGGATGTGAGCAGCAGATGCTCAGTTCTTGATGTTGAGATTTTTAT
>DALTYD010000025.1 GCA_029986255.1 Methanocorpusculum sp. | reverse complement strand
GCCTGATTTGTAGAGATAGAAAGCTTTGGTTGATATATTGCCTGGCGAGCATCACGGAAGTTAAACTTTTCAATTACAAGACCATTCTCTTTCAAACGCTTGAGTGCATATCGAACAGTACGAGGAGCTAGTCCAGTTCCTGCAACAATATCCTTATGAGTCTGTGAACCCGTCTGTTCCAGAAGATGGAGAATTCTGATACATGATTGAGGCATTTCAGTTCTATTCATAACAAACAATTGTTTTAATAATATATATACATTCCCCATACTTGTTCACACACATGCAAACAAAAATGAATATGCGGAAAATATGATTGGGAGATACAATAAGAATACTTACTTGTCTTAATTTTAGAGAGATAAAATAAGATAGATACAAGAAACATATACAAAATAAAAGAAAAAGAAGTCATCAATACAATAAACAATAAATTACAACAATATATAATAAATAATATATGCAAACCAAAGTATTTTTTCCATTTTAAATAAAAATTAAACATTTTCTTTCAACAACGAAAAAGACGCCAATGCAATCACCATGAAAAGAACCGCACCCATCATCATCAATACAAGACATCATAATCACGTAGAGAGAAAAAGAAAAATTAATATAAATGAATAAGTCGCCTTTGTAGCACATCAATCCCAAAATGCTACATCACACTTTCGATCACAATTATAGAATTTGAAAAGAGTCCATTTTGCTCTTTTGAACCTCAAAAATCATAATTTTGGCGAGATAACGCTTTTCTTTACGTCCATAATACCCACGCTAGTATCACTTCTTTCATCAATATCAGTAAAATTAATTCGCATAGAAAAAATTCGCATAGAAAAATGATTGGCACATAACAATAAAGTCATTTGAGTGAGGATAAATACACAATAAGTATGATGGAGCTACCTAAACCAGGTGAACATATCGATATCCTTGTTCTTCGCGAGTTGCGTCGGACAAAGCACATTAATGTTTATCTCTATATGGACGAGGATATCGCACGAACTTCGACTATTGATGCTGACTTAGAAAAATATCGACAGATCGATCCTGATTTCCGACCCGTAATGGAAATAGAAGAGTGGTTCAAAACCATGCAAAAACAGATGCGTATGATTGTCGGTACAGACGTACACGTGGAGGACATGTTTGTCAGAGAACCATTAAAGGCAGAAATACTAGAGAATGGGAGTATACAAACTGCTATCGGTCTTCGTACCTACCTCAAAGCACTTCTGCCCTATCTTGATGAAATGGAAGAGATGTACTACTCGAATGCTACCATACCAACAAGATAATGGCGCCGGTAATCAAAAATAGTCACACGAACCCGAGTCCCAATAGGGATCTCTGAGGATATAATTATATTTTGATACGTCCTATCGCGAGCAGTAACACTACCAGCACGAACCACCTCAGTCACCACCGCATCAACCGTTTTTCCGATCCAGAGTTTGTTATTTGCCTCATACACTCTATTCACCACATTCGTCAAGGCACGTGAACGATCCTTCTTCACCGATTCAGGGAGATTCTTCATCTTTGCCGCGGGAGTGCCAGGTCGCACTGAAAAACGCGTGATATTCACCTTGCCAGGTCTAACTGCAAGAATTTGCGCAATCGAGGCCTCACAATCTTTAACAGTTTCACCAGAAAACCCAGTAATATAGTCCGTGGAAATGCGGATATCAGGATATCGTTCGCGAGAGCGGCGGCAGATTTCCTCAAACTGGGCCGCTGTATATCGTCGACCCATCGCCTTTAATACAGAATCTGAACCAGACTGCACCGGTACATGCAAAAATAAAAATATCTTTGGACTCGCAATTGCATCTAAAAAATCATTCAAAATCGGAAGTAATGTATCGGGATTTGTCATGCCAATACGAATATGAAAATCACCAGGAATTGTCGTCAGTGCTCGCAAGAGATCAGGCAATCGCAAACCATCAGCGCGATCCATCCCCCATGAGCTGACATCCTGTGCCGTCACCTGAATCTCAACAGCTCCTGCACTCACAAACTTCTGTGCCTGTGTCATGATATCTTCAAGAGGAAAACTGACCAATTTTCCTCGAGAATAGCGAGTAATACAGTAAGTACAGCAACCGTCACATCCTTTTGCGATCTGCAGTACTGCACGAGATCCTTTTGGAACAGTTTCAACCTTACGATAACATGAATGAATGAGATCAGGCATTATAATATATGCATGTGGAGAAACAGAAAGAACGCGTTCTGTAGAGATTCCTGGTAAACATCCTGTTACAATCAGAATTTTACTGGAATAGCGACGCAGACGTTCATACATATGCTCTTCAGTTTTAGTGAGCACAATACAGGTATTAACCAAAACCGCATCTGCATCCTCCACATTCTCGATTATTGTACATGCCTGAGATTTAGCGATTTCAATGATTTTTGCAGTATCTCCAAAATTATATGTGCAACCATACGTCTCTACATACAGTCGGAGATTTTTCAAACGGTCAAATGCCGCTACAGTCAGAGCTGTTGAATCCATATATTCTATACAGATCTATGATGGAACAAAATAATTAAGTATCTATCATCATCTGAGAGTATCAACACAATCCATTGTATCCATCGCCAGAAAAACGTACGCTTTCCAATAGACAGAGGTGTATCAATATGTTTTTGTATCGGACACAATTCATTATCAGAAAAGAAACAATATCAACACTTTCGCTTAAAAATCAGGTATGCTTCCTCGCAAAAAAATGAAAGATACTGAAAACAGTGCTCCCAGAGTAGAGACATAAGGCAATTTTTCGCATCAGAGAATGTCCCTCTTGTTAAAAAAAGATGTTTTCAGAAACATGAAGAACTGATAACGAAATAACAAAACAGGTGAGATTTTACATTATCTCCTCCAAAACCAAAATTTCTTTTGATCATTCTGAACACGGAAGTACTGTTCTAAAGATGCAATTTGATCCCAGAGTGTATGTACGTCACTTCTTAGAGATGCAACCTCTGTTGCAACCCCAGCAATGGCATCCAGAACAGCAGTGTTGTCGTTTGCAATCTTTTCCCGTATAGCCGCCACTCGATAATCCATCTTCTGGACCACAGTCTCTACAGAATGCACAGCAATAATAAGTTCCTTCTCAAGTTCTGAACGAGGAGGCAATTTTTGATCAGGTATTTTAGATTCTTTTGGATGTGGAATCCCCATTCCCTTCATATCGTCCAGTGCTCGCTCTTCAAGGGTTTTACCACCTATAATCGCTGTCGTAATTACTTCCTGAGGAAGGCCCTGAGTACGAAGATCAGCAATCTTTCTGAAGCGTTCAACCATGTTTTCATCGTACACCCGAACTTTTCCAATCTTATTACAGGTGAGAATTGCCTCATACTCCTCAGCTATTGATCTACACTCAGATTCAGAAAGTCCAAGAATCCCAGCAATGTCTGCAAGTTTCCATCCTATATTAACCATAACGTACTCCGATGCCTTTCATCTAGCAATAAATCTATAATTATTATTAGGATATGTATAACTAAAAAGTATAGGATTACTCCAAAAATGCCTATATTGCAAATCTAGAGTTACAATATAGAGATAGTTCAAATGGTTTGACAGTTATTTATAAAATCAGAATAATAGGTAATAAATACACCATGTCTCCCTTAACGATACATGACGGCGAGGTTCAATACTATTCTTCGCTTATCAAAGTGAAAAACCAGAGGTACACAAGTACTCTTACCAGTGAACGACTAGTTATTGAGGATGGGATAAAACCTCGCGAATTTAAAGTTAAGGACATTGTGGGGGTTTGGGCGATCACACTTCCTAATAACGGGCCAGGGATAAAAATAGTATTAACATCCAAAAACGGCAAAAAAGAGATGATATGGGCGTTTTTAGATGATGTAAGATCTAAAGAAAGGGAACAAAAAGCCTGGGTGAATTGGTTCCAAAAAATGATCGAAAAAAATTCTTTTGAGATTCCCTCATCACCTCAAACACCAATATACGACAATTTATCAACACCAACATTCTCAATCAAAGAACCAGAATATTCCAAAGGAGAGATAGAACTTCTAAAAACTGCAGGAGTGAGAATCAAACGGCTCTATTATATGCTGTACCTGACAAACCATCGTTTGATTATCCTGAGTGCTTCCAGAGAGAGCGGTAGAGAGTTTGCCATTGCAGAAATTCTGGATGCGTCTAGAATGGAGAGTGAATCTGGTGAACCATCAATTGCACTAGCGATTGAATCACAGGCTAGAGTAAAACAAATGATTTTGACGTTCCCATCCCTGAGTTCTCGTGAAGCATGGATCATGCAGTTATCGGAGATGCGATCAACATCTAGAATGCCACAAATTTCTCCAATGGTGTTGCAATTAACAAAACCTTCAATAAAAAATGAAAATATGCATGGAAGTCAAAAGGCAGCACATGGACCACAGATGCTTATGCTTCAACCGGGAGAGAGAACATATTTATCATCTCCAGGTGTGCTGATAAAACAAGCCTCATATACTGCATATCTGACAAATATGCGCTTTGTGTTGATGTATAGTACGAATGGTATTCTAAAAATTGCAAGAGAATTTGCGAAGAACATGTTGAAAAAAACAGTTCGCATCACAGGTGAGCGAGGAGAGCCAGGAATCGGAATAACAATTGCTTCTCGAGATGGAGAAAAGGAAATGCATATGATCTTCCCGTCTATGGATCTAAGAGAGAAATGGTTTGTGAAATTGGAGGATATGATATCCACTGAACATGAAAATATATTCAACAAGTTGGATATTGCAAAGCAGGATGCAGAAACAATGGTGACATCTTCAATGCAAGGAGAGACTCCGATGAAATTCTGTACGAACTGTGGGGCACGAAATCATTTAAAAGATCAAATCTGTGCAATGTGCAACAAACCTCTTGAAGAGAGAAGAGTCGAACGTGATTCTGAGGAAGAGAATAACTCGCGTAAACACCACATGAACAAACGAAGATATCGATGTCCAAATGATAAACGCATAGGGAAAAAATGGAATGGTGTAAAACAGAACAAAGGGAGTACTCTAGGCTTTTTGATCGAACCTACAGGTATATTTACTAAATATAATCGAGGGAAGCCACGAGGTTCAGTTGGAATGTTCCTGTTTTCAGGAATATTCTGGGCGATTAGTTCCGTTGTGATGCTCATATTTATTCTACCAAAGATCTTGCCAATTACAACATCAAACATCTCAAATCTTGGAATAATGCAAAATAGTATAATGAATATGATGATGCTAATTCTAGAATTATTCTGTGGATGGGTTGTATTTATCCTGATTCAAGGAATATTAGCTGGCATTTTTGTAAAGATGTTCTATAAGGAGGCAACGATAAGCGGAACACTTGAAGTTGTGATGCGAAGTACACTTCCATATGCGACAATTGGGTGGATTCCAGGATTCGGTATTCTGATTGCAGCAATCTTGTCACTGATTTCAACAATAAATGGATTTAATGCTATTCTTGATATGCGTCGTAGGGCCGCAGTCTGTAGTGGTATCCTTAGTCTTGTTGGAGCCACAATCGTTCTAGTAGGATTCAGCATTTTAATCAAATAAAATAGAAAAGACGGAAGAAAATGGTTAGATAGAATAATAAATCTTATATAAAAGAGATTAATTATCACAACTATGTAATAACTCTTAGTAATGAAAATGACCCATTATTGCATCAAAAATATATGGGAAATGGAACATATTTTATGGGAGATAATTTCAATTCTTAGAAATAATCAACAATAAACTTTAAAAAAATCAACTGTATATCTATCAACAGAACAAGAATAGTCAATGCGAAAAAACACAATGTTAAACTTAAACGAGGTAAGACCTGCAATTGCCAAAAAAGTGAAATACATATCAGATATCCCAAGCATTGACAGTGAATTACGTTTGTAGAGGGGAAAGTATCATCCAAAAATGAATTAGCATAAATTGAAATAGCATAACTTAAAAATTTCAGCTGTCTTATCTCTAACTCATACATACCAAATCATGGTGTGAATAATTCTCATAAAATCAGGCATAGTGATTGAGGCTATTTGAATAACAATTTCGATTAACCATTTAAAAAATTGGCATTAAAAAACCAACAGAGTCTCATCAGTGAAACCATCAAACTAACATTCTGAGAATAATTAATGTTCTTTGGAACCAAAAGTACACAATATTCCATCAGGAGTATTACGGAAATCATGAAAAATCCAGTATTAAATCTGTTAATTCAATACAAAGCCGTTGAATTTGGAGATTTTACACTCGCTTCAGGTGCAAAAAGTACTTACTACATTGATGTAAAGACAGCTATCATGCAACCAGCATTGCTCGGTGAAATTGCAAGGGAGGTTGCAGAACACTATCACTTTGATATGATTGCAGGTGTGGCTATGGGGGGTGTACCGCTCGCAGTTGCCACTTCTCTGGCAAGCGGAAAACCGTGTGCAATTATTCGGGCTGCAGCAAAAGATCACGGAAAAAACCAAATGATTATAGGAGACGTTGCCAGAAAACATGTTCTCTTAATTGAGGACGTAACAACATCAGGGAAATCCTCAAAGTACGGCATTGACGAACTACGCAAAGCAGGAGCTGTGGTTAATGCCGTAGTCACAGTAGTTGATCGCGAAAATGGTGCTGAAGAACTTCTTAAAGAAATTGGTGTAACCCTACACCCATTGGTTAGAGCAAAAGAGCTGTTAAATCACTGAATTTTTCAGAGAGAGAATATATGAACATGAGAATACTCGTAGTGGGAGGTGGTGGACGAGAACACGCAATCACACTCGCACTATCAAAGAATGCCAAAACAGAACTGTACTGCATAATGGGAAAGAAAAATCCAGGAATTGCAAATCTATGCTGTGAGGTGCTAATTCATCCAGAAACAGATACAACTGCTATCCTCAAATTTGCAAAAATGCACAATATTGAATATGTAGTTGTAGGCCCAGAGGCGCCGCTTGCGGCCGGTATCTCTGATGTTCTGACAGAAGCGGGCATAGGCTGTATGGGACCATCCAAAGCTGCCGCACGCATTGAGACAGATAAAGAATTCTGCAGATGGTTGATGAAAAAATATGGAATTGCAGGCAGTCCAACCTATAAAATCTTTAGGAATTCAGAAGAGGCTGCAGAATACATCCAATCATATCCAGGAGATCTAGCAGTAAAACCAACTGGTCTTACTGGAGGCAAGGGCGTAAAGGTAATGGGCGAACAAGTAGACCGAGATGGGGCAATTGCCTATGCAATGACGCTTAAAGATCAAAAAATTCTCCTTGAAGAACGATTGGTGGGTGAAGAATTCACGCTGATGGCGTTCGTGGACGGAAAAACTCTTGTCCCGATGCCATTAGTGCAAGATCACAAACGTGCATTTGAGGGAGACACGGGTCCAAACACTGGAGGAATGGGTTCATATACACTTTTCAACCACACGCTCCCATTTGTAACCAAGGAAGACTATCAGGAAGCATTTACTATCATGCAGGCAACTGTTGCAGCACTTGCAAAAGAAGGATGCCCCTACAAGGGAGTATTATATGGCCAATTTATGAATACGAAAGACGGTCCAAAGGTCATCGAATTCAATGCACGGTTAGGTGACCCAGAAGCAATAAATGTGTTAACACTACTCGATTCAGATCTTGTGACAATTATTGAACACATCATATCAGGGACACTCCAAACTACAGACGTTTCCTTCAGAAAACTGGCAACAGTTTGCAAGTACATTGTCCCAAAGAACTATCCTGAGCATCCAAATACAGGCGATTCGATCACTATAGGAGAACATGACAACACTACTCTCTACTATGCAAATGTAATTGAAGAGAATGGTATCCTAAAGACACAGACATCCAGGACGATGGCATTCATAGGGGTGGGCATCAGTCTCAGTGAAGCCGAGGAGAGGGCAGAGAATGCCTGCCGCAACGTCACTGGTAATGTTCGCCATAGAAGTGATATAGGAACGGAGAAACAACTTAGGAAAAGAATAGCTCACATGAAGGAGTTACGAGAATGAAAAAAGATTTTATATCAATTACGGATCTATCACGTGAGGAGTACGACGAGATCTTGACACGCGCTGCACTACTGAAGCGTCAGCGATATGCAGGTGTTCCTCATCCAATACTGGCAGGAAAAACACTTGCAATGATTTTTGAAAAGGCATCGACACGAACCCGCATCTCCTTTGATGTTGGCATGTACGAACTCGGAGGATATGCACTTTATCTAAATTCACGAGATACACAACTAGGACGCGGAGAGACGACGGCAGATACAGCACGAGTAATATCGCGATATGTTCACGGAGCAATTATGCGGACCTATAAACATGAAACAATCGTAGAATTTGCAAAACATGCATCCATACCAGTGATTAATGCACTTTCAGATAAGGAACATCCATGCCAGATTATGGCCGACTCTCTCACTCTTAAAGAGACGTTCGGAAGCCTCAACGACCTGAGGATAGCCTGGATAGGTGACGGAAACAATGTCTGTAACTCGCTAATTATGGCCTCTGTGCAAACAAAGATGGAGATAGCGGTTGCAACACCAAAAGGATACGAACCAAATCCAGAGGCAATCCAATTTGCTCGAGAAAATGGAGGAAAAATCGAGGAATACGATGATCCAAAAAAGGCCGTTACGAATGCCCATGCTATCTACACAGATACTTGGATCTCCATGGGAGAAGAAGCAATAAGGGAGATGAAATTAAAGGATTTCAAAGGTTTTTGCCTAGAGATGCCACTTCTCAAACGTGCTGCACCGGATGCAATCGTCCTGCACTGTCTACCGGCCCATCGCGGCGAGGAGATCTCAAATGAAGTAATCGAATCCATGCAGAGTAAAGTATGGGATCAGGCAGAAAATCGTTTACATGTGCAGAAAGCTGTTCTCGTCCAGTTAATAGGAAGGAACTGATGAAAAAGAAACATAGTATATTTCAAAGAACCAAAATAAACATCTATACTGAAATATATTCCTGACACTAAGCAGATGCGAGCCCACAACGAAAGATGAGGAGTTCATTCGTGTTTAATACAGAACAATATTGCAATAGCACATAGATCAAGCATGTACATGCTCTTTCATGCAAAATCTGATGACAAACATTTTGCATCCAATGACAAGTATTGACATACCCAGTTTTTTAAGTTCTAATGCAGCAACCATACGATAAATAAGGATAGATATAGAATGGAAAAATAAGCCAGATACAAATATCCTAAACTAAACGAGAATATGTTCGAATTCCGAAAAATGGATATTGAGACATAAGAATTCAAGAGATCGAATTATATATTAACACACAAAGGGAGAAAAACACGTGCGCTATCATTATGACAAAGATACTGTCTATATTCGTGGGACGTTCCGAGCAGCAAGTACTGGTATCGATGGTGGATTGAAAAATATCTCAACTATCCTCAACCATACTGTCCCGAAGAAGTTGAACTATAGAAATCAATTAGAAATTATAAAAAAAATACTTGCACATAAAGGGTATGGATCAGACGCATTCGGTCTGTTGACAACCGTAAAGATGCAAAATCTATGCATTCTCCAGTACGACTTCATTACTGTCTTTATCACTGCAAATATCTCCAACCCAGATCCAGCAAAACCACATAACATTAATATCATCGTTACCTCCGATGAGAGTATGTCCGACGCATCTATCCTCGAAACAATTATGGTTGCAACGGAGGCAAAATCTCAGGCACTCAGAAATCTTGGAAAAAACATTACTGGGACAACATCCGATAAAGTTGTAGTTGCCGCAGCGCCAGACATTCATCCAAAACACATATATGAAGATGCAGGTACTTTGACCGATATAGGTCATCGCGTCTATGACGCAGTACTTGCAGGAGTGATTGCATCCATCAAGCGTCATGAAGAGTGTGTGCAGCGTACAATTCCATCCTATTTTATTTTTTCCCGCTATGGAGGAGGACACTGGATCGAATGGCAGAAACAAAACTGTCTTTATTACCCATGCCATTTCAAAGGTCAGGCATGCGACTTCTGTTATTGTCCATTCTACCCATGCCACGACAAAGAACTTGGGGAATTTGTGGATAGTTCTGCTGGGAGTAAAATCTGGGCATGTACCAACTGCCTGCTTCTCCATAACCCAGATATCGCAGCATATCTGAAAAAACATGCTGATGCAACACTTAACGAACTAAAAACAAAACAGAAATAATGGTTATGCCATCACAATGCGCTATCTGCAAAGGAAAAGGTCTTTGTGGCCTACAGATTTGCCCAATAATACGTCGATTTCATGCCCTTAAACACACAAAACCAATTAACGAGTATAGAGGGACAGCACCATCAATCTTTATTGGCAGCTATGGATACCCACACGTAAACGGGGGACCACTAATGAACACTGATCTAGACAATCCTCTTCAATGGGTAAAAAAAGGCATTTCCATCGATGACATTGTGGCAATACGCTCCCGAACTATTCGAGGTGTAAATAAACTTAATACTAAAAGATTAGAAACATGGAAAATTCAGGAAATTGCCCTTTCTGAGAAACCACTCGAAATTGAGGTCACATTTACTAAACCGGTACAATTTGATCTCAAGTTTGATGGAATCGTTGCTCCAATTGGAATGTCGGGGACAATGAAAAAATTAGAGGTTATCGGTAACGCAAAAGTTTCACGAATAGTGGATCGTTGCACTGCAGACACTGATCTCCGAGCAAAAGAAGCTGCTCACATTCTATTTGAAAACGGAACTGATGTGTACAAGATTATATCTCTCCTCACCTCAGGCCTTCTAGGAGTGCAAAGAAAGATTATCCCAACACGCTGGGCCATCACAGCAACAGATGAGATGATCTCCTCAGGAATTAAACTTGAGATAAGCAGAATGCCTGCACTCCAAGAATATCAAGTGTTTTGTGCCACACTATACGGAAATACGCTTTGTTTCCTCCTCATACCATCAGAAGAATGGCAGTTTGAAATGATCGAACGCTGGCAGAAATTTTCTTTATGGTCAAATAATGAAGAAACAGTTATTGAAGACAAGGAAATGGGTCTAATTAAGAATCGATACTCTCCCATCGGTGGAGCATACTACTCGGCACGACTTGCAGTGCTAGAGTACCTAAAATCAATCAAAAGGTGTGCAAAAGTGCTTTGTATTCGTGATGTTTCTGGAGACTACTGGGCACCTCTCGGTACTTGGGTTATTCGGGAGGCAGCACATACCTCGCTTGCAACATCGCCCATACGAGGGGGCACGCTTGCGGGAGCGATTGCGACTGCTGCAACCATCCTTCAGACCGGTTTCTGGATTCCCTACGCACAAATGCTCAAAGACATAAGACAACAGAAAACACTTGCAGATTTCTTATCATGACAGACAAACAAAATCAAAAATCGTTTCCTTGAGGATATAGTGACAGACACCTTCATGGAATCAGACTATATTGGAGAGAACTGGACAGGATAAGTAAAGACAGTCTGAAAAATCTGTTCTCCAGATAACTTGATTTTGGAGGCAGTATGCAACAACCACATACAATTATATCACACTCCTGATAAAAAATTTGAAATATTCAGAAAAATATTTATTTTTTCCAAAATTATCTTTTCAAGGTCTAGTGGAAGAATGTACTTCCCATGACGATAAGCACGCATATTTCCACCAGAAATTTCATCAATGAGAACTATCTGCTCGCCGATTTTACCGAACTCAAACTTGGATGTCATGTAAGTCGATGTTATTTTTAGATAGCTCTTCCTTGATAATGGTAGCAATTTTCTGGGTAAGATCTTTTAAAACCTCATAATCCATTGCAGAAACGATTCCAAGGATATCAAGGGCTTCTTTGGTAATAGGTGGATCTTCACGCGTATCGTCTTTTAAAGTCGTCTCAACAAATGCTGGGATAAACGCACCCTCATCGATGCAGTCATCATAA
>DALTYD010000024.1 GCA_029986255.1 Methanocorpusculum sp. | reverse complement strand
GTTACTTCTGTCACACCTGCAACATCTGCAACCTCACGCTGTGTTCTTCGCTCTCCTGATAAAATTGAGGAAATATAAATAGCAGCTGCTGCTACACCTGTTGGCCCGCGTCCGCTTGTTAGCTCTCGCTCTCCTGCCTGCTTTAAAATTTCCATTGCCCGTGATTGTACCTCTCCCTTTAGACCGAGCCCTGAACAGAACCGTGGAACATAATCCCCAGGCGAAGTTGGCAGCAGCTTTAGGCCTAATTCCCGAGAGATAAATCGATATGTTCTGCCAATCTCTTTTCTGGAAACTCGAGATACCTCTGCAATCTCATCTAATGTTCTTGGAACATTGCATTGACGACATGCTGCATATAATGCTGCAGCTGCTACCCCTTCAATACTTCTTCCACGGATTAAATTCTTGTCCACCGTATCTCGATACACCACAGCGGCTGTTTCGCGCACGTTTCTCGGTAGACCCAAAGCTGATGCCATCCGATCCAGTTCCGAGAGCGCAAATGCCAGATTTCGTTCCGTTGCATTTGATACTCTGATACGTCTCTGCCATTTTCTCAGTCTGTACAACTGAGCACGATTTTTCGATGAAATTGCTCGACCATAGCTGTCACGGTTTCTCCAATCGATCATTGTGGATAAACCTTTGTCATGAATTGTAAATGTCATTGGAGCTCCTACACGTGATCGTTTCATTCGTTGATCATGATCAAATGCACGCCACTCTGGTCCTCGGTCGATGAAATCATCATCCAACACTAGACCGCAATGTTGGCACACTAACTCTGCGCGTTCATAATCATGGACTAATTGACGACTGCCGCATTCTGGACATACTGTTGCTGTCGCATCACTTCCTTCCTGCTTTTCCTTCACCTTATCAACAGCAGTACTCTGCCGCTGTTTCATCTTCTCGCGTTCTTCTCGTAACTGTCTCAACTTCTCGATTTCTTTTTCCATATTGAACCTCCGGTTTTCAGGCGATGAGAATTCTCATTACCCTTGTATCCGGATGCATTGCGGCGTTTTTTCGGCATTTTCAGATTTGTTTCTGGAATGACATACAATGTGCTCCCAACACTTACTGAAACTCCGTCATTGCATAAAACGGTAAGATAGGGTCGTGCAACACTTCCATAGAGATCGACAATCTTCCCTATGATGCGTTTTTCTGCATCTGAAACCTCTGAATACAGCGGTGGAAGCTGTCTGGCATCACTTCTGACAACAAGTAATCTTCTCCCAATGATTGCTGTAACATCTCCTGCAAATTTCACGAGTCAGCCTCAAATATCATACCGCATATATCGCAGAGCACTGAGGATCAAACCACAGCGTATATATGCAATATATTATGCGGGTACAATCGTATAAAAATATTCTTCAGCATTAAGAGTACGTTGTTATTTAGGTTTGTATTAGTATTATTCACTTTTCATCTTTAATTCGAGATATGTTCTCTATTTGTTAATCAAAATAACTATTCAAAAAATTTATTTATAAAGAGCAAAGAAAAAGATATTTTTTCCAAATCATCATCTATTTTTGAAACCCATTCAGCACAAGTACTGACAGTTTTTCTTGTGTGTCTACCCAAACTTATTTTTTAACCTGGTGAATATAATTTTTATTTTCTCCTCTCTCTTCATTTTTGTATATTTGAAACTAGTTATCTTCACTCTGCTCACGTATGGATCTAAGTCGTACTTAGTTATCTCTTGTTGTATGGTAATTGATATTGTTTATTGATTATCTTTCATTTAATTTGTTGGCTATTTTATGGAGTAGTTCTTCTTTGCTTCCTTCATATTCAACCCGTAATCTCCCATCTTTATCAAACCAATGTGCTGGGTGGTGTACATCTGGTTCGTTCTTAAAAACAGAGAGATTGCATTGTTTCATCGCGCGCACAATCTGTGCGAGGTTTGGTGATGAAATTGCCAGTGATTTTGCTACGCGCCGCCCCTTCGAGCGAGTTAGTTCTACATTAAAGTAGCATGGATAGATAAAGCGAATTGACATATATATTTCTCTTTTTATTATGTGTAATTATCTCTGATGTAATTGGTTGTCAAATAAAATAATATTGGTTGTCTGTGCCCTATTATTTCTATTCTCTCTTTTTGATTTATTGTATAACGACTTATTTTTTCTTCATTTTTTGTATGTGGAACCTCATTTTTGGATTTTATTTTATCTGAAAAACATATTATATGATTGTTTATGTCTTGTATGAGGTTACTTGATTTATGTTTTTAATTCTTAATTATTTTATATGTAATTAAAATGTATATCTGTTTAAATATATTTTTGATAGATTTCGTATGATACTTTCCTTCATCTTGAGAAACAGTGTGTCTATAAATCAGGTAAAACCATATAGTACTCGTATGCATCATGTGGATGTTCATATGGAGGCTGAGATTTACGACGCCAACAACCGCCTCGCAGAACACAATGCCAAACACTTCAAAACACATGGCGTTCGTGCATTTGATCTCCTTGGAGCAATTGGTTCTGGTAAGACCTCGCTCATTGAGCAGATAGTTCCAGAACTCAAAAAACGTCACCTCAATAGTGCGGCAATTGCAGGCGATGTCTATGGGGATGATGATTTTCAACGTATTATTAAGATTGGTATTCCTGTCTTTAATGCAAACACAGGAAAAGAGTGTCATTTAGATGCACATCTTGTTCATCATGCTCTTGACCATATCTGTCTTGATGATGTCGACATAGTTTTCATTGAAAACGTTGGAAATATGGTTTGTCCTACTGATTTTAAGCTTGGATCTGAAAAACGCATTGTTGTCATTTCCACTACAGAGGGAGATGATGTTGTTAATAAGCACCCGATGATGTTTCGTGATTGCCAGATTGCTATCATCAATAAAGTTGATCTTGCTGAAGCCGTTGGTTGTAACGTTGAACGCATGATTAATGATATCAAACGCTATAATCCTGAAATGATTATCATCAAGACTAATCTTCGCACAGGAGAAGGGATATCTGAGATTGCAGACGCTATTCTTGCTTAATGGAATTTAAATATTAGGAAAGCATATAAATACTAGACTCTGGAATAATCGAGATGATCTGGAGCAAACTGCTTCCTAAATCATTAGTTTGTGAAGCATAATTGCTTTCAAGCATTCAATCAGAGAAATTAAATTATTGGAGATATTAATTTATGCTTTGGCAAGGAAGATCAGTACGAAAATCTACTGGTGGTCGCTATCATGCAAACCGCGGTAAAAAGCGGTTTGAAATTGGAAGATCCCCGGCTGACACTATCATTGGGGGAAACCGAGTAAAGATCCTTAGAGTAACTGGGGGTAACACAAAAGTACGTGCCCTTCGTTGTGAATATGCAAATGTTAGTGATAAAAGGACTGGAAAGGTTCTGAGAGTTAAGATAAACTCTGTTTCTGAAAATGCAGCAAACCCAAATTATGTTCGTCGGAATCTGATGACTAAGGGGGCAATCATTGCAACCGATCTTGGTAAAGCTCGGATTGTTAGTCGCCCTGGTCAGGATGGGGTTATTAACGCAGTCCTTCTTGAATAAGTAAAAATATTTTTTCTTGTTTGTTCATAGTAAAATATGCTTATCCATAGTGGAGATCAATATCTGATCTATGAGACGAGTGTCTTATCAGTATCCTAATCGTTGCGATCTTAAGTTTGAAGTAGCTGTTCCTTTTTCCGTTTTCCTTGCAGCTGTTGAATCTCTCGTAGGGCGTCAGAACAATTTTAGAACTGATGCGGGTCTTATTAAGCGTGAGTTCTCTGTTTTCCTTGCCCATGATAGATTTGATTTTGAAAAAATTGAACCAGGGGCAAACATCAGCAAAACTACGACTGATGCCGCTGATATCCTTATAACTATTACCGATACTTTGTTGAAGGCTTCTGGTAGTATACCACTCGACGATCATCAGTTTATGATTCGTACCGTGGATAAAGGAGCTCGAACTGAGGTATTCATTGCTAAATCATCCGGTTTTTCAGGATTTGATGCTCTGGATATGAAAAAAATAATTCTTGAGGTAATCTCGTGAACGAACTGGAGATTACAGTGGCTGCTCCCTTTCGTCATGGGAGGAAGAACCAACTTAGCAAGATGGAATTATTGTTTTACTATGTACAGGATAAACGGTGGATGAATCAAGATCAGGCGAAGAAATTCATTGAGATCGCCACAAAACGTGGTCTTCTCAGCAAAAATGGAGATGAAAACATTTACTGTTGTGCAGCTTCTATTGCAGATGTTATTATACCTCTTGGATTCCACCCCAGCGATGAAATTTTTTCTGCAACCTCTGAGGAGCATGATCCAATTGAGGCATTAATTGCTGACATTGCAGTCAAAACTGGCCGTTCTCAACAAGATGTTGCTGCCGAAATGCAGGAGATATCTGACCATTTCGACAATTTGCTTGTGCCTGAGGCATCTGTTATCCTCCTTGCAAAAAAATACTCAATTAAGACTGACTCTTATCTACACGATCTGCGTGCAACTATGCATGAAGTGCAATGAATTTTTACAGAATAAGGGAAAAAATAAGAGATTTACTTTGCATTTGTTTCTTCAATAGGCGAAAAAATCTCTGCAATTGTTTTCTCTCCATAGATAGAGATCTTTGTGTTTATTTGAATAAAATCATCTGCAATCTCATTCCCGCGTTGACTTTTTCTTCTCCGTTCACCATTATGGGTTGCGTGGAAGCCAAACCCTTTGGATAGGAGAATTTCCCTTTTCCCGTTTCCTGGGAGATCTGGGCGTGCAGGTGTTCCAGTTTTGTCTGATCCACCGGTGATCGTGATTTTATAACCGTTCAAACCAAACGGAGCGCCATCAATTTCAGTTCCAATCTTCTTTCCAAGCAGTGTGCCAGCAGCTGCGTCCGTTGCATCTATTTTGTACGAAAGACCTGTCTTTGGGTCTGAAAGTACCACCTTAAAATCTACCATTGTATTAGCACATCTCCTCGATATCAATAGGATGCCGAAGTATCTATATGTTTAGTATCTTCCCATTTATACTACTTCCCCCAGAACGGATGAGTCTTTCGGAAAATGTTTGTGTACTCCTCGAGTACCTCCACCGTTCCTGCGTTTAAGTGAGGCAGCATTTCTGTCTCTAAAACTTTCACATGTCGCTCAGGTACAGCAACATAGAGAGTCTCACCAATATCAATTTGTCTCCCTATGGTGACCCCATCAATTGAGATCGCCACTTCAATTCCTTCCTTAGCTTCTTGAATGTTTTCTTTGTTGTGTTTTATCTGTTTTATCTCACCAACAATTTTTCCCTCACGTGTCGCAATTCCAACATGAGGACGAAGGATTCCTCCCAGAACTCGCACTCCTACAATAGCAGGGCCATTCTGGCGGAATACACAGTTTGGTAAAATTGAAAATTTTGCTGGAAGAATGATTTTTTCAAATTGTTTATTTTCTCGTAATCGACTGAGCTCATCGCGCCAATCAATGTAGTCGTCGATAAGTTTGTATATGACGCGATTGGAGAATATCTTTATATCAACCTCTTTTTCACGGATCATTGCATCAGCATCTGGGAGCAATGGAACATTGAAGCACAGTATCGTTTTGTACAGTTCTTCCTTCATAACACTTATTTCTATTAAATCACGACGACTAACAGGACCAACCTCGGCACTCATAATTGGAATGTTTTTTTCTTCTAGTTCCTTGGAGAGAGCTTCAAGTGCTCCAATAGTATCAGCACGAATTGAAATGCCTACGTCTTCCATCTTTACATTGATCTTTCGCATTTCCTCTCCAATTATAGCTAGTATTTCGTTGCGATTTCCCCTAATAACACGGATGGCTGACCCCGCGATGCAGTTCTCCAAATTAGGCGCTGTAATCTTTACACCCGCGGCTGCGGTTACTGATTTCACCCGTTGGAACTGATCTTCAATTAGGATCTCCTTCATTGGTCGTGGTTGAAGGAGAGCTCGAATTTTTGTGGTCATTGGTCCATTTGTCCCGGCAATTGCGATCTCATCTCCAACATTTATGATTCCATCATATAGGATCACATCAAGTGTTGTGCCGAGTCCTTTTTCTTCTTTGACTTCTAGAACTGTGCCGATCCCTGGTCCTTCGACAGTAGTCTTGAGGCTTTCTGTTAAGAACCGCTGGGCAAGACCAATCATCACCATTAGAAGATTGCTGATCCCTTCTCCAGTCATGCTGCTCACTGGTACGATAACCAGATTATGTTGGAAATCGCATATGCGATCAAATCGTTCGGAGTTGAATCCCATATCTGACAGTGTTCCAACTAATTCGTAGATACGTTTTTCACACTCAGTTTGAACTGTTTCATTTTGATTTTTATATGATGTTAGAAACGATGCATTTTTTATTGGTTTCCAGCTGGGAATACGATCTATCTTTGTTGCAGCAATGACAAATGGTGTCTTGCAGTTTCGGAGAATATGGAGTGCTTCAATAGTTTGCTGTTTGAATCCTTCATTGATGTCCACTACTAAAATTGCAATGTCGGCCAGTGCGCCACCACGTGCACGAAGTGTGGTGAATGCATGATGTCCTGGTGTATCGATGATGAGAAGTCCTGGGACCATCGTCTTTATCTTACCTAATTCGTTACTCATCTTCTGAATCGCGTCGATTGGGATCATAGTTGCCCCGATGTGTTGGGTAATTGCTCCAGCTTCACCTGCGACAACCTGCGAGCCTCGGATTCGATCCAGGAGCGATGTTTTCCCATGATCTACGTGTCCCAATACACAAACAATGGGGGTGCGGATATGTTCTGTTTCCATTTCGTATTTCCCTCTTCTCTTCCTGGTATAAAACAGAAATAAAAACTATATTTTATTTGTATTGGTCAGTAATAAACGTGAATGCCTCATTGAACCGTGTCTAAAGGATATATTAATATTTGAGAACATCATAATTTATAGAGTGTTTCATACAATAAATAGTATGGAGCTATCACAATTTGATTAAGAATGGTGCGTTTCGTGCTAAGGTAGGGTAGCTGGACATCCTATAGGACTGTGGATCCTTTGACCCGGGTTCGAGTCCCGGCCTTGGCCTTTTTTAATGTCTGTTTCATAATTAAATTTTTCTGTTTGATATTGTAACGACATCTTCCTTAGTGTTTTCCAGTTTCTACCTAAATTTTGAGATTTTAACTCCATCATCAGGGTTTTTTCCCTTGTTTTGCTACATATATTTACCTACACGTTGAGATTGAATGCAACGTATCTTGTATGAATGCTTGCCTTATTTCTGAACGTAATCTGTCGATACTATTCTCTTCTTTTCACATTCTCTCATAGATTACAGAGTTGGCACTCTTGACTGCTACAGGGAATATTGTCGATCTTCCACTTCAGCGCCCAATATTTGATTCTCCTCACTACATCCATTAGTTCAATTCCATTCTCAGTTAGTGTATATTCGGAACGTATTGGTACAATACTCATATCAACCCTTTTTGATACAATCCCTTCTGTCTCTAACTCTCGTAGTCGCTCGGAAAGAACTTTTGCCGTAATCTTTGGTAATTGTTCCTTCAGCTCAGAAAATCGACGTGTGTGGTTTTCCCCCTTAAACAGCTCAAGAATAATTAACAATGTCCATTTCTTTGTTAGATATCGAACGGTTTGGTTCACGGTACAGCATTCATGCATGAAAAAAATTTTGGGGTGTGGATTCATATTTATCTTTGTATCTTTTAGATACATTGGACAATAACTCCGTCGCTCTTACCTGAAATTTTAATGATGATATGTTTACATGGTATATTTTTGGAAACTTTTTCTTATATCTTGGTGTGTTGTCAATATATTTACTATAATAAAGACGCTCATGGTGAATACTATGTACTGTCAACAATGTCAAGAATCTAACACTCCAGCTTGTACCGTTGGTGGAGTATGCGGGAAGAAGAAATCTGTTGCTGAGGCTCAAGATCGTGTTCTTTACTACCTTTCCGCCCTTTCTTATCGTGCAAAAGCTTCTAATACTAGCCTTGAACCGTGCGTTCTTGAAGCATTGTTTGCAACGCTGACCAATGTTAACTTCGATGAAAATCGCTTTAATGAGTATCTCTCTTGCATCATCGATACCTATCAGGCTCTTCCACCAGCCGTTGATGAACCTGCTCTCGATGCACCTACAGGACTTGAGAATATTGAAGATTTGAACACCCGTTCACTTTTCTCATTGTTACTGTTTGGTGTTAAAGGCCTCGCTGCCTATTACTCCCATGTTCTAACTCTTGGAAAACGTGACGAGGCAATTCTTCCATTTGTCCGTGATGTTCTTGCCTCACGCTTTGAAGATCTCACTATTGATCAACGCCTTGCACTAGTTATGGACTGTGGCAAACACGGTGTCACGGTTCTCTCTCTTCTTGACGCTGCAAATCAGATCTATGGAATTCCGGAGATTACTAGTGTTTCAACGTCCGTGGGGGTGCACCCAGGCATTCTAGTGACTGGTCATGATCTCAAAGATCTTGCAATGTTACTTGAGGCAACGAAAGATCAAGGGATTGATGTCTATACTCACGGTGAGATGTTGCCCGCTCATGCATATCCATCATTCAAGAACTATCCTCACCTTCGTGGACACTACGGTGGTTCATGGGTAGACCAGGTGTCTGACTTTACAAAGTTCAATGGTCCAATTCTTTTCACTACCAACTGCCTTGTGCCACCATCTCCAGCTTATGCTGACAAAGTCTTTACTACCGGCGCTGTTGGATTTCCAGGGATTCCTCACATTGAGACTCGATCCGATGGAAGTAAAGACTTTTCCTCTCTCATTGCTATTGCAAAAACGTGTATCCCTCCAGAGAACCTTAGTCGTCCTAATCTCCTGACAGGGTGTGCCCATGATGCAATCCTTGCTCTTGCTCCTAAGATCATAGAACTCATCAACGGAAAAAAGATCCGCCGCTTTGTGGTGATGGCTGGTTGCGATGGTCGTGATAAACATCGTAGTTACTACACTGAGTTTGCTCAATCACTACCAGCGGATATTGTTATTCTTACGGCAGGTTGTGCTAAGTATCGATACAACACTCTTGCTCTTGGTGAGATCGATGGTATCCCCCGTGTACTGGATGCCGGTCAGTGCAATGATTCCTACAGTCTTGTTATTGTGGCTCGCGCTCTTGCGGATGCCCTCGGTTGCGATGTCAATGCTCTCCCTCTCTCCTACAATATTGCTTGGTACGAACAAAAAGCAGTCCTTGTTTTGCTATCTCTGTTGCATCTTGGTGTGAAGAATATTATGATTGGTCCATCTCTACCGGAATTTCTCTCTTTGGATGTCCTGAACCTTCTTGTGACGACGTTTGGTCTCCAATTGAGTTCCACGGTTGCTGAGGATATGGTAAAACTGTCTTGCATCTGATATTTGCATCTCTCTCTATTTTTCTTCCAATCAATTTTTCCAAAAATTGAATTTAGAATCAATCGAATACATGGTTGTTTGGAATGTGTGTTATTGGTGCTTTCCCCCTCTTTTGTCATGGTTTTCGTCTGTATTTGCGTTCATCGGATAGGGAATTGTTTTTGTTTTGCTGATTTTGGGTGTTCTACCTTTAAGAACTTAATCCGTTACTATCGCTTTGTTCATCTCCCTCCTTCTCTATTATGCTCAAAAAGAAATTTTCATTATTCGAGCAATGTTTGTCAATTTTCCATTGAATGGATCGCATAGTTTCATTTTCATCGAGATCGTCTGTTTGCGAGGGAGGACTATCATTTTTATTTACTCCAATTTGAAACGCTTTTTTCGTTTGTCTTATCTATTTTCATTACCATTCCTTTTCATTTACTTAAATTCTAAATTTTAGTTTTTACATATTCCGTATCCAGGAAATTTTTTTTTAGTTTTCGTTGTTGGTTTCTCTCACCTTATCGACACCTTCTCCCATTAAAAAAGAAAAGAATACTTGTTTAAAACTGTCTATCACTCAACAATGTTCTGATATTCTGTGACATCCTTGAACAGTACACCCATAATGATTATAGATATATTTGATGGGTATATGGGTCTTATCTTATTTTTTATATTCTTCGTTAAAAAACATGCAAAATAAATTGTTGAAGTTAGGTTTTTTCTGAGTTTAAAAAGTATTTTGAAGGATAATGCTCTGTTATAGCCAATTTTATCTGTTATAATGCAGACATATCTTTATATACCTCTCTCCTGATATTTTAGGCTGTTTTATTCTACTATGATTTTGTTTATTAATTTGTTGGTGGGATAGAGAATTGCATCAAACTAGAGTCGCTTTTTTGATGATCACCTTTTCCAATGGTTTATCATTTGGATCAGTTTTCACCTTACCAATTGTGTCAACGACGTCCATACCTTCAACAACTGTGCCAAAGACCGGATGTGCCATGTCAAGATAGTTATTATTGACAAGATTTATAAAGAATTGACTACCTCCAGTGTTTGGGCCGGCGTTTGCCATGGAGATGGTTCCGCGGTTGTTCTTATTATTCGGTGTAAATTCATCCTTAATGTGGTAGCCAGGTCCTCCAGTACCTGTACCTGTCGGATCACCACCTTGGATCATAAAGCCATCAATCACCCGATGAAAGATAATGCCATCATAGAATCCCTTTTCAACGAGATTTGAAAAATTGCCTGCTGTTATTGGCATGTCATCGCGTAGCTCAATGATAATGTTCCCCAAAGTTGTCTCTAGTTTCACTCTTTTCATAGGTACTAGATATACCTATGTCGTAATAAATATGGGTATCTCTTTCTGTGCCAGACACTGAACAATGAAGAGGATAAACTTTCTTCATCTGTTCTTAGTAAATTGTTTTTCTCTCGAATAGTTGAAATATCTTCTTTATTTCACAGCATTTTCTTATAATTGGCAGAATAAGAATCCCATTCTAAACATGAAATCTAATTTTTATAAATTTATATGTAGAATAATTATGAAGACTAAGCATGTTATCAATATCCAAAATACTCCATCTATTACTTTCTTAATTTTTGTTGCAGCATGTCTGAGAGGGCGGGACTGACATTTTCAACATTGTAAGTTCTTCCTTTTTTATGTGCCATGTCTTAACTATGGGAGATGGATGTTATCGTAATGGACAAATACTGATTCATGATATGAGTCGTGCCAAATCGTCTTCATGAGCTTTTTTAAAATTTTGTGTTGACAGAAACATATATTTCGCATGGAATCAGTATCTCATTGATGAAAATCCTTTCCATGTGATGATCATCCCCACGCTTGGTTGCCCGGGTCAGTGTAAATACTGCTGGAGTTCTGATGTGAACTCTCCACAGATGACCATAGATACTGCTGAAGCGATCGTCAGATGGCTGGAGCCGCTGCAGGAACAACGGATGACTGTTACCTTTCATGGTGGTGAACCAATGCTTGTCGGTTCAGAGTTCTATCGATGTGTTCTGCCGTTGATTGAATCTCGTCTTGCGCATTTGTCTCCTGAATTTGCAATGCAGACAAATCTTTGGCTGATGACTGATGAATTTGCAGAAATTCTCGCGGAGCATCATGTACCACTTGGTTCATCTATCGATGGACCGGAGATACTGACCAATTCTCAGCGTGGCGATGATTACTTTGCACGAACGATGGCTGGTTATCGCATTGCTATTGCTCATGGTCTTCATGTTAGATTCATTTGCACCTTTACTAATTCCTCAATTGAACAAAAGGAAGAAATTGTCCGATTTTTTCAAGAACAGCGATGGGTTATGAAACTTCATCCAGCCTTGCCATCTTTGAAAGATGAAAATCCAAATAGATGGTCTCTCTCTCCTGAGGAGTATGGCAAACTTCTTGTTTATCTATTGAATGAAGCAATTCTGCATGTGGAGGAGTTTGAAATCATGAATATAAACGATCTTTGCCGATCGGTGTTTCTGCGGAGTGGGAGTGTCTGTACGTTTGCAGACTGTATGGGTGCAACGTTTGCTGTGGGCCCTGATGGTGCAATATATCCCTGTTATCGATTTGTGGGTATGCCTAAATGGGTTATGGGAACTGTCTTTTCTGTACCTTCTATTGGTGACCTAATGGCATCTCCTGCTGGAAGACGTATGCGCGCGTTCAGGGATCATGTAAACATGGTTTATCATTCCTGTGCTCATATTACTTACTGTCGTGGTGGCTGTCCGTACAATGCGTTTGCTGGAACCTCGAGCCCTGTGAGGGGAGTTGATCCACACTGCATTGCATATAAACGCATCTTTGATGAGATATCATTTAGGATAGAGTCTGAGATAACGAATGGAGTGCTTACTGCTTCACTTTCTAATTCGTGTACGTCACGGGTACG
>DALTYD010000002.1 GCA_029986255.1 Methanocorpusculum sp. | reverse complement strand
ACCCGAGTTTAGGCGTTGGCAACGCCTAGTGATAACCACTACACTATCGATGCAAATATCATTTACATTTTAAGTAGAACGGGTATATATATGTTCTAGTTTCATGTAATCATTCTAAATCATATCCACGTCCAGGATCCGACTATAGTGGAGCAAACCAAGAAACCAATAATTACTCCTGTGTTAATATATGGGAGGCCGGATTGCGGTTTTCCCGAGTTCAAGGGAATCATCAGTGAGCACAGGCCAATGAGACCACCGATTAGAGCCCCTAGTGCGGGAAGTGCAATCCCTGCTACAGAGAGACTTGCCTCACCTCCTGTATATATTTGTGCAGAGACAACAAGAATATTCGGCAAGATCATATCACCCATGCCTATCATGTAAGCGCCCCGCTCATCTCTACTGTCCTGTAAAGAAAATTTAGAATTCCAGTAGGAATAATTGTGAGTTTTTGGAATTATAAACATAATTGGCATTTTTTGATGAAGCACACCATCTGCAAGCGTTAGCATATGCTTTGTTCGGTGAACTGAAATAGCATCGTATACTATCAGCAGGATTAAAAGGATCAACACGGGAATTATCGACAGTGATATGCCGAAAATCGCAGCACAACCCGCTGAAATAAGAATACCCACCCCATCGATTATGTACCACTCTGGCCAATACCAGAGCAAAATAAGTACACTTATTGCTGTGACTACTCCAATAAATGACGAGGGAAGTTTTGCAGAATATGAGTATATCAGTGCTGAAACGACATAGTAGATTACTAGTGCTATACTGGTACCAATAAGTGCGCTGATAATTATTTGCGCTTTCCACTTAATCAGAAGTAATAGGAGTGCTGTGAACACAAGCATAATAAACATGAATACAAATGGATTTTCAATTGAATTTGGATCCTCGAATGCACCAATTCCTGCATGTGTAATCGGAACAATTAGCTGAAGTGACACAACTCCTGTTGTCAACATCAGAAATATCATGCCTAAGTACGGCACGAAAGAACGAGACGACATCCCACTCATGTATAGGTAGCTTAATATTTTAGTGGTCTCCTTAGTTAAAATATGAATATTTGTCGTGAAAGTTTCCTGGGGATTCTGCTGGAGATCTTGCTGGTAATTATCATGATTATCTCTGGTCTTATTATTATTGTTCGACTTTGGCAAGACGCGATTGTCGCAACTGGAGTTGAACTTCTGATTATTTCCTTGGGTTTGTTGTTACTCTCAATTCTTTTTCGTCTACGCTCTCTCGAAGAACAGAATGCCAACCGTGCGCGAATTATGCGCAACAATCTTGAGAGTCTTGGTCGCCAAATTATTCTGCGGCAAGATACTACCTTAAAGAAAGTCGTTGAGGCAGTCGTAAGCATTAAAAGTCGAATGTATCGGTAGGACCAATGGTATGGGTATTGCACTGCGCCCCCTTATTGAGGCTTATACGGAGCATCTTTCGTGGGATCAGCTATGTGGTATTGCAGCAATTGATGCATACAATGCTCTGTACCAGTTTTTAAGCGGGATACGTCAGTCTGATGGAACTCCCCTTATGGATGATGAAGGTAATCTTACATCTCACTTGAGTGGTATTTTGTTCCGCACAGCTAATCTCGTGGAAAAAAATGTCATTCCTGTGTACGTGTTTGATGGGATACCTCCAGCATTTAAGGAAGATACTCTTACTGAACGTCGTGCTCGTCGTGAAAATGCAAAAACTTCCTGGGAACGCTCTGTGAAATATGGTGATGGGGTTTCTGCTCGTAAATATGCAGTGGCCTCCTCCCAAGTTGACGCGTTTATCACTGACTCCTCCAAAAAACTTTTGACAGTTCTTGGCATTCCATGGATCCAGGCTCCTGGTGAAGGAGAAGCTCAGGCTGCATATATGGCATCTGTAGGCGATGTCACCTATGCAGTGTCACAGGATTATGACTCGTTACTGTTTGGAACACCGAAGCTTCTCCGTAATATCACCATATCTGGAAAACGCCGCCAACATGGTAAATATATTTCAGTTTATCCGGAACGATTTCTTCTCGAAGATATTTTACATGGGCTGGATATGACCCAGGTTGAACTGATTGCCTCCGCTCTTCTCATTGGTACCGATTATAACAGTGGTGTGAGAGGAGTTGGTCCTAAAACTGCAATAAAGATTGTTCGGGATGGGAAGTTTGATGAATGCATTACCGAATCGGAGAGCGCAGTTGATCCCGAAGAGATTCTCCGTTATTTTCTTAATCCTCCCGTGGAAAAAACCTACACCATTGAAAAAAAAGCACCTATGCGGGAAAAAGCCTTGGAACTGCTTTGTGAACAGTATGGATTCTCAGAAGAACGTGTTTCTACTGGCCTTGATCGTCTTGAAATAACACAGTATCAGAAACGTCTTGACTTCTGGTTATAGTGGTACCGTCTCCTTCATGTTGCTATAGCATTTGTTCTCATCTGTGTCGATTCGACTTATATCTGAAATATGAAGGATAAAATGGATTTTTTTCATATTGCTTGTTCCCTTTTCACTAGTTGTATCAAGGCTTTTTTATTTTGGTGTATATTGTAAGAGTCTAGTTCATTTAAGTAGGCTCTTTCCAAAATACCTAAGGACTTGAGTAATTGTCATATGTCCTCTGAATAAATATCTTCTAATTTGCATGTACTGAATCCCACTTGGATTTATATCACTAAGTGAATGTTTCTGGTGATATTTTGTAGTCCTATTGCGTCAAAATCTGATATTTTTCAAAAGGTTCTTATCTGAAGAATTTTGGTATGGTGCCTTTTTCCTCAATATAGACTCTTTTTATTGGTTTTTGTGGCATATTCTATTGTACAATTCAATTATTTCATCATAGTATACTTTTATGATCTCGTGCAATGTTGTAAGCATTATTGGATTCTGTTTGAAGAGCAGATAGAAAATACTTATCACTACAATAAATGCAAAGAATTCGCAGAATACATTATGTGCCCAGAAAAAACTTGCATACCCGTACATTTCAGGTTTGGGAAACCATTCTTGAAACCATGGATACCACTGCTGTGTATATGCAGTTATCACATATACATTGCGGAAAATGTTCATTATAAAAATTGGTATTGTTACTACAAAGAATAGGGCAACTTTTTTCTTCCAGGTTGAGGATATTATAGATACTACGCCAAGAAGAATAGAAATGGCTTGGATACCTGTACATCCTAATATGACCTCTATCTGGAATCCAAATTCGTTTCCTGGGAGTCTTTCTCCCATGAATACATTCCAGGTTGCCAATGAGTATGGTGTTTTGATTATGGTGAGAACAATTGAAACTAGATTTACAACTTCACTGATTAGCCAGTTACCAAGTATTGGGATGAATGCAAATGGCGCGTAAATTAGGTAGGCTATCGATGCTGCATATGTTAGGCGTTGAACGTAGTAATCATTCTTGGCTAAGCGTTTTACAGTGATATATATGCACGGTAAAACAAGTATCGCAATTGTTGGATAGATCAAATTCCCATCTTCCAAAAAATTGGGAAACATCAGTAAAAGCACTGTTTCCGTCCCAATCCATCCAGCGCTGGCTACATATTTCTGATGATTTCCTGGAATTAGAAAGAGCAAAAATGCAATACTAGATAGGATAACAATGGTTTCGATCAATTGCTCTATCATATGAACTGGTCACACCATTTTCCTTGTTCAATAAAGTGACTATGCTGTGGCATAGGTCTCTTGGTTTAGTCAGAGTATATATATATTATCTCAAAACGAATATATAACTCTATGATGTTTTGTCCCAAATGTAGGAAATTGATGAAATCCAAAGACGGAAAATTTATTTGTACCCTGTGTGGTTATGAAGAAAGGATCAGCTCAAAAGAAAAAGAACAAATGAAAAAAATTGCTTATATGCAGGAGAATGATATCCTTATTGTTGACGATGATATGGATATTGAAACAAAACCTACTTGTGCAATAAAGTGTCCGAATTGTGGGCATGGCATTGCTGAATGGTGGCTTCGCCAGCTTCGTAGTGCTGATGAATCTGAGGTTAGGTTCTTCCGTTGTACCAAATGCAAGCATACCTGGCGAGAATATGATTGAGTTGGTGTAAGAAGATAGTCTGAATTTCTCCATTTGATTTTTCTCTATGTCCTCAACCGAGTTTTTATATAGTTACCTGATTTAGATATAAATATGTTAGGCCTACCAGATGAATCATTGAAGATTGAAAATGTGGTTGCTTCCACAAAAGTGAATGATACATTGGATCTCCTTGATCTTGCAGCGCAGATTCCAGGCGCTGAGTACAATAAACAGCGGTTCCCTGGTGTTGTTCTGCGCATGCAAAACCCAAAAATTGCTGCATTGGTGTTTGGTTCGGGAAAGGTTGTCCTCACTGGTGCAAAAAGCATTGATAGTCTTAATAAAGGCCTTGAGTATCTGGTATGTCTTCTTCGAGATCTCAATATTAAGATTGTGGATAATCCTACTTACAATATTCAGAACATCGTGACTTCTGCAGATCTCGGTTCGCGCATAAACCTCAATAAGATTGCCATGAGTTTCAATCTTGACAAGATAGAATATGAACCTGAACAATTTCCTGGTCTTGTCTATCGATTGGATGCTCCAAAGGTTGTAGTCCTGCTGTTTGGTTCAGGAAAACTTATTATTACTGGGGGTAAGGTACCAGAGGATGCAAAATTGGCAGTTCAACAAATTTATAAAGATCTTTCTGATCTGCAAATGCTTTGATATTCATGGTTTCGTGGTTCCATTTATTATTCTCTTTCATGAGATGCACCGATTAGTGGGAAAACTTTTATCTTTTATGTTCTATAGGATAAAAGCTGTTTTCCAATCATCTCATCCTCTCATCGTGAGTTTGATTGAATGTTGTTCAAATATGAACGTTTTGGCGAAAATATTAGCCGAAAAGCAATGATATAAATTTATACATTGTATAAGTATATTATTATAGTACTATTAACGAATGCCACACTGAGCAATTTATGTGTATCAAGGGGTATTACAGATGTTAAAAGCAATACTAAATGCCGATATTTTCCGGGAGACTATCGATGCTGTCTCCGCACTGGTAAATGAATGCCGACTTCATGTTGATGAATGCGGTATCCGCACAATCACGGTGGATACTTCCAATGTTGCTATGGTATCTCTAGAGCTTGAATCCGGTGCATTTTCCTCTTATGTAGCAGAGCCAGTGGAGCTTGGCCTTGACATTGAGAAAATTCGGGCAATGATTGGTATGATCGGCAAGACTGATTCTGTTGCACTTGAACTTGATGATACCGGGAAAAAGCTGAAGATAAGTTTTGGAGGATATGAATACTCAGTAACTCTCCTTGATCCGAAGACCATCAGAAAAGATCCGAACACACCAAACCTTGATCTACCTGCTGTTTTTGAGGTTGATGGTTCCATGTTTTATGATGCGATTAAAGCTTCTGCAATGGTCTCTGACAAGATTTCCCTCTCTGTAAATCCTGATACCCTGATATTCACCATGAATGCTGATGGTGACAGTGCCAGAATCAAACGTGAGCTTGCAGGTGCTGATGTCCACTATCTTTCCTGTGCCGCTGTTCGTTCTCTATTTTCCCTTGATTACTTGAAGGATATGGGTAAATCCATTGGTAAAGCCGATAAAGTGCAGATATGCCTTGGCAATGATCATCCAGTACAGTTCTCTTTTGTCTATGCAGATGGTAAAGGTAAGATTGGATATTTGCTTGCTCCAAGAATTGAGGCAGAGTGATCATGCGCCTCGCCGTTGATCCGCGCGACCTATCCCACTATCCTTTTTTGAAAGAATCCCAAGAATTTCTTGCATCTCGTGGTATTAAGATGCATGACTTTATTGCATCTGTTCTCGGGAGGAAATATTTGGACACTGCGGTTGAGCGAGTTGTTTTTGCTATCGCAGGAAAAGAAATCTATCCTGAATCCAAGGATGCTGTAGCTGATATTGCAACATATATCCTGGCTCGTGTTCTTGTTTCCTGCATTAGGGATCGTAACCTCATTGAGCGACTTGCACGTATGGAGGCAAAACGCGTGTATTTCTTCATCCATGATGAGACAAATGCAAAACTCAAAAATCATGTATGTGAAACACTTGGTCTAACTCTTGGTCTTGAGAAAATATCTGTAATCAAATATGTGGAGCTTTCCGCAACCATTCGTGACTTGAAGTGGCGCCTTATTAACCGTGATGTGGATTCTGGTCAGGTATTCATTTCTGATGATGAACTTGATATATTAATGCGTGAACGTATTAGAAAAATTCTTGCATCCCAGTTGCCACTTAGTATACCACCATCCATAGAACATGCGGTTGCTCCTTGGTGCAATAGGATTATGATTGTATTGCAGGAGAGAACACTTGCTGAATTTGGAGAAATTGATGAGTCGGCCTATCCTCCTGGTATTCAGGCGTTGATTTCAGGAGCGATGGCTGGGATCAATTTGTCGCATTCGGGAAGATTTGCGATGACAACATTTCTGAGCAATATTGGCCTAACTCCAACTCAAGTTGCTGGAATTTTTGCTCAAAGTCCTGACTTTGATACTGATATGACAAGGTATCAAGTGGATCATATTACACTGCATGAATATACTACACCTTCTTGCCAGACCATGCTGACGCATGGTCTCTGTGTGAATCATGACTCCCTGTGCAACAAAGTTACTCATCCTCTCAACTATTATCGTTCCAAAAAAAAATTGCTGGATCGAAAGCGTCTTCGTGAGGAAGTTCACACGCAAGTTTCTGAAAAAAACATCAGTTCAGAAATAGTTGAGGGAAATACAATAATTCCGTAAATATTTATATTTGATTTCAATACATCATAGGAGTGAATCATGTGTTGTCTGGAGGAGCAATGTGCCAATAATTACCTATCCTGAATCAGCAAAACAGACAATGTATTCTATGCTCAGATATGGCGCAAAACATGCAGGAAATGTGCGTCCAGCTCTTTCCTATTATGGGAATCATATTAGCTACACAGAACTTCTCACAGAGGTTCATGCGTTCGCCGCTGGCCTTCGTGCTCATGGGGTACAACGTGGGGATTTTGTTACAGTCTTTCTTCCTAATATACCTCAGTGTGTTATTGCAGTTTATGCGATTAATTTGCTCGGTGCTATCTGTAACATGGTACACCCATTGTCAACGTCTGGAGAAGTTGAATACGCGATAAATCTGACCGAGAGTAAGTATGTTTTAACCTGCGAGATCAATGAGGTGGTTTGTTCTGAAATGGATGTGGAGATTATTCGATGTCGAACACTTACCTACTTTCCCAAAACGCTGAAAGGCAATCTTATGAGATGGATGTATCGTCGAGCAGTTCGTAAAGATCTTAGAAATGAAACACTTCTGCATACAACTGAATTTGAAGATATTTTGGAGGAAGGACGTGCTGTCATTGCAATTTCTGGTGTTCCGGAGATCTCTACTTCTCCTCAAGATACTGCAGTTATTATGTACACTGGGGGGACAACTGGGCCTGCTAAAGGAGTGATGTTATCCAATTTTGCGATAAATACCGTTGCAATTCAACTTGTAGTCGGTATTGGTGGGGAGAACATTTGTGTTGGTGATGGCTTTCTGGCAGTTCTTCCAATGTTCCATGCATTTGGTCTTGTAGTTTCTGTTCACACTCCTTTATCAGCTGGTATGATGGTTGTTCTCCTGCCGAAATTTGATGCAAAAGAGTGTGTGCACGCCATTCTTTTGGAAAAAATTGCATATATTGCGGGAGTCCCTGCAATGTATGAGCAGATGTATCGTGAGTTTGAAGGAAAGGATCTTTCATTCATCAAAGTGATTGTTGCGGGTGGGGACAGTGTGAGTAGTAGTTTGATTAACCGATATAACCAGCTTCTTCTTCAATCTGGGTGTATGGTGAAGTTCCGTCCTGGTTATGGACTGACTGAGGCTTGCAGTGTATGTTCATTAATGGTTGATAACTATTGTACTGTTCCGCCAGGTTGTGTTGGCATACCATTAATGGGAAATAAAATATGTACTGTTGTTCCGGGAACTAGAAATGTTCTACCTATTGGTCAGGAAGGAGAACTCTGTCTCTTAAGTGATGCAGTGATGACCGGTTACTACCGTAATCCGGAAGCAACCAATGCGGTTCTCAGACGTCATGAGGATGGAAAGCTCTGGTTGCACACTGGAGATATTGCAAGGATTACCTCTACTGGAGAAATCTGTTTTTGCACACGATACAAGCGCATGGTGAAGGTGAATGGCTATAACGTATATCCGATGATGATTGAGGACATAATGCTGCTGCATCCTGATGTACAGGATGTTTGCGCAATTGGTATTCCATGGAAACATGATACTCGGATCAAATTATATGTCACATTGAAGAGGCAGCTGGATCCCATGGAGGCAGAACGCCAGCTTATTGAGTATGCGATGGGGAAACTGAATCGATGGAGTATTCCCGCGAGGATTGAGATTGTTCCTACTCTTCCACGTACCAGGATGAAAAAGATAGATTATCATGCTCTTGAAGAAATCGAACTCAAAAAAAATGAATTTCGCTGAATCCAAACATTATAGATCTATTTTTTTCTCTTGATATCTTAGACAATTGTTTTCTTGATGATGGTTAATCCTGCAATGGTCATGTACACAACAAACAGAAATAATGCTCCAATATAACCATATGCCGCAGGCATGATCATTGGAAGTGCAAACATCAAAATACCGAAGATAATCAGGGAAGAGATCCCAACAATGATATCCAAAATCCAGCCTATCATAAATATATAAATTAATTTGATGTGTGTGCTTTTATGAGTTTTGATAGAGCAAACTTATGTATGGAGATAGATGTTTATCTTCTGCGTGCATACATGATTTTATATTTTTATTACGGACTTGATACTGCTACATCTATTGCCTCATCTGCCATTTTTGGTGAATTCTCATATGCATGGAAATAGCCTTAAAGAGCATTTCCTCGTTCAAATATTATTAGAGGAGCTGTGATTATGTCTGCAAAGGAGCAGTCCATTGTATTAAAATCGCTTCAACAAGCTCATGTTCGTGTGATGGCCATTCCTCGTTATCTTATTCCACCTGGTGGTGTCGCACTTGCCTACTCTGTACCCAATCCACGCGAAAAACAAGATGTATCCGTGATTAGATCGACTGGGATTGGGTTTGGAACCAATGATCCACTCATTCGTGTGATGATGACAATTGTTAGATTTGATGTTTCCATTCGTGCGGTTGGATGCATTCGCTATACTGATGAAATTGCAGAGGTTGTCCGTGAAACTCTGCGTGATGTTGTTGAATATGATCCAGGGGCGTTTCCTTCAGGAATATTTTGTATGAATTGGGGTGTTGCTTCTTGTTGTCGGGATGGAGTTCCACTGGGGATTATTGAATGTGGTACGAATAAAACTGCAGCCTTGATCTATGTTCTTGGGGAAACACCTGATGATGTGGCAAACAGAATCCTTATCATATCTGAACGACTTAAATATATAGATGTCTGAGGACTATTGCATGGGAATTAAGCCAAGCTATATAAAGAGTATGGGTAGTGCCCTTTTGGAACAGCACGGAACAAGCTTTAACAACAGCTTTGATGACAACAAGAACGTTGTTTCTGAGATCACCACCATTGAGAGTAAACGCATCCGCAATCGCGTTGCAGGGTTCATTACTCGCAAGATAAATACCAATAATCGTCGTCGCTAATTCGAAAAATCGTAAGGTTTACAATCATTCCTTTCTTTTTGCAGTTTTCTTCAATATATCTATGCTGTGAGGATTCTTTTGCAAGTAATTTTTTCCCATAATGGGCCAAATAAATCTTTTTATTTTCTATCTTCCTGGTTTTTGAGTTTGTAATCGACTTTTTATGGGTTTTTTTAGGTATTTAATCCTCTCTGTGTTTGTATCAAGCATTGGTACATGTCATTATCACCCATCATATATTATTGAAGAAGAGGCTATGTTGACTCCTACTGCACATATTTGTGTCTTTGAAAAAGTTGTTCTGTCTTAATTCATTGTTTATCCATTATTCCTATATCTGCCATGCACCGATCTTGGATTGTAGTCTCTTTCTTGAATATAGGAAACCTCCCTTATTGACTAACTTCTTATATGTTGTGGTACTGCGGATGAATGCAAAAAATTATTGTTGCCCATAATTGTTCATGTGATTGGGATTACTGATTTCCTCCTAAATGGGGCTGTAGAGTTCGATGAATCTCTGTGTTGATGTTTACCTCTTCTTTGTTCATGATATTGAGAATGAAATTTTTTGGCTGTAACATTCGTGTTTGTCTTGATGAAAAAATGGTTTTTGATCTCATTCGAAATCTATTTTTATTTTCCGATTGAAATGTAATAGGAATCATTGAGGTATTTGAAATGGTAGTAGTTATTAATAAAGACAAGTGTACAGGCTGTGGGACCTGTGTGGACATCTGTCCTGCGGCATCCATTGAATTAGACAATAGCAAGGCAATTGTTGACGCATCATCCTGTGTTGACTGTGAGACTTGTGTGGATGAGTGCCCTGAAAGTGCTATTTCTATGGCATAACATCCATTTCCAATTCATTTTTCTTTTGTGTTCTCTCTTTAATCTTGCGGTAATATTCTGTGTTTTCATACTAATGCTTTTTGTCTGCCCAGATAAACTACTACTATGTTCTCACAAAGCAATGAGTACTCAAAGGAGATTGAGTACCTCTATCGCAAATCACTAATCTTGGAAAGCCCTTCTGAGATGGACCCCGTTCTCTACTTTTATCTCATCGATGTTATTGCACATCTTGACTATACACTAAGCTCTCTTGCCTACAATCCTGATTCAATTCGTTGTGTGATGACTGCCGAGTATCTCCGTTGGCGAGTTGATCTTGCAGAAAATGGAGACAATGCTCTTTTTCCTGGATTTATGGTTTGGTTGCGTGATACAAACCAGAAACTCTTTGAGAGCACTCCGATTCTTTGGCAACTGATTTATGATCCAGATGAATGTACTCGGTATGTAGGTTTCCGGATTGTATTGGATCCGGTGTCTCGAACTCCACTACCGCCGCAGTTCTTCCATGATATGATCGATGATATTTTTTCCATGCAGGTTCTCCGCAGTATTTATCCTGAAGGCACACTTGGGAAGTTGTTTGCTGAGTACAAGGAAAAACATTCTTTGGGGTAAGTGATTGAGTTTTTCCATATCATCAGTTCGAAGTTGTCACCCACTAATGTATTTCAGCAGTGTTGTGCACCTGCTACTATCTTGCCCTCAGAAATGCCCAGTTCCACGTTATAGGGGAGGAGGTTTACTCCCTCTTTCTATATTTAGAAGTTATTGATGAAACTCATCTGCATGGTTATAGACGTGCAAATCTTGGGTGTGATCTCGTGTTTCTCTTTCGGATGGTTGGGAATGGGTGCGATTTTTGAGTGACTTTCTGTGATTTGCATCTTAAAGAAATTTATGCGCACATATCATCATTGGCTAAAGTTATATTGCTTACAAATATGATGGATTGTGTGTATCTCTAGTTACCTCAAACTCTCTAGTGCCATTGTTGATAGTATTTCATGTGATTGAATATGGTATGGAAAAATTATTCGGTCTCTATGGATTAAACGAGTGAATACGAATTTATTTGCTTCATTTGGTTGGAGAGAGGTTTTTACCTAACTTATCAGTATATATATGAACGTTTGAGATATAATCAAAGGAGTATATTGTTTTTGAATCAACCTCATGAACTTTGGAATATGAGTTTTTTCAATAAGTTGGAACTATTTTGTACATATTTCTTGTATGAAATGTCATATTTATCTTTGAATTTTCTGTGTATTGGCATAGTTATTCTCTTAATTACAATGTTTAAGATTTCGATTTTTATGAGTTTTTCTTTGGCAGCCTCTCTCTAGACTGTGTCCCTCTCTGATACTAAAATAGGAAGATCATTTTGGATTTTTTTTCTTTGGTATGGGAGAATTGTAGTAATATGTACTTCACCTTAGAATTTGTTTCAGTCAATCATAAATAAAAAAAAAGTATCTAATTTTTATATCCTTCAGCATTCACTACAAAGGGGAGATTCTGAGCAATTTCTTCAATCAGTTCAATTGGGATTCCTGCAACCATTTCCTCATCCGAAATCCCTGCAAATTTGCGCGATCCATCACATCCGAAAGAGAAGTTTGGTTTACCGGTTAAAAGAACGTAAGAGATTACATCTGAGCAGACAGACTGAATTCCTGAAAACTGAGGATACAACCTTCCGCCGAGTCGATATAATATTGTTTGGACTAATTTAAGCATTGTTTTTGGTTTTGCAAAGATTAACACAACCTTCGGTACAAACTCTGCTTTTTCCAGTGGTGCATACAACGTTGCATACGTTTCTTGTGGCAAATTTGCCACAGTGTTCATTGTTCTGATGCAAGAATCAATTGATTCATATTTTCTCAGTTTGTAATAGTGTTCTCCTGTTTTTAGAACCGAACTTTGTTCTCGAAGCCCAAGAGCCCATGCCCCACCGCCACATTGATGTTTTGCATCAGTTGCATAGAAAACTTGTCCGTTGCGGGCTAGAGATACCATTTTGCAGTGACGGATTTTTCTCTCAATCTCGGGAATACCTTCTGGAATTTGTTCAGGGGACACTATAATCTTCACAGCAATCGGAGATCCAACAAGTTCTAAATTTTCCTTAAGTACAGATGAGATTTTTTCAAAATTGATATTTGATTTCATGTCATCCACAATGAGGAAATAGGGTATGCAATCATATAATATTTCCTTTTTAAAATGCCGAAATTTTAACTGCAGATTATAATAATCAAACTTTTTGAACAAACTATGATTTATGCTTTATGTTGCTGATTGCAGTGATCTTTGTCATATTCGATGTTATTTTTCAAATAAAGCTATTTTTATAAATATTATAAAGTTCTAAGTTTCTTATCAACTTTTTCAAAGAAATTTTTTTTCACATTAAGGAAAAGTGCTGGTTCTGGAGACTTTTTCATCACTAGTGATGCTTCTGTGCCAATATCATACTGGATCTGACCATCAAGCACTAGTTGGGCGGGTTTACTGCTTACTAGTCGTACCTCTATCTCACTTGAGGAGTTGATTAGACATGGTCGTGACGATAGCATAAACGGTGCGAGTGGTACCAGCACGAATGCCTCAATCAGTGGATCTACGATTGGTCCTCCAGCACTCATTGCATATGCTGTTGACCCGGTAGGAGTTCCCACAATAAGACCATCCGCCCGGTATTTTGCAGATTTTTTACCGTCAATGAATGTTTCAAACTGCAGCATTTTTGCTGGTCGTGATGTAACCATCACAACCTCATTCAGTGCTGAGGCAATCTGTGTACCCTCATACTCAATCATAATACGCATTCGTGAATCAACGTGGAGAGGAAGAGAAAGACTTGTAAGAAGTTTGCTCACATGTTCCCATTCTAGATCTGTTAGAAATCCTACTTTTCCTTGATTCACGCCAACAATTGGTATCTGACGTGAAAGCAGTCTCACAGTTCGAAGTACACTCCCGTCTCCTCCTAATACAACAATCAAATCTGCTGAAAATGAAGAAGATGCAAGGGACACCCCATTATATCCGAGTTTGGACGCAATTGAGTCTTCATAAATCACCTCAAATCCCGCCTTTTCCAGAATCAAACCCAGCAACCTTCCTCTCTCAATAGGTTCACGAAAATCCACTCGGGATACAATACAGATCTTCATTATGACCTCAGATATTCAATCACCTTTCGATGAATTACCCGATTTGTTGCGACAACACATCGACCAGATACTACATTATCTTGAAATTCGAGTGCACTCCCATCAGGTAGTGTTACTTCCCCTCCAGCTTCTTGGCAGATAAGGATACCTGCAGCTGCATCTGTCACCCGTAGAGTATTTCGCATATCTACAAATCCATCGAGTCGTCCACAAGCAACATAACAAAGTTCAAGTGCCGACGCTCCCAAAAGGCGCCATCGACGGATCTTATGACCGAGCTGCACCATTCGTGTCATATCAAATTTTTTTGCATACACACTCATTGCTGAATGGTCCAGCATAGTCTCGGTTGACACCTGAATTGGCTTCCCATTTAAACATGCCCCTTTTCCTTGAATAGCAGTAAATGTTTCTCCGTTTGCAAGATTTTTCACATATCCTGCCATCACTCGATATCCATCGGAAAGGGCAATGGAGAGTGCATAGAAGGGTATGCCAGACACAGCATTGAATGTCCCATCCATTGGATCAAGATAAGCGATTCCTGTATCTCCTCCTATCTCAACCATTCCTATCTCTTCAGAGAGAAGTAAGCGACAGAGTTGCTTCTCACGAAAAACTGACAATACCATCTCCTCTGCCATGTGATCTATGCGTTCTGTTGGGGTATTGTCCGCACCGATGCATAATTCTTCTCCAGCATATGCAGATCCTATAATCGGTGCAAGTTCCTGCATCATGATTTTTCCAACTTCATCACAGACGGAGAGAAACTGAAATGGAGTTATCATATGATACATCTGTATTAGTGCGAAAGTCTCATGAATGCACCGGTGAAGTTAGGCAAGCTGCAACTCTGCATTTCGGTCGCAACACTCATAAGCGATTACTTCACATAAATAATAAGAGTTTATTATTATGAAGGAACAGACAGAAGTTGGGAAGCTCAAGGAAGGTCGTTATGTTGTTGTTGATGATGAACCGTGTAAGATCCAGAGTATTGCCATTTCCAAGCCAGGAAAGCATGGTGCAGCAAAAGCAAGACTTGATGTTGTTGGCCTTTTTGATGGTCAGAAACGTTCTGTCGTTTCTCCGACATCTGCAACAGTTTATGCACCTATTGTAGAGCGTAAGACTGGTCAAATTTTGACCATTTCTGGGAATGTTGTAACCTTTATGGATATGAAGGATTTCAATAACTTCGAACTTGTTGTTGATGATGATATTGTTGCAACATTCCAGCCTGCCCAGGAAGTTCCCTATATTGAATCTCTTGGCAAGCGCAAGCTTGATCTCTGAGATTGTACATTAACTCCTATGCAGTCTTTTTCGCACAATTTTTTTGCAGATGCAGAATCCACATACAAAGATGCGACCTATGTAATTTTTGGTGTTCCATTTGATGGTACTACCTCATTCAAGGCAGGTACGCGTGATGCACCTCAGGCAATTCGCGCAGTATCCTACAATCTTGAGGCCTACTTACCTTATTATAATCTGGACATGTCAGATATTTTGTTCCATGATATGGGTGATCTCTGTTGCGACTGCCTTCCAGATCTTGTGATCGATCAGGTTTCAGACATAATTTTGGATCTCCATTTGGACGGGAAGTTTCCTGTGCTAATCGGGGGTGAGCATTCTGTGACAATTGGCGCAGTGCGTACACTTGCGCCCATGTGGTATGTGGTCTGTGATGCGCATCTGGATCTGCAGAATGAGTTTCGAGGTTCTTCTTATAATCACGACAGTGTAACTGCGCGCATATTAGAATTCGTACAAAACATTATTCTGATTGGTCCTCGTAGTGGTACTCGCGAAGAGTTTTCTTTTGCACGGGAAAAATGTTATCTCTATACAGCTGATGATGTCCAGGAAAGAGGCATCTCCTCTGTTTTGGAAGAAGTAGTGGATCTGATCGGTGATGATACAATGTACCTGTCTATCGACGCGGACGCTATTGACTGCTGTATGACACCTGGTCTTGGTACCCCCGAACCATTTGGGCTAACCCCTGCAGACATTCGGATAGTAATCCGTGAAATTGCACAAAAGAATGTTGTAGGATTTGATTATGTTGAAGTGCTTCCAAATGATATGGGTCAAACGGCGGTTGTTGCTGCACATATGATCCGTGAGTTCATTGCAGGGCATTATTGTGCCCACAACTGATATTTTGCGAGTGTTGTGTTTGAATATATGAAATCTCTGATATTCATCTTTTTATTGCATTTATAATTCAAAATTGATTTATTTTTTTATAAAGGAATACAGGACTCTAACTGGATATATATATATATATGGAGTATTTATAGGATAGAGACACTGCTTCTCTTGTTTATTTCACTATCTACTTTCTCATGGGTAGCAATGAGGCAATGTTTGTGGTGTTCATCCGTCTGAGAGAATTGGACGCTATCCTCCATCTCTAGTTTTCTGAAGTGCATTAAAAATCTTTTTTATCCGATATTCTCAAAAACCACAGAACAGAGTTACTGAGTAGTAACGAGTGGTCCGTCGTCGGTGACTATCACAGTGTGTTCTGACTGTGCGATGAAGCTATCTGGCACATCCGCAAGACAATGATATACATGTAGGATCCCTTGGCGAAGGAGTGTTGGGATGGCAAGATCGGCCTTTGGTATGTTTAGCCATCTACGAGAGAATGGCAAACCGTTCATTTCTGCAGCTTTTTTCATAATTTTTCGGGAGATTGAGGAACGTACAGGAGTGTTATTTATAATCTGATAGATCTCTGCACGTGGGGCTTCATGTACTATTCCTGAACCGGTTGTCGCAAACGGTTCTATTGCAATCACGTCATCCTTTCGAAGCACGCTGGTTCCAAAGAGCCCGGTATTTGGAATGGAGAGACCGTGATGCAAATCATAGCGTGCAACAGCATGACCTGTGAGATTTATAATTGGTTTAAATCCATATGAGATTATTGCATCTTCAATCGCTGCACCTATTTCACTTACTACCATTTCTGGTTTTACAACCTTGATTGCGGCGTCGAGTGCTACTTTTGACGCTTCACAGAGTTTCTCATGGGTGCCGAGGTTTACAGAAATTGCCGTGTCTGCAATATATCCATCAATGTGTGTCCCAATATCAAGTTTGATTAGATCTCCTGTGGTGAATGTGCGCTCGTCATTGGGTGACGGTGAATCATGCGCAGCTACGTCATTAAGAGAAATATTGGGTGGGAATGCCAACATTGCCCCTCTTGTCTCTATTTGATCAACTACCATATCAAAAATATCACTCACTAGAACGCCAGGCTTAATTTCTGCTGCACAACTTTGAAGTACCTTCTTTGCAATTTTTCCTGCTTCTAGATAGTTGTCAAGCTCGATATCATTCATATTATACTATTAATTCTTCCTCAAAATTTGTAAATCTGTCAAATCCATTTTCAGTGATAACGCCCATGTCTTCCAAGCGTACTCCGCCAATTCCTGGATAGTACAGTCCAGGTTCAATAGTTATGACATTCCCAAGTTCTAAAACACCACCGAATGGAGAGATTGTGGGTTTTTCGTGGATTTCGAGGCCAATTCCGTGCCCCAGACTATGAATGAATCCTGATGCCCCTGCGGTTTCATATCCATTTTCTGTGAAGAATGCTGCGATAGCATTGTGAACTTTTGCTCCAGTAATTCCAGGCTGAATCATATCTATCGCAAGTTCTTTTGCAGCATGTACTGTTTTGTACATATCTATGATCTCTTTCGCTGGAGCGCCCTTAGAGATGGTTCTTGTCATATCGGCAAAGTATCCGTTTTTCAGACTACGGGGAAAAATATCCATTACAATTGGTTGGTTTGCGTACAGCTGTCCGGTACCAAGCCAGTGGGGCATTGCTGTATTTGGACCACACGAGATGATGGTGTTTCGCTCTTCGCATGCATCTGTGCGCAGAACTTCTGCGATGATTTCGCGTATTTTTTCGGAGGTTATGCCCTCATCTTCATGGATCAAGCCACCGTGTTCGTCTATGTCAGATTTTCTAATATGTTCCACAGCAGCACGGACTGCTTTTTCATTCTTCTGTTGCACATCTCGCATGATGTCGATCTCTTCGGGTGTTTTCACGCTTCGCATGGATGCCACTGTCTCTCGATCAATGGTTATATCTGCCACTGTCATGAGCGTATGTGCAAAGCCAACAGGCATTGATGCTGGTACTAAGAGCTTAGTTCCAGCAAGATTCCGTATCATTTGTGCCGTTGCAAGTTCCATGTCCTTGTATTTATGCAGGATGTCTTGAAATCCCACGGAATTCCTTGTTATCACGTTACATGATGTTTCCATTTTTGCCCGTCGTTCCTCCATGGGCGAGACAATAATCATTTCCATTTTGTTTTTTTTATATAGATATATATATGGATCAGATGTAAGAAAACCTGCTAAATATCGCATATCTGCATTTTCTGCTGAGTCATAGGCAACATATGCATCTAAGTTCTGTTTTTCCAGGGCATCAGTTAGTGTTTTCATAGTTATTAAACAAATCATTTACGTTTCTAGAGTGATGTATTTTTATTGCAGTGGTACTTATATATATAATAATGGATGAAAAAGATCGGATGCTATTCAAAGGTAAATTTACTCTCTGTGTTCTCCTCTTGAATATTATCATCATCTCCATTGCGATTGCTGTTTGCTCGTTGGTGATCATAGATGATAAGTACTGGTTTAAGATGCCGGTGTTTTTTGCGGCTGTTTGTGCCTGTGTTATAGCTGTTTTGTTTTTTGTTCCAAAGTATAAAGCAACAAAAACATGGCTGAATGTTCATGGCTCTACTCGAGAAGAACGTCTCGCTCATGCAAAGGAGGAAGAGGAGTACTATCATGCAAAAATTCTCGCGGAATTAGATTCTGAGTTATGTGATGAAAAGGGATAGATTGTGGTGTATTATAATTTCTGAGTAAAACCAAAGGGAAAATGGATTTTTTTGAATTTTATATCTTTATCATGCGTGTTGTTTTACAGACTGGTCCATTGTGATAAAGATTTGGAATATTTATAATCTTTTCCTAGTATTTGAATTATCCTCTATGGATATCGTAAAATTTAATATTGATAATATTTTAAATAATAAAGAAATAATACAAGAGAAATCATGTTGTTTGTAGTGACTTAAGTTGCCGCCATAACTCAGTTGGTAGAGTGGCTGGCTGTTAACCAGCATGTCACAGGTTCGAGTCCTGTTGGCGGCGTTTTTTATTTTTGTATCTGTTTTGTATTTTCTCAATATTGATCGAGATTATATTCATGAAAATTACTATTCCTCACTAAGTGAGGAATAGTAATTTTTAGCAAACGGACACCTTTAAGTAGATGTATGCCAAATATGATATGTTCTTCTGCAAGGGAACAAATTTCTCTCGGGATGTAGAGACATTTCTGCAATCCCATTTTCTGTAATTATTCTCATAGCATAGGGCCTGTAGCTTAGTGGTGGAGCGCCCGGCTCATAACCGGGTGGTCGTGGGTTCGAATCCCTCCGGGCCCATTTTTATTCTGATATCTTTTGTTCTAGATGCATCATCATCGATTTCTGGGGAAATAATGATTTGCTCGTTATTTTTTGGTTTATGCGTTTGGGAATTCACAAAGATTTATCAAGTTACATTAGTTTAAACTTTTATGATTTTTCAGTCGTTCTATATCTTTCCTGGAAGTTAATTAAATAATTATTTTGTTTTATTTTCATTTATATTGTGTGTATATGATTACCACATCCTACATCATTTTAACTAGAGAATGCCTTATTATATATGGGACTAGTCCGGGTGGTTTGGCGTCACCTGTAACCTGAAACTGTCAATATGCAGGGGACGAAGTTTGAGGACGACTGTGGTAGTCTAACTGATGCAACATATTCTGCCGATGATACCTCGTCTTGTGAGGTCAACGGCGAGGATGAATATATCCGGAGGGATGTGTTCCTCTCTTGTCATGGGTACCGGTTCAGGCCCGGAAGGGAGCAGACCTACTGTGAACGTATGGCGCCCACAGGGTAGCGGGGCGAGAAGGAGTATGCTAGGAGAGGTTGGATGTGCGCTTTCAACCGAAAACCTGTCCCATATTGATTTTATAATTAATTTTATCCTTAAATTATTGAGGGTTCTTCAGTAAAATAGTTATAGTTTTTTTCTTTCATTATTAATGAATAATGGATTTTTAATGTTTATTATCTATATTCGTATATGTTTTTGTTCAAGAAATTGTATATATTGATATTTTGTACCGAATTTGTTGAATTTGAGCGTTGTACAATGTACGAATCTATCTATTTGTTTGCGGATATACTCGAAGATTTTTTGGAACATTTCATTTTCAATTCGTGCACAGCATAAGGAACCTATATATATATATATATATTATTGTTTGTCAAGTCTAGGTCCATGTTAGGGTCTTATGTCTATATTAGCGCACTATCATAACCTGTGCTTGCTTGCTGCAGCCTATATAATTGTTTATGCATTCAACTCTCATGTGAAATTCTTCATTCACTAGGTATTGATTCAGCAGTTAAATTACTAAAATTTAAAAATTTTTGGTAAAAAGATGAAATAAACTTATTTTCGTAGTAATGCAGCTGTGAATATGAATGTTCTACACTTTTCAATTTGTGGTGTAGTGTCGATTGTATTTTATACATCTGCAATCCATATGTTTATGTAGTTTTTATGTCTCATCATCTTTTTTTGACAGGAGCTGTCCAGGTGGGAAAGAGTACAATTATTTCTCGTGTGATTAAAGAACTTGATATTCCTGTGTCTGGATTTCGGACAGTTGCAGTTTTTAATGAATGTGGTGAGTCTGATATTTTTTTGATTCCTGCAGGAGGAACGCAAGAAGACTGTGCGCTTGCATCTCACCTAGCTCATCGTATTCCTGGGGAAAAACCAGTGTTCCATGAGACCGTTTTCCTTTCTCGAGGTGTGTCTCTCCTTGAGGCGTGTTCGGGGCCCCTGGTTGTTATGGATGAGCTTGGATGGATGGAATCCTCGTGCTTTTTGTTTCAGGAGGCTGTTTTTTCTGTTCTTAATGGCCCAATTCCAGTTCTAGGCGTCGTTCGAGATTGTCATATCCCATTTTTGGATGCCGTTCGAGAACATCCGGCTGTGGATGTGCTTGAGGTGACGCGTGAGAATCGTGATGTGGTGCTGGAGAATGTGCTTCAGTGGGCTCGAGCGTGCTGTTAAAATCTGACATAACTTAGTCACAGCATTCTCATTTATAAATTTTCAAGATAAGGCCTCATATGCTACATTTTTCTCAGTCTATCTGATTTCATCTATCAGTTAAAATATTCCATACATTAACAACGGAAACACGATTAAATACCCGGATCCAAACAGAAGAAATATCCACTCTGCCATCTGAAGAGGCTTTTTTACATGATATGCAGTAGATGTAGGAGAATAGCCGCGGCAGTACATCGATACATACGTCCGTTCTCCTTGTTCAATTGCTTGTACAAATAAATAACCTATTGCACTTCCAATTACATACAGTCGGTAACGCAGTGATAGTCTCCTGTCAAATCCATTGAAGTTGCGAGCTGCAAAAGCATTCTGTATTTTCTGGTATGCCAGAGCGAACACATACACATATCGGATAGTGAGTCCCATAATCATCACAAATAGGCGTGGGACTCGCAGCTGTGCAACTCCGGTTAGAATAGCCTGCATTGTTGTTGTTGCTGATAGAAGAATAATAAATGATAGTGAAATCACAAATCTTGCTAGTAGCAACACACTGAATATAAGCGATTCCCAATACATTTTAATCTCAAATGGAAGGGTTGCTACAACGTGATATACTTCAAAATATGGGTTTGGGTAAAACGGTTGGAGAACTATAAAAAACAGACCAAATGGCATAATTAACAGCAATCTCACTAAATAATATCGTAATGATGTTCCTGAAACAATATATAACGTCCAGAATAGTATATAGATAACAAGAAATGCAAAAGGCTCTGCTGTTCCGTGGGGAAGCAACACCGTTACTCCAAGTCCTAGTAGGCATAGAATCAATTTTATGCGAGCGTCAAGAGTGTGAATTGGACTCTTTCGTTCTGCTTCTCTCTCAATTTCAAACAGCTCGTCAATTAAGCTCATAATTTTCTAAATGCCTTTAGAAATGCATGTTCTGCATCATGATATGTGTAGGCAGAATCTATTTCGACATCATGTTTTCGCAGGGTTCTGATTAAGCGAGGCAGTGCTGGAAGGTTCAGATGTGCCCGGGAAAGTAAATCTTCTTGCGCAAAAATCTCCTCAGGTGTCCCTATTCCAGTAATCTCTCCCTTTTCCATCACATATATTAGATCGGCCATTTCTGGGACCAGTTCAACCTGATGTGTCGAGTAGATTATTGTTATGCCGTATGACTTGGATAACTCATTCAAAAATTTAAGCAGCTCCTTGACTCCCTGTGGATCGAGACCAGTCGTTGGTTCATCCAGCACCATCACCTGTGGTTCCATTGCAAGTACCCCTGCAATTGCTACGCGTTTTTTCTCCCCTCCTGATAGATGATGTGGTGCGCGATTGCGCAAATCCTCTAGCCCAAGTATTCCACATACTTTATCCACTCGTGCTGCAACACGTTCTGCGTCTAATCCAAGATTGTATGGGCCGAATGCAATATCTTGTTCCACTGTCGGTGAGAACACCTGATCATCTGGATTCTGGAATACTAAACCTACAAGTTTTCGCACCTCGGAACGGTTTTCCTTTGTAATTGGCTCTCCTCTGATTAGTACCTCTCCTGACTGAGGGAGTAAAATTCCGTTGAAGTGACGAAACAGCGTACTCTTCCCAGCGCCATTTGGTCCAATGACCGCAATGCGTTGTCGCTCATCTGCGATGAAATGGATATTTTTCAGAACATTCTCCACCGATGTACTATAGGCATGATAGAGATTTCGGGTTTCAATCAGATGCATTCGTACCATCCCATAGGTGAAAAAATGATATAGAGATAATGGTTTTAATTATGATTCCTTCCTTTTCGACGTTGAATGCACTACCCGTGCTGCAAGAAGAATCACTGTTATTGCTGTAAATATACCTATTATTGTTGTTATTAATCGTCCTGCTGCATCTGTCTCCTTCATCTCGAATATACAATCTGGTAGTGGAGATTTCCACCCGATCGGATCGTGTGCGACCTCAATTTCACCGTGTGCTGGAGCGAAGATATCCTTTGCGCCTTCACTTACTAGAAGCGTACTACTTAGGCCATCTGGTTCACTGGATGCTAAGAAAACTGCCGAACCGCCGATCATCATGGCAATGAGAAGGCTGATCACCAGAAATTTCATGGTGGCCATCCCTTTCTTTTTTGAGTTCCCTGAGAGTTCTGGCCGTACATGAAATATAAGAGCAACCACCATTCCTGTGATAACAGCCTCAATGATCCCGATGAGTGCATAATAAATCAACATAGTCAAAAGGCCAATGTCGAGTGGGACTGCACCTATAATTGCAATCTCAACAGCGCAGACACTTGCTGAAATTCCACTAGCAATCCATCCAGCAATCCCTGCAGAAATTGGGATACCAATCCTTTCTTTAAGTGCTGTAAATGAATAGAATCCAGTAAATCCTGCAATAGCACCCATGTTAATGATGTTTACACCAATGGCAAGAACTCCTCCATCTCCAAAAATCAGTGCTTGAATTACAAGAATAATTGACATAACAAACACTGCTGCAAATGGAGATCCAAGCACGATTGCAGATAGTGCACCCCCAACTAGATGACCACTCACTCCAAATCCGGTGGGGAGATTGAATGCCTGAAGCGCAAATATTCCTGCAGCAATCACAGCAAGGATTGGTATCTTTGATTCTTCAAGATTTTCTTGTGCCCATTTTACTGCAAGTACAATCAATATCATGGCAATGATCCAAAAAAAGATACCAATTGGAACCCCTATAGTGCTATATCCAAATATAAAATCAGGTATATGCATGTTGCATCACTTACTGGTTATAATAACACTTAATCTGTAATAAGTATTACTAACTGTTTTTTAACTTTTAAATGATCATACTTCGTATCATTGATTTTACACCAAGAACTCCAAATGTGCTGATTATTTTCTGATTTTTCATCAATTTTAAAAGCAGAGATGATGGTCTATCAATATCTCCCATAGTTGTAATTATCTCTCTTGTTTCTGATGTATTTAGGGTATCAATTATGGAATCTATTTCCTTTGGCATAAGCATGCAGCGCAGTCTGAGAGCTTTGATACCAAATTCAAGCTCTTTTCCGAAATCTGCATACCAGCGCTTTTCATACTCAGCTAGAGTCTGATCTGATGTATCTCCCGTTTCCATTGCCTTAATGACTATTGCTGCCGCGTGGCGGGCTGAGCGTACACTTGTGTAAATGCCACCACCCGAAATGGGTTTAGGAAATCCCGCTGCATCTCCTGCAATTATGCATCCTGAACGATATGTACGGCTACGAACACCAATTGGGATTGTTCCAGTCACAGAATGAATATTTGTGGGTGCAAAGTTTTTTGCGAAGGTAGTAAAACGCGCATGGACATTTTTTAGCCCACATAGTCCAATACGTGCACGCTTGGGTGACAGAGGGATTACCCAGGCAAAAAAATCCGGGGATGCATTAGGGTATATTTCAACGCACTCTGGGCATCCATTCCATGTGATGTCTGCTTGAATCCCCGCATAGATGTGATGTGACGGGGGAATCCCAAGTCCCCTAGCAATAACACTACGTGCTCCATCTGCTGCAATCAAAATATTATAGTGAATCTCATTTTTCCCGGAAATTCCGAGTGTTGACAGCGTTTTTTTCTTTGAATTAATTGTAGTTACACAAGTCTTCAAAGAAAACTCTGCTCCCGCATCCACAGCGCGTTCTGCCATTTCATGATCTAATCGTCCACGATCTACTACATATGCTTTGGTTGTGTCTGTTGCAAAGGATAGTTCATGCCCGTTGGATCCACAGATGCGTGCTCCACGGATACAGTTCTGAATGGATTTCGTTGAGATCTCGCATTCTCTAAACGTTGTGATAGATAAAAGTCCCGCACATTGCATTGGATACCCGATCGTGGCATGTTCTTCAAGCACCATGGTGGATAGTCCTGCCTTTGCACACAATCTGGCCGCAGTTGTTCCTGTTGGTCCTGCTCCTACAATAACAACATCATACATGTGATATACATATTTTTTAGGTTGATTATCTAGCCAAAAGGAGTGCTGATATGGGGATTCGAACCCCAGTCGTCGGCGTGAGAGGCCGACATGATTGGCCACTACACTATATCAGCAAAGTTCTTTTATAATTTATTTTCCATATAAAATATTTATATCTGACGAAATCCTAATGATTACTTTTCCCATATCTTCATCTAATCCCAAAACGTATAGATATAGACAACATGAGCCTTGAAGAAGAGATCAAAGCCATTGAGGACGAGATCAGAAATACCAAATACAACAAGGCAACTTCGCAGCACATTGGACGGTTAAAAGCTAAGCTTGCCAAGATCAAGGATGAAGCTGTCACTCGCGCAATGAAATCTGCCGGCAGTAGTGATGGATATGCGGTCAAAAAATCCGGGGATGGGACGATTGTATTGGTTGGCTTCCCTTCTGTGGGTAAATCCACACTGTTAAACAGATTGACTAGAGCTGAGAGTGATGTAGGGGCATATGCTTTTACTACGTTGACTGTTGTTCCTGGGTTGATGGAGTATAAAGGTGCAAAGATTCAGATTCTAGATATTCCTGGCCTGATTGCTGGTGCAGCGATGGGCAAAGGGCGTGGTAAGGAGGTAATTGCTGTTGTTCGTACTGCAGATTTGATCGTGATCTTGGGTGATGTTTTTAATGGAGTACATGTGGATGTGTTGATGCACGAACTCTACGACGCAGGGATACGTATCAATAAAACAAAACCAGATATCACTATCAAAAAAACTGGATTTGGAGGTATCCATCTGAATACTGTCGGTTCAGTGAACATAGATATTGAAGATGTTCGCGCAATTCTTGCTGAAAACAAGATTATGAACGCAGATGTGCTTATTCGCGGAAATAATGTAAACCAAGAGGATCTCATTGATTCGATGATGGGCAATCGGATGTACATCCCCGCATTCATTGCTATTAATAAGGTAGATCTCATATCCGAAAGAGAGCGGCAAGAGGTTGAGTATGAGATGCAAGAGAAATATGGTGTCGTTCCAATTATGATTTCGGCGCATGCGGATTATAACATTGACAAATTGCAGGAGGCTATCTATGAGCATCTTGGATTTGTACGCATTTACATGAAACCGTATGGTGAGGATGCGGACATGGAAGAGCCAATGATTATGCGAAAGGGAAGCACTATCAAGGACATCTGTCACAGGTTGCATCGCGATTTTGTGGATCAGTTTCGATACGCAAAAATTTGGGGAACGTCAGTGAAACATAATGCGGCAAAGGTTGGACTTCAGCATAAAGTAGATGATGGGGATATTGTAACAATTGTTACTAAACTCTAAAAAATCTTTTTTATTAGGAATTTTAATGTTGTTTGGTGGTGTTTTCCTCATCGATGCCAGTCACAAATATTTCACGTAATCTCTGCAAAATTATATCATCCTCATGTATTATGATGAACTCTGCTATCTCTTTTCCTAAAGTCATGCATCATTTGCGGAACGATTCAGGATATCAATCTGATGATTGTGACATTTATAACAGATGTTGTACATGTTTAAAATTATCTCTTGATTATCCTGAATTTTGTCATTTTCTGTTTTGTAAATTGTTGCCACGTTGATTGGTTATAAGGAGCGATGCTAGCGAATTCATTACGTTATATGTCCCTGTTTCTAATAAATACAGGATCTTTATGCTGGTGAGATCTCATCCCACTCTAGTAGAGTCTTCACGTTTTTATCGCCTCTCTTTATCGTTGATTTTAGAGATAATGGAAATGTTTTTTTCCCTTGAAAAATCAAAAAAGCGGGCCTGGAGGGATTTGAACCCACGACATTCGGGTTAGAAGCCCGACGCTCTATCCTGGCTAAGCCACAAGCCCATTTTTAATACTTTATTCTATTCGTGTTACCCTATAATAAGGTATCCTTTTAATTTAGAAGATCTCATACTTTATGTCTGTGCTATAGGATATCTTTTTTCTAAAATATCTCATTTGACAAGTACTTAAATTCATGCCTATCATAAATCTATAATAGTTATGCATGAGTATGAAGTTAAACGTGGAATGTCCAAGGATCTTCCTATTCGGATTGCTACTGGATTTACTGATATTTTTGAGACAGAGCCCATAGTTGCTGCAGGACACTATTCCATTTCGTACGGGAGCCTGTCGCATCTTGAAGTATGGGCTGGAGAAAAGAACAAGACTGTAATTGTCGATACTGAGACAAACACAGAGGTTCTTTCTATGCCGAGTCCCGAGGCAGATGCAATCATTCTTGATACCAACAAACGCTTTCGCCAGTATTTATATCTGATCACGGGGTTTACAACAAAAGAGCGGATAAAACGAGCAAAAAAAGCTGTTGAGAAAGAAAAATAAATATTTATATGTTTATTATTTACTTTTTATTTATGATATGGTCTCTATTATTGTGTGTTCTCTCTTTTAAAAAAGGAGTTAAACACTCGTTCATCTCCCTTTTCTTGTACAGTTGTTTTCCAATTACAATCAGAAATACTGCAGCAGCTGTAAGGGTAATGGTTGCTCCTGCTGGAACACTCCAAAAATAAGATAAAACAATCCCTCCGAACGAATCCACAGTTGCAATCCCAGAAGATCCTATCATCATCACCCCCAGTCGTGAGGTTAGCATTCGACAGCTTGCTGCAGGTAGTGTCAGAAGTGCGATCACGAGAATAATTCCAACTACCTGGATTAGAATTATCACGGTCAACGAAATCAAGATCAGTAGGAGTATATTCAGTAATTTCACTGGTAAATTCATGACTGTTGCATACTCTTCATCAAATGTCACCGCAAGAAATGGATGATATAGCACTGCAACTACTGTTATAATCATCATTGCTAAACATCCTGCAAGAACAATATCTCCATTTGTTACCTGCAAAATGTTTCCAAACAGATATGATTCAATATCTGGGACATATCGTGGTGTTAGCGCAACAAACAGAACTCCTAGTGACATCCCTATTGCCCACACTGCGTTAATTAGCATGTCCACTTTTTGCTGGGCATACTCCTTTAAAACTCCGATTATCATTGCCGCTAATACTGCAAACCCTGCAGCTCCTGCAATTGGTGAGAACCCCATCAGATATCCGAGCCCAACTCCCCCAAATGTTGCATGTGCAATTCCTCCTGAAATTGCTGATATTTGCTGGACAATAATATAACTTCCGATGATCCCACACACAACACTTGCAAGCCCTGCCGCAAGGAACGCATGTTGCATATATCCATACGACAGAATATCTATCATCGTAAGTGCTCCGCATCTTCATCGAAATTATGCTTTGCAAGAACACGATGAGGTACATAACCATGTGTGAGTAGTTCCATTTGACTGCCATAAGTGGCCTTTATCATATCCTCTGTAATCTTATCTGTATCATGCGTGAACATTTTTCGGTTTAAGCATGCAATCCTGTTCACATGCTCTGACATCGCACTAATATCATGGGTAACCATCAGTACAGTCATTCGCTCTCGAAGATCTTCCAAAAGTGTCATTAGTCGTTTTCCAGTAGGTCCATCTACATAGATAGTCGGTTCATCCAGAATTAGAAATTCTGGCTCTCCTACAAGTGCGCGAGCAATTACTGCCCGTTGTTGTTCCCCACCAGATAGCTCCATAATTGGACGTTCTTCATATCCATTTAGATCCATTGCCTCAATTGCGTTCATTGCAGCAGTATAGTCCGTTTCACGATATCGTTTCATTATTCCTGATATGTGTCCAAGTCGCCCGGTCAGTATCATATCTCGCACTGTCATTGGATACGAAAAATCAAACGTACGCACTTGTGGTACATACCCGATCTGAGATCGTGCCCGCTTAGGTTCTTTACCAAAAACTTGGATCACACCCGATTTTGGCTGAATTAAGCCAATAATACTCATCAACAATGAGGTTTTCCCCCCCCCGTTTGGTCCGATAATTGCCGCAACATCACCTTTATGCAGTACAAAATTAATATCTTCCAGTACTATATGGCCAGATCGTTCTATTACTAGGTGTTCAATATTCAAGACATTCGTCATTCTTTTAGCACTCCCCAAGAGAATGTAGTGTATCATTCCTATTGTGTGTCGTCAACGGATTAATCTGAACTAGCTTAATTATCTCTGCAAGTGGTGGGTTTTGTGCCGTACGTACGTTATTCGCCCCTTCCATTATTAATATCCAATTCTGTGTTGATTGCCAGATATGTAAATCCATTTTGTATCTATTCTCTTTGATACCTCTCCCCTATCTCATGTTAACCTTGTAGTTATTATCTCTATCTCCCATGGTTGAAGTCTTTTTTACCAAGTGTAAACCATCTATTTCTGCAACAAATACGAGGTAAGTTCAGCTGGAGTTGGGTTATATGTTTGAAGTGACGCGCTTTCTGAAATCGTTACTAAGACTGTATGAACGATCTCTAATTAATTGGTGAGTACTCCCATACTATCTCCTGCGTAAACGTTGTTAGGATGATACAGGGAGAAATATCTCCTTAAACTCATGGATCAACAGAATCACTTAAATATTCGTCTGTATTGATTGTGTGATTTATTCTCTTGATACAATTATTTCGATATCAAATATTAATTTTACGAGCTATATATTATATGGTTTGTATTATAGAATAATAATAGACTACGATCATTACGACCTATTTTCTTTCTCAAGTAATTTTTCGAAAAGCTATTTTGGATTGGTTTTTTGATCCATATGATCTCGAATTTAATCGAATATGTAGGCGTGGAGAACTAATCCTATGGATGGAGGTCTCCCTTCTCATTTTTAGGAGCATTATGAACTGAGTGCAGAGACTTCATTTTCATATGGTTTGCCATGATGATATCGACTTTACATTTCAAATCCTCTGATATCAATACGCTTTTTTTCCTGGAAAACTGTCATCCAATTGAGACTATAGCTCAGACTGTTCAGACTTTTCATACCTCTAGAAAACATCCTGGATCTCTAAAGATTGCTTCAACTATCTCTGCTTATCTCCCGTTGGTCATGATGACGTACTCTCCTGTGTTCTCAAAAATGATCGATAGAATTTGTGATTATGGTTTTCTGTAGTGATATATTTTCAATGATCCTCTTGTGATGCATGTGATATCTACCTCTAATGTGAGACATGAGGATAATGTTGTCCATCACCATGATGAGTTGTCTCTATCTAAACATTGAGTCTTATGAAATGTGATATTCTGATTAATTTTATCTAAAAGGCGATATTTGTGATGAGATTTACCTCGGTGTTATTATAAATAAGTTTTTTTTTCTGTGTAAGGTTCAAACCTCAATTATCCTGCTGCATTACTCATTTCAATAATACTGTGTTGCAATGTTGTCCTATCTTGAGATTTTCATGTATCTTAATTGTTTTATAATAGATAACGATTGGGATACTTATCATATTTATTTACCTCCTTATGTGATGTGTGTGAAACGTTGACTCAATGAATGATGAGAATAAATGCAACAATCCTGATTTTTAGTACAATTTTGCGACAGATTATTGATTAATAATCTGTAATTCTAATCAAGAATATGAGGATATTTAGTGTCAATGATCTTCGAGTGAATATTTCTCCTTCAGTGTGTTCATTGTATAGAATGTTATGAGAGCTCAGATCATTGCATTATTGTTCTCTTCAAATTATTCACACCATCTTAATATCATTTATTTCCTTGACTAGGTTTGGTGGATATTCATTGTTCAAATATCTGGGATACAATATATCTTTTCGTTAGATGCTTATATGTGATGGCAACCTACGAGTTTGATATGAGTGATCTTGTTGTTGCAGCGAAAAAGGATGCTGGTCTTCGTGCAGCAAATATGGTCGAAGACGGCATGATCGTTGGCCTTGGGACTGGTTCAACCGTGTTTTTTGCAATGGAGTGGTTGGGTGAGCGCATAAGAGCAGAAGGCTTGAATATTCTTGGTGTCCCCACGTCTTATCAGACGGCGTTGCGCGCGGAGGAATATGGCATCTCTCTTACAACTCTGACTCAGCATCCATTGCTGGATATTGCGATTGATGGTGCAGATCAGGTTGATCCCAGAAAACAGATGATTAAGGGTCGTGGTGCTGCCCTTCTGCGTGAAAAGATTGTGGCCGATGCGGCAAAGAGGTTTGTTGTGGTAATTGATCCTAGTAAAGAGGTAGCACATCTTGATGCTGCCGTCCCAATAGAGGTTCTACCATTTGCTTATGGTAGTGTTGCAAAGAAACTCTGGGATATCGGAGGAGTTCCACAAATGCGGGAAGGAATAAAAAAGGATGGTCCGGTTGTTTCCGATAATGGAAACTATGTGATTGATTGCGTGTTTGGGAAAATTGATGATCCTGTTTGCCTTGAGGAAGTAATTAATCAAATTCCTGGTGTTTTAGGAAATGGTATTTTTGCTACGATGATCGAAAAAACTGTGGTTATCGTTGGTGGTAGAAAATAATTTTTTTTATAAATTTTATTATTGCAAGTAATTCGAAGAATTTATTAGATAAATTACTATTTTTTCGCCATATTTCAAAAAAAATTCATTATGAATTCTGCATTTATTAGAATTTATCTACTTTATTATCCGAAACAAAACAGGGACTTTCTCTCAAATTTTCATTGGAAAAAAACTTTCCCTGAGGTGAGTGATACCGCGTTCTGCAGTCCTTTTATTCGATAACGTCCGTCTTCTGATTCTACATATCCCTTTGTGAAAAGTGTACGCAGGGATCCTGTCACCTCGTTGACTGGATGACCGATAGTATCGGAGAGTTCTATTAGTGTTAACGGTGAGTCGATGAGTGCTAGAAGAATTTCCAACTCCATCCCATTCTTGAATACATTTTTACCGCTGACAATGACGTCATTTATCATTTCATTGATATCATTTTCCACAGCTTCTAGATTTTCGATTAGTTTTTCGCGGGAATCCAGGAGATGCTGTATCATGAGTATTTTATCGGTTAATGGGGGTACATCTGGCCCTACACGTTTTGATGTGGGTGCATAAGCATTACTCATTGGGGGTTGTTCTGGTCTTCTCATTTGTACTGATAGTTCAAAATCTTGCACTAGATAATAGTATTTTCTCCGTTTATCATCCTGATAATAGGCAATAACATCCTCTTTTTGCATGATTGCCAGGTGCTCTATGACGGCCTTTGGATTGATTACTAGACGCTCTGATATTTCCGTCACAAAGCATGGTTTCTGGCGGAGAAGATCAAGTATCCTCCGTCTATTTCGATTTCCAAGAATATCTAAAAGAGGAGCTAGTTCTTCCTGTTCTATCATATTGCAACTTACATATTGTAAGTGTTGAGTCCATAAAAAAGGTTTTGAAAAATTGCAAAAGAAGAATTGTATCTTGTTGATAAGCTATCTCTGTTCCTCTCTTTTTCTGGTGCAACTAAACTCGTTTTGTACATCTTTACCAAGTATACCAACTGCATCAGCACGGCAACGCTGACAGTGGCGCATTTGACGAACATATGGCGCACAAAGTTCATGCATATGTGCTTTCTCTGCTGGAGTTGGGGGTATTATATCCTTGAACTTGTACTGAGGAATGAGAGGAATAATATTGAAGTTAAACACACCTAGTTCTCCTACTGTCTTAGCAATTTCTGGAATGTGGGTGTCATTTACTCCAGGGATATATACCGTGTTGATTTTTACCAGCATGTTTCTCTTTATTGCTTCCTTAATTCCTGTAAGTTGTTTGGAAAGTAAGAGTTCTGCTGCTTCTCTACCGTGATGCTTTTTCCCCTCATATTCAACAAAGGTGTATATTTTTTCACCGATTTTTGGATCAATTGCATTTAGAGTAACTGTGATGTTGCGTACATTGTATTTTTCTAATTTATCAATCTTATCTGGCAAAAGAAGGCCATTTGTGCTGATACAGAGAATTGTCTCTGGATATCTCTCATGAACTAACTGGAGAGTCTCAAAAGTTTCAGGATTTGCAAGAGGATCGCCTGGGCCCGCAATACCCACCACCTTGATGTGCTTCATCTTTGCAACGACGTCATCGATGAGATCTAGTGCCTCTCTTGGCTGAAGAACCAAACTAGTTACGCCTGGTCGAGATTCATTGACACAATCATAGTCTCGAATGCAGTAATTACACTGGATATTGCATTTGGGAGCAACCGCCACGTGGCATCGCCCAAATGAATGTCGTGCCTTTGGACTATAACATGGATGCTCATTAATGTGTCGGAGAGTTTCAGGATCATAGGGAAGATCCTGTACGGATGTTGAGTTACTATTTTCTATCATTATAATTTATTAATATCTCTGTCTATTTTACTATGAGGATTCTGTATAGATATTAAGAAAAGAAAAAAGTTTTTGTAGCAATATGACTGCTTGTAGTATCTTAATTATATTCTATAATTTTTGAGAATGTATATATAGTTGCTATTGGCTATATTTTGATCGTTTAGGGATGTATTAAGAGTTTACAAAGTCTCTTTGTCCAACTGATTGTACTCTATTTAAAGATCAGCATTGCATATGTGTATTGATGTCATGATATATGTAGAAGACACGGTTCTAGGTACTGATGGGGGTTTCTGAATACAGATTCAGGTACTGTTTATTGGAAGAGTTAAAGATCGTTATCTGAATGATGGGATTTCTGAGTTTTTAAAGCGCTTAAGACCATATGCTACCGTCTTTATAACTGAACTTGTGGAGGTGAAGGTTCTGAAAAGCGCATCCTCATCCTCGAAGATGCATGTGATAGAGCGTGAAGGTGAAAGAATTCTTGCAGGCGTGAATACAGGGTTTCGTACAGTTGCGCTTGATCCTCAAGCACCACTGATAACTAGTGAGGAAATTGCCTCGCTGTTAAGAGATGCTATATTTTCAGGAAGGAATATCTGTTTTGTTATAGGTGGTTCGTTTGGTCTCTCTCCGACAGTTTTTTCATCAGTGGATAGAGTGATATCTCTTTCCCGATTGACATTTACGCATACAATGAGTCGTCTTATATTATTTGAGCAAATTTATCGCGGTTTTAGGATTTTACGAGGTGACCCTTATCATAAGTGATGACGTTTTGTTTTTTTTGAAAAGTCGATTGTGTAATATATACCGAATAAAATAGTGTTTTTTTTCAAATTTTAGAGTTTCTATGTGTATTTCTATATCAGCTCTGGTATTTTTCATTAATCATGTTTATATAAGTAAAATGGGACGTATGTCTCTATATCTCTGTTATACTCTATTCATCTTGTTATTCTTTAATATAGTTAATAACTCTATTTCAATATGCTATCTCCGACCTAAATGAGTTGTTATTGGATGTGTAATGGAGTCTGTGTGTATGTGTCCTTCGTTTTTCTTTTACAGCATCTACTAGGTACCTATGTTGAATTATTTTTTATTTGTGCGTTACAGTACGCGATACTCTGTAACCAGATTGGTTCCGACCATCTGTGTATCTAATAGTTCAAGCTGGATTATCTGATCTTCTGAATCGATATGTATTCCTCCCACTAGTGAGGGTGTATCCTTACCTCCAACAATAAATGGGAGATGAATTAATCGTATCTCATCCACTAGATGGTGATGCAACATGTGCCAGTTTAGTGTCGGTCCTCCTTCAACAATTAAGTTTCGTACTGAAAATTTCTGATATAAAATATCCATCAGTATTGGGAAATCCACTTTTTTCTCTCCTGAAACAACGATGGACGCACCCTTCTTTTGAAGCGCAGCAATTCTCTCTTTAGGCGCTGCAGCCGACACGGCAATAACTGTTGGAGTTGATGAGGTATCCAACACATTTGCATTCAGTGGGATATCTGCCATACTTGAAGGGATCACTCGCAATGGACTTTTTCCAGGAACCATACGCACAGTCAGATATGAATTGTCAATCTTAATTGTGGATGAACCAACCATAATTGCATCGTAGGCCGCTCGTGTTTTATGCAGAAAAATTTCTGCTTCATGTGACATATGCTTCATCAGAATTTTACTGGATGCCCCGCGTTTTAGAGTGAGTTTCCCATCAGCTGTAATCTCTGAAATCATCAGCACATGGGGTTTATGTAGTATCTTATTCATGAAATATTTCCTCTTGTTTCATATAGAAATAAAAGCTAAAGAATATTTGGTATAGAAATCCCATCCAAAAGTATATCATTTCATGCCTATTAGGCATTTGAAGCAGTTAGGTTACTATGAATATTACGGTTCTTCGTCCTCGGCTGATTGGTTGCATCGATCCAATCAGTGATATTTTCGTCCGTATTGGACTCAAACCAAACCAGATAACTGTACTCTCTCTCGGTTTTGGTATTGCCTGTGCTGTGTGTTATATGCAGTGTTTGTTTTTCCTTGGTAGTATATTACTTTTGATCTCATCCATACTTGATCTCATTGATGGAAGTGTGGCACGGAAAACCAATTGCAAGAGTGATTTTGGTGCAGTACTCGACTGGATAGTTGACAAATATGTGGACGGTATAGTTCTTCTGGGTATTGGTCTTTCCGGTTCTGTATCTGTTTCTCAGTTTCTTCTCTTCCCATCCTGGTTTGATACTGCAACTATCGGTCTGGCAATTCTCGGTTCTCTGATGAACACCTTTATAAAACCAGTAACCTACGCTGAAATCGGTTATAATAAAAAAGAGAATGGAAAGATTAGTGATCCTCTGGAAGGCATTGGATTCTTTGGTCGACCTGAGACTATCCTCTTTCTTATCCTCTTTGGTTTCGTCAGTCAAATCTGGATCGCTGTTATTTTCATTGCTGTATGCACTAATATTTCTGCACTGCAAAGAATTTTCTACCTTGCACGTCGGTATGGAACTTGCCCAGACCCATAATAAAATAGATCTTTTTTATTTTAGAACTGCGCTCATCACATTCTTTCTAATTTCGAAAAGAATTAAAATTCATTCTTGGTTGCACTCATGCGTGTGGAAATCACTGCATCAACGTTGTTTTTCTAAAGAATAATATCCGATTTTTCCTGAATAACGGGTTTTATATCATGATGATGGCTGATCAGTATCACAATCACAGATGAGAGTATTTATCTTTTTTACTTACGTTGATGATGATATATTGTTCTTGTTTTTTATTCAATTAGTTATTATATGGCTCATGATTGGTGAGCATCTCTACATCTCACATTTATTGCAATGCATATATATATGCATAAATATTCCCACATTTCAAAAAGGTTGATGATGTAGTCATTGACATAACGCTTGAGCATAAAATACCAAGCAGCCCGAACATCCAGATATCTCGCACCGAATAAACATGTTAAAATATTTATTCTATTGTTGGTGTACATCTCTTTCTCTCTCTTTGAGGATGTTTAGTGATACAATGCGGTTCTGTGAGATGTTGTGATATTATGCATCAATTGGAATACATACCGAGAAATAATAAGATTTTCTCATTTGTCTCATTGTAATTTCCTGTGGTATCAAAGGAAATACCCCCTTTAACGATTGGTATTTTTTCATGGGTAAGGTCTGCTTCAAATGTTATATCTTTTGAATGGTTATTAGAAACGATGTTTTTTCGATTATAGAAAATTTTATCGACTGATAAAATTCTTTCAGCCATTTATGAATATGATCTCACTTTTACTTGAATATCTGAAGAATTTTCTCTTTATGCTATATCATAGCAAATTGTACTGCAACATACCAATCGATAATTGTATGATTGCAGGATAATTTCTATCCTCTTTTCTTTTATGTGCATATTTATACCCAAATCAAAACTATGGATCTACCAAGTCACAATTAAGGTTTCTCCCGAATCCATTCATAACCTCTCTAAAGAAAACGCTCCGTTTTTCCTTTGTTCGGTGTTATTTTATCAATATATTACAAATTTTTGGTGATTTTTATAATTGTTGCTGCAGCCTCAATTCCTCCATCTATATATGCAGCTCCTATCAACGCCTCAAAACATTCTGCAGACACTCGACCGTTTTTCCATATTTGCATGTGAAATTCACCCTTTCCCCACTGTATATATGAGGGTAGTTCCAATCGTTCAGCTATTTTTCGGAGAACTGTCATATTGACGCCCTCGATCTTTCTGCGAGTTATTTCACCTTTGTCATATTCCCCATCTGTTATGATCGTATCGATCATAACTAGATCTAGCACAGCATCACCGAGGACCGCCAATGCATCCATGGTTTCGTTCATTGGTATTTCATGTTCTCGAGCATATGCTCTCCGTGTCATTGCACGATTAAGATAGGATTCGTTTTTGAACGTGTATCCTATCTTATTATATAATTTAGTATATCTCATATAGGCTTTCCATACTGATTTATCAGCTGAATAAGTGTTGAAAATCCTTCTATCTCTATGGTGAGAATATCTGTTTTTGTCATACCCATACTTGTCTCTCCATCTGCTGAAAGCATTTCAGGTCCTCGAATGACTGTGCGTACTACTCCATCCCGTGAAAGAACTTTTTCTGCCTCCGCATTATGCACCAATGCCCGACCTGGAATGATCACTGTTTCACTGAGTTCTGAAAGGTGAAGTTCTAAAAGATCATCAATGGTTATTAGACATGCAATTTCTTTATTGACTGCAATGATTGAGGATGGATCTCCACCACAGGCTGAGATAATTGTTCTTATGTAAGGAGATGCAATGGATCCAGATATAATTGTTGCCCTTTTCTGAATTTTTGGCAGGAGTTTTAATAATTCTGGCATCCTACGTATAGAAAATGGCGCGTCAAACAGAGGATCGTACAGTGGCGTTCCGGATATCCGAAGTTTTGGGAATGCCGCTGCTCTCTCCTGAACTAAAACTGAGAATTCTTCAACAGTGTGCACTCGATTTCCTGGAAGAATCGGATCATTTTCCAGAATAAGTCCCTGGTCAGTGTGGTTTGCAAATCGCATCAGGATTACTCCTTTCGCTCCTATCCTTGAGAGCCAAGATAGTGTTTCGGTGAGAATGATTCCGTCGTTCACATCAGGAATGACAACAATCGCAGCATACACATCAATCTTTTTGGCGAGGCGACTGATGATCTCAAGTGAGACTTCTGGCGTCGGATCATGCATCCATTTCCTTCTGAGTTCTGCACTTGAGGAAAAGACGGAGAATGACACTTCAGTAAGATGGTTGGCAATCAAAAAGTTTGCAATTTCTGGGTTATCAAATCCTTTTCCACTGGTATAACCGATGTGTAATGGAATGTTTAGCGTCCCTAGCATTTCTACAAGATCGCAGAACTCAGGATAGCAGCTTGGGTCTCCTCCTCCAGAGATGGTAATGCGCGTTATATCTCCTGTAATCATCTGGAGATCTGCTAAAAATGACTCTGCAACGGTGTTCAATGGTAAAAACCCGGAATATTTCTCTTTTATTCCATTGGAACAGTAGTCACAGCCTTTTAAAAATGGAAGGCAGTACCGACAGCCAAATGGTGGTACATCCTTCGAATGCTTGAAGTAGCAGTAGGCACAAAATCCCCGACAGTCAGCACCAGGTCGCCCTCCGATATCAACAGTAAGATGCACCATAGATTCTTCTATCGTTATTGGTGCTGTAGGATTATGAATGGTTGAGATAAAATACAGAAAATAGAAATGATCGGAAATGTACTCTCCTCTCTGAAGAGACATAAATTATAGATGAACGTATTGTATCCAAAATTCTCAACGCTTTGCCTTTGCCTTTGCTCCCATCATGGACATCTTAGATCTGCGGATACGGCGACGAACTCGAGGGTCTGCAATTTTTGGTCCACGTCGACCTTGTTGAGGAGCATTTGCCATGTGGCTTTCAATTTTCATCACAATACTTGCTCTCTTGAACCTTTGATTCGGTCCTGGTTTTTTGACCTCTCCTTCTTTTTGTGGAACGAGTCTGATCTGACCATTAACACCCTTGATTTGGTGCCAGTTAATACTACCTGTCTTACCCATATTAAACTCCTTACTTATTCGTGTCCTATTCACTTAAATATATCTCAATTATTGATGTCAGAGAATACACCTACCTGTATTTCAAGGTCTTTGAACAATTCAGACGATCCTTCCTAGTTCCTTCTCCAAAACATCTGAAACCACCTTACCATCGATCCTCCCGCGAACCTCCTTCATCACCACTCCCATGAGTGGCCCAAGCGCTGCTTTCCCGCGTGATCTTATGAAATCAACGCGTTTTCCAACAATAGCGCGAATTAGCTCCTGCAGCTCCTCATGGGAAAATGCCGGTGCAATCGTTGCAATTGCCTCAGTTAATGTCATTCCATGGGCACACGCCGACAAAATTTCCGGTACAGCTTCTTTTGCAGCATTACCTGCCTCTACTTCCTTCATTACTGAAATTACAGCCTCGTCGGAGATCGCCTTTGGATCCACACCTTCTCGAAGCACCTCCTTTAAAGATGCAAGAATAGTACGTGCCGCAAATACAGGGCGAATTCCCTCGGAGACAGCTCGTTCAAACAGAGGAAGTTTTTCGGAAAACACTATTTGATGTGCCATACCAGCATCAAGGTCATATGTGGTGATAAATCGTCTCGCTTTATCGGATAAAAGCTCGGGGGTTTCAATGCTTTCCCAGTATTTCCTACTCACAGGAACCGGCAGAATATCTGTTTCTGGATACATTCGTGCTGCTCCTGGTAATGGGCGCATGTATGCGGTTGATCCCCCTTCAATCATTTTCCGTGTTTCTTCTGGGACTCCTCTTATAGCCATTTTTGCACGATGAATTATCATTTGCATTGCGCATCGTGCTTTTTGTTCTGTTGCTGCAACAATGATCACCGCATCGCGCTCCCCTGCACCCAGCATTTCTTTTAGAGTAACAACCTCCGTGTTTGTTACTCCATAGGCAGGTAGTTCATCCGTGTGAAATAGGCCACCAACTCCACACTTCTTTGCGTAATCTGACATCTCAGAACCAAGTCTTCGACCTGGTTGAATCTCCATTCCGATAAGTCCAGAAAATTCGTGTAGTATTGTTCCAAGAATTACCTTTTCTTTCTTCAACATTAGCGACTTTGTTTCCGAAAAGATCGAGGTTACATTGTACACTTCGCCACTCACCTGCGCATTGCGTTTCTTTAGCTCATCCCTGATTGCAAGTAGTGACTGTTGGCGCAGTACTTCACGGTGAACAACCTCTGCAATTAGATCCAGTTCTTGCACACCTTTGATTTCCACACGAGCCCCATCGTGAATGGATACATTGATATCCTGCCTGATTGTGCCAAGCCCCCGTTTCACCCGTCCTGTTGAACGTAGTGTCATCCCGATGTACTGGGCTACATCATGTACTTGCTCTGGAGTCTTCATGCATGGTGCAGTGGTAATTTCGATTAGAGGAATTCCAAGTCTGTCCACAGAGAATACTTGATCAGTAACGCGTTGGCAGGCATCCTCCTCAATCGCGACTGTCTCAATCTGGCAGGTCTGATTGATTGTGCCGTTTAGTGCAACTAGCGCTGTTCGTTGGAATCCACTAGGGGTAGAGCCGTCTACAATCATTTTTCGCATTGTATGAATCTGTGGAAGTGGTGTCATTCCCAACATCTTTGCAATTGTCAATACCAGATTCAATGCCTCAGAATTCAACGGATCCGGAGGTTGTTCATCAATCTCCACCAAACTCGTCGTATCGTAGGTATAATATGTAAACAGTCGTGTTGCAAGCATTTCCTCCGTTGCTGCTCGATCGATATCACCTCTTTCTGAGGTTGTAGCACGGAAATATCGCTTCACCTCACCTGTATGTTCAGCTGATTCTCGAATAATTGCTGGCGTTTGGGAAAACAATTTCTCTTTTGTGTTGAGTTGTTGATGAATCTCAATTCCTACTTTCAAACCAATGGCTTCGTAGTCGAAACCAGTCATTTATCTATTCCTCCTTAGGTTATAATCGAGTTCTCCTTTTAGGTTTGTTTGCATTAGTCGTACAGCTTCCTCGCGACTAGTGGTATTGCCAAGAACCCACATCAATTTTACGAGAGCCACTTCTGGTAGCATACATCCTCCTTCAATAACCCCTGCATTTAGCAAATCACGTCCAGTTTCATAGACCCGATCGCAGACGTTGCCTGCTTGACACTGTGAGGTCATCACTATCAATGTCCCTGAAGCACTAAGCTCTGCAATCTTTGCGATGCAGTGCGTTCCAACATGACCGAGTCCAGTTCCTGCAATCACCAAACCTGCATATCCCGAGAACGCATTAAACACTTTGGGATCCATTCCTGGATAATATTGGAGGAGACCACAGTGAGATTCAATCTTTTCAAGCAGTTGAGGTTCATGAGTTCCACGTCGAATGGCATCTTTTTCAAGAATTACTGTACCATCTGGATATGATACAATCCCTACCGGTGTTCTTCCTATGCTTTGAAACGCATCTCGGCGTGATGTATGGTTTTTGCGTACTCGAGTTGCGCGGTGAATTGCGCATTCTACATCATCGGATGTAGCATGCATACAGACAACCACCTCTCCTAGTTCTGAAACTCCTGCTTTTGCCGAACATATCATGTTCATGGTGTTGTCACTACTTGGACGATCGGCCGAACGCTGGGCACCGACGAAGATAACTGGTACTGGTGTGGTAAGCATAAATGAGATCGCTGCTGCACTGTAGAGCATCGTATCGGTACCATGTGTTACAATAACCCCTGCAGCACCTGAGGAAATTTCGTTGTACACTGCGCGTCCCAGCTCTTGCCACATGCTTGGACTCATGTTTTCTGATAGAATGTTGAATGGTTGGGCAGTTCTATAACGTGCAATTTTTGCAAGTTCTGGTATGGAACGAATGATATCTTCTGCGGTAAACTTGGATGACACCGCTCCTGTCCGATAATCGACTGTACTTGCAATTGTGCCACCTGTTGAAACGATTGAAAGCAATGGTAGATTTGCATCTTGTTCCAGTGGTTCGATCACCGTGTTTTGCTGTGATTTTTGTTCTAAATGTTCCAATGTAGAGGTGCAGCATTCTTCAGGAACACAGATGTTGTAACCGCTAGAGAGTTTTACTATGGCATTTCCATTTGATCGGGATATGCAAATGCCGTTCAGGTCAAGACCTGCAAATGCCACGTGTACGGGATCGTTTGTGGAAAGTATCATACCGTTAACCTCATATAATCTGTTTTGATGGCCTCATCAGCTTGAGAGAGCGCCAATTGCAATTTTTCTGTACACTTCTCGTCGTTTTCAATTCGAGCATTTGCAGTCTCTATTGCGATTGCCATCATGGAAGGATTTGGTGCGCCTGCACTATGTTTTTCTACAATAATTTTGGATGGAGAAAGTGCGTGTTCAATATGCTCTTGACTTAGACCCAATTTCTTAATGGACATCCCAGCGATTTCGGTGCTTGCCAATTCGAGAATGTCAAGCGATAGTTTTCCATGTTTTACGGCTCGGCCGACGATGTTGTGGGCTGTTCGAAAAGGTATTTTAAATTCACGCACCATCAGGTCTGCAAGTTCGGTTGCTGTTGCATTGCTATGATTTACCTCCTCTCTCATTCTCTCGATATTGAAGGAAGCTGTTCTAATCATTCCTGCAAGAATTGGGATACTTGTCTCAACAATGTCTAGACTTCGCCATAAATTTGGTGTTAATTCCTGCATATCTCGATTGTAACTCATTGGAAGTCCCTTCATTAGCATGACTCCAGCCATCAAATTACTGGCAGCAACACTCGCTTTCCCTCGCATAATTTCTGCTGTATCGGGATTTTTCTTCTGAGGCATGATGGAACTGGAAGAACAGTAAGCATCATCTAGTTCCACGAATTGAATAAAGGCACTGCTCCAGAGTACCAGCTCTTCGCAGAGACGGCTAGCAGTTGTCATCAGAATTGATATTGCTGCGAGTACCTCCAGCATAAAATCGCGGGAGGCGACTCCATCCATTGAGTTTGTCATGACTGAGGAAAATCCAAGATACGCTGCTGTCGCTTCTCTATCTATGGAAAAACCTGTCCCTGCAAATGCAGCAGAACCAAGTGGAGATACATTTAAGCGCGCATACGCGTCAAATAGTCGTTCTGCATCTCGAGAGAACATGGATTCATATGCAAGTAGGTAGTGGGCCAACGTTGTTGGTTGTGCATGCTGGAAGTGTGTCAAACCGGGCATGATGCTGTGGACATGTTTTTCTGCCTGGTTTAGTAAGGCGCGACGCAGAGTTGCAATGTCATCAAGAATTTCCAGAATATCGAGACGTGTTTGCATTCGTAAGCACGTAGCAACCTCATCGTTGCGACTGCGTCCGAGGTGCATCTTTCCCCCTATGTCTGTACCGCAGTCCGCGATCAACTGAGCCTCAATGCCTGCATGGATATCTTCATGGACTGGATCGAACACTGTTTCTGGGAGTCCTTCTTTCATATATCTGTACAGGTGAGATAGTAATACTTTTTCAGATGATGTATCGATTAATTTCTGTTTTTCAAGCATCAAGATATGCGCCATGTCTACGCGAAGATTACATTCGGCTATGCGTCTATCTGCTATTTTTGAGGAGAGATACTCTTCAATCACCTTATCCCGTTTGCAATCGAGCCTGCCTTTACGGATCTGATCAATTCCTATCATAGTTTAACTCGTATTCACTGTCATGCACATCCACCACATCCCCTGTCAATACTTATCTCTTGGTCAGTACAGTCAGGTTTGAGATAGATTTGAGATCCTCCAAATGTCTCTTTATCTTCATAGACAGATGGATATCCAGAAAAATATGTATAGCTACATCCATCGCACGTAAACTGGAATAACTTGCATGAAAGAATCATTTCACGCATTTCTTTCTCTTTTGATACGTCCACCGATGGAAAGATAGTGTTCATCTGTTCATGATCACAACTCGGACAGATAACTAAATCCTCCTTGGTGTTCATGTTTGTTCCTTTTTCCCATCTGATTGCACCCAGTATTTGTCAACAACTGTGTATCCCTCAATCGGGCGATCCCAAATACTGTGCATTATCCTTTTAATTTTTTCATATGTTTCAAATGGGATTTTGATAGGATCAAGATATTCTTTTTCCTTCTTTGGGACAAAGATGAGATGGTGTCCTTCACAGTCTAATAAGTCTTGAGCATAGTACAGTTCATCAGGCATTTTTTTCTCGTGATGTGTCTCCATCTCTCTTAGAATTGAGTCTTTGACTGTTTCTATGATCCGGTCATCTAGATGATCGCGGAAGATAAAGATCTTTTCGCGGAGTTCATCTGTACTGTGGACAAGACGTAGGTACATTTTTGGAAGAAGGTGAGATGGTAGGACATTTAGATGTTTTAGTTCACGTCCAGTGTTATTTGGTTCAAAAAAAATAGAAAATTTTTTGTTGAGATCGTGATAGAACACAGGATACTCTACCACTCCTGAAAATCCACACTCACCGCATATCAGAGTAGTAAGTGTCCCATCAAGATATTTTTCTGCAAGGTTAGGTTCTGATGACGCTGAGATACTCGGATATATGGTAAAATTTTGTTTTTTTCCACATTTTGGGCAGATAATACTTTTCACAACCGGTTTCATGTTATCCCTCTCTCTTTCCAGATGGGCCCCGATAATGATGGGCAAATTCACTGTTTTTGAGCATGTTTCCTGTAAATATGGGTCCATCACGACAAACACGGAATCCTTCGTGGTCCATGCAACATGAACCACAGATGCCAACACCGCATTTCATGTATCGTTGCAGAGAAAACTGTCCCCGTTTTTCGATTCCTTTAGTAGTAAGTCGATCAAGAATTCCTTTCATCATTTGTTCTGGACCACAAACACAGATAGTATCATATTCTGTTACATCCATCTGGTCGAGAATGTCTGTAACAAATCCATGAAATCCGCGTGTTCCGTCATCAGTTGCAATTTTCAGTTTGGTTATGTTAGTAAGTTCGTCCACGAAGACTAGTTCTTTGGATGTACGTGCCCCGAGAATGAAGGTCTCTACCTTACTCTCTGTGGCGAGGCTGAATAGAGGGGTGACACCTATACCTCCACCAATTGCTAAGACGTTCCCATTTGGTGAGAATCCATTGCCTAATGGTCCGCGAATGCCAATTTTGTCACCTTCTTTGAGATTGAAAAGGGCAGTGGTTGCATCTCCTACTCTCATAACTGTGATGGAATTTGAAGCTGAGAATGCCATCGGGATTTCATCAACACCGGGTATCCATATCATACAGAACTGGCCTGGACGAAAATTGAAGCTTTCGTCAAAGATAAATGTTTTGATGGTTGGGGTTCTATCGATTATTTTGGTGATGGTGACCACTCTTGGCATATGTTCTTCAGGCATGAGCGCACCCCACTATTTCTTCGGCGGGGATTCCATTTATATCATACAGTTCCGCGGCAATGTCAGAAAATATGTTGATGTTTTCATAGATTGCACTCCCAATTTCGACAGCAGTGGCACCTGCCATCATCATTTCAAGGACATTGTCGGCAGAGGAGACTCCACCGCATCCTATAATCGGAATGGTACATGTTTCATAGAGATCGTACACTGCACGTACAGCAATTGGGAATATGGCCGTTCCGGATAGGCCACCAAACTTGTTTCCAAGAACTGGTTGGCGCATACCGGTTGAAATACGCATTGCTTTTACGGTATTGATAGCAACGATGGCATCTGCTCCACCTTTTTCTGCCGCCCTGCCAATAGTGCCAATGTTGGTAATGTTTGGAGTTAGCTTAACCCAGACTGGCTTTCCCAGTGTCTTGACAGCTTCGGTACATTCTTGCACCACACGAGGATGCGTCCCAATTGCAGCTCCATACCCATCAGCGTGTGGACAGGAAAGGTTGAGTTCAAATGCAAGGGCATCTTGGAACCACGCAGCAACTTTGGCGAACTCCTGAGGTCTTCCTCCAAATATGCTAATGATTACTGGTTTTTTTTCGGTCAGAAGAGTGCTAATTTCTTTGGTAAACTCCTGAGATGGGTTTGGTAGACCCATTGCATTGAGGATACCCCCACTGACTGCTATGAGCGATGGACCCTTATGACCATTTTTGAGTTCTGGTCCAATTGATTTTGTGACAACTCCACCTGCTCCAAGGTGAAGCATCCGTGACAGCGATGCGGCAGTCGTCCCGAGTATCCCTGCTGCGAGAAGCATATGGTTGTTGAGGGGAACACCACCAATCATGTCTGTCGGTGTCTGCAGCTTAATCATATCTATGTTATTATATGTCGTCCTCACTGCATTAATCCTAACGTGAAGGAAGAACGGCTATTCTAACTTATTTATTAATGTCCATTGGTTTCGAATTTATGTATTTGGGATTTTCACACATTTTTAATCTTCTCCTTTGGGGTAGTCGATAATCCCATACTTTCATTGATCGCCACAATTCGTCATTTCACTCTTCTTTGTTCAATAATATAACTCTCTATTGCATAGATTTCAATGAATTTCTATAAGAGTGACTGTTGATATTCTTTGCATTCTTATCTTTTTCCTGACTCTTTGAAATATTATATGATGGTGAGATATCTGGATTAATCTTTACTTCCTTTTTCTGTAGAGCTATACGAATACTTTCTTCCACGAAATCAAGAATTGTTTTTTTATCGCAGTCAGCATTAACTAAAATGAATCTTACAGGATCCTTCGCAGCTAGGGCAAGATAATTCTTTTGTACTCTCTCTAAAAATTCTCGTCGTTCGAAGTGTTCCCGCTCTTCTCTTCGTTCAGCAATTCGCGACAGTGCTATCTCCACTGGAAGGACGAGAATAATCGTCATATCTGGACGAATGGACCATCCTGCATGCACCGCTTCCAACCATCTTTGTGGTTCTGGAAGAATTCCAGTCAGTGATACTTCTTGATAGGCGAATCGTGAATCAGAGTATCGGTCGGAGATAACGATGCCTCCTGTGTCCAAAGCTGGACGGACAACTTCTGCGAGGTGCACAGCGTGGTCAGCGATGAAAAGCGTTGCCTCAACTAGAGGATCATTATTTGTGGCAATGGTGTTTCGGATTGTTTCGCCTATGTATGGCATTCCTGGTTCACGCGTGAAGACTGGGTGAAGATCTGCAAGTCTGTTTTTTAGTCCATTATGGAGGGTTGATTTTCCAGATCCATCGATTCCTTCAAGGGTAATCAGCAAAATGATCCCTTCCTAATGATCTCGAGTGGAACTGTTCTTCTGTGTACTGCAGTTGAAACAATCACTCCATCAAATCCGGCATCTGAAAGAATTTGTAGATCATCTATCGATCGCACTCCTCCTCCATAGTAGAGTTTTTTTGAAGAACTACTTCTCAACTGTTCTGCGTATGCATAATCAATGCCTGATGATGTGCCGACTGAGGAAATATTTAAGAGAATGCATCCGTCAAAATTTGTTTCATTTGTTTTACAAAGTACTTCAGTGGGTCGTGTCTCTGGAGAAAATGTAGGTCCTATTACATGCTCATCTATGACATCAACGCTCAAAAATCCTCCGTTGAAATCCTTGGGAGATGCCTCGATTGTCTCAGTTCCCACTATGTTATGTATGTTCTCCTTTTGCAGATACTCTTCTGGAGTGCGACATCCGCGATCTACCCAGAGTTCTACTACTTTGTCTGCAAGCTGGAGAATCTGTTTAGTGTGATCTCCACACCTTCCAATCCTATCAAGATCTGCTATGTACAGATATTTTGGTTTCATTTCCACAAGATATGATGATGGTTCTGCAGAATGAGCTAACCCCCATGTTAATGGCATATAGGTATTTCGGTCACCAGATCTGCCGTGTACTACATATCCTTTTTTGAGATCTATTGCAAGTACAACACGCATTTTAGTATTTTATATTGTATGTCCTGGAATAAATTAATCTCTGGGTCCTCTCTATTCAAAGACCAAAAATGACTGTCCTTATTAAGGGTAATGACCATATAATATCCATGAAACTTTTAGTCAGCCCCAGCTCTATAGAAGAGGCAAAATTCTGCCTCAATGCTGACATTATTGACGTGAAGCGCCCTGCTGAGGGATCGCTTGGTGCGAACTATCCATGGGTTATTCGTGAAATTAAAAATCTTGCTGGAACGACGCCAATATCCGCTGCAATTGGTGATTATGGCCCTACTCCTGGGAATGCAGCTATTGCTGCATATGGTGCTGCATGTGCTGGTGCCGACTTTGTCAAGATTGGTTTGATGTTCAATGATAATGGTGCAGCCCATGATGTTATTGCGAATGTGGTTCGTGCTGTCAAAGAGCCATTTCCAGAGAAGTTCGTGGTTATTGCTGCATATTCAGATCATGTTCGATTGGGAACGATTTCTCCCCAAATTATGTCTCAAATAGCTGCGGAATGCGGCGCTGATTTTGCAATGGTTGACACTGGAAAAAAAGATGGAACGAGTACATTTGAATTTATGAACTATGATGCTCTGCAGGAATTTACGGATCAAAACCGTTCACTTGGTCTGAAAACTGCCATTGCAGGATCTTTGAAGTTTGAAGATATCCCTGCCTTAAAGGAGATTGATCCTGATATTATTGGCGTTCGGGGGATGGTGTGCGGTGGTGATCGATCAACGATGGTTAAAGCAGATCTGGTAGCAAAAGCAATTCAGATGGTCAGGTAACCAAGATGTACAGTGACAAACTCAATATTCCCACAGCATTAACGTTTGATGATGTGCTGATTGAACCCGCGGAATCTTGGATTGAGCCGAATGATGTGATGGTGACGTCGAAATTTTCAAAAAATATTCCTCTCTCAATTCCTCTTGTGAGTTCTGCTATGGATACAGTTACAGAGTCGGCAATGGCGATCGCTCTTGCGCGCGCTGGAGGTATCGGGGTTTTGCACAGAAATTGTACACCGGAGCAGGAAGTTGCTTTTGTGGAACTTGTGAAAAATGCAGAAAAGGTGATCGAACGTGATGTTTGGTATGTTACTCCTGACACAACGATTAGGTTTGTTGCAAATCTGATGGATATGCATGGTATTGGTGGGGTTCCTATAGTTGATCCAACGGAACAATTGGTAGGTATTGTGTCTCGTCGTGATGTGCGTGGAGTGGTTCCCAAACTGGGTTCAGAATCTGTTGACACGATTATGACGAAGCAACCTATTACGGTGAGAGAGAATATCACTGCTGATGAGGCCATTAACATGATGTATGCTAAGAAAGTTGAGCGGTTGCCAGTCGTGGATGAGAAAGGAAAGTTGATTGGTATTATTACAATGCAGGATCTTTTGGAAAAGCAGCAGTATCCAAACGCGAACCGTGACAAAAATGGTAATCTTAGGGTTGCCGCTGCTGTAGGTCCATTTGATATGGAACGTGCGTCGATGCTTGCGGATGCAGGCGCAGATGCGATTATTGTGGACTGTGCTCATTGTCACAATATGCATGTGGTCCGTGGTGTAAAAGATATCAAAAGCACGATATCTTGTGATGTTATCGCTGGAAACATTGCGACAGCAGCTGCAGCTCGTGAATTAGTAGATTTTGTGGATGGTATTAAGGTTGGGATTGGTCCCGGTTCAATTTGTACTACTCGTATTGTTGCGGGAGTGGGTGTTCCCCAGATATCAGCTATTGCGAGTGTGTGTGATATAGCAGATCCTCTGGGTGTCCCTGTGATTGCTGATGGTGGTGTGAAGTATAGCGGTGATGTGGCGAAGGCAATAGTTGCTGGTGCTTCGTCGGTGATGATGGGGAGTATGTTTGCAGGTACAGATGAGGCTCCTGGCAAGGTTATTGTGGTGAAGGGGCGCCGCTATAAGCAATATCGTGGTATGGGTTCGCTTGGTGTGATGACATCTGGTCAGTCAAGCGACCGATATTTCCAAAAGAAAGGTATAGGTGCGACAAAGTATGTCCCAGAGGGTGTTGAAGGTGCAACACCATATGTTGGATCGGTAATTGATGTTATTTATCAGACTATTGGGGGTTTGAAGTCTGCAATGGGTTACACTGGAAGCAAGGATATTGAGTCAATGCGTAAGAATGCACGTTTTGTGCGGATTACGGCGGCTGGTCTGAAGGAGAGTCATCCTCATGGAATTCTAATTACCGACGAAGCTCCGAATTATCGAGTGGATCTCTAATTTTTTTGTTTGTTATTATGATATATTATATGTGATATCTACTCAGAAGAAAAAAAAAACATTTTGACTATCTTTTTCACAATTTTTCATAGCTTATTTTGATATAATTCTAGACATTATCTCAGTCAAAAATGTCTCTATTTCGTTGGAAATGTGATAACTATTGTGCATCATATTTTATATCTCTCATCTCTTTCTAAAAAAGATTTGCTCTAGTGAGAATAGTCTAAAAATAATATTTTGAGCTTATTCTCGTCTTTTTTTCCTATTTTAATTGTTCAAATGACTACATTTTTTCATAATGCAGGAATTATTATGATTATTTATATGTTTCGTCTGTTACCTGAAAAGATACTTTTCCTGTATTTGGTTTATCTTTACTGGTGTAAGTTTTTGTTGCCATCTTTAGCCAAAATATTGCTCTCTCTCAAGATAAATGGATGCTATTTATATGCGATGTTCTGTCTAGAGATAAAGAAGGACGTTCACTTCCCTTACTGTTCGTGTGCATAACTTGGTAGCACCATGGATAAAGGATAACACAATATGTTCTTGTACAACATTTATCAACCTGATTACTAAAAAAATCTCTTTTATCATCTAAGTACAAAACCATCTTGGTTTATAATTACACAGATGCATACTTGAGAGTCAATGTCAGTTCAAGTTACTGGAATTTCTGGAATCCCTCTTGTCCACATGGGTGATGACATTTCTGCATTTATCTGTGCAAACACGTGTTTTGAAAATGGTGATATCATTTGTGTTGCGTCTACTATTGTCTCCAAAGCCAAAGGTTATGTTCAATCGCTATCAGATATTATACCAACAAAAAATGCAGAAAGAATTGCTGAAAAAATCGGAGAGGACCCTCGATTTGTTCAGGGAATTCTTGAATCATCAGTCGATGTCATTGTGGAATCTCCATTTATCCTCTCAGAACTTCCCTTTGGTCATGTTGGAGTGCGTGCAGGTGTTGACAACAGCAACATCGAAGGTAACAACATAATTATCCTACCTAAGGATCCAATGGCCGAAGCTCAAGAAATTCAGAAAAAAATTCACCAGATTACCCAGAAACATGTTGGTGTCATTATCACCGACACATGTGGTCGTGCTTTTCGTCGTGGACAGATAGGCCACGCTATTGGTTGGGCTGGCATGACCGCTATTCGTGATTTTCGTGGGGAACATGATCTCTTCGGGATGGAACTTCAGATCACTGAAGAAGCAGTCGTTGATGAGATTGCAGCTTTCTCTAATTTCATTATGGGCGAAAGCAACAATGGTATTCCTGTTGTTAAATTTTCTGGTTGTGGAACTTGGAAAGGCCATGACTCTCTCTATTTCACTAAAGAGGAAGATCTGATTCGAAAACTTATCCATATCTGAGAGATATAATTATGGATCCCTTCGCTCTCTGCCTTATTGGACAGAGTAATCCTCTTTCTTTAATTTATTTTTCAGTTATCAGTCTATACTATTCTTGAAGCTGAACGCCAAACTCTTTGATGTACATTTTTTTTGAATTTGAATGCTTTTCTGTGCTGTCCAAAAGAAATATATATATATTTTCGATGTTATATGGTAAAATTTTCCATTTTATCAAAGTATTTGTAAAAAAAAACAATGCTTCTTTTATTTATTCATATGTTTTTTTCCAATTTTTTGTCTGAGGTGATAATTTTTAATATTCTCAACTCTCGCGCGATAAAGATGAGAAAATTCTTTGTTTCAATCCAAAAATTAATTCATTGGTGCCACATTTATATCCCTATTCTCTCTAGTCTAACTGAGACAAATGTATAGTATAGTAGAGAGTAGGCTGCGCCACTCAAAAAAGTTGAAAAATTACTTTCTACCCTCACTGAAAATGGAAGACTCGGGATAGTTATGATCTTTCTACCATCCTCCTAAATTTTGAAATACGTTAGATTAAGATATTCAGCAGATATATAGCAATACCAACAATGGAGACCATAATTAGAACTGTCTTCGGGTTGATATGCACAGCTGTTCTATTGTCAGCATCATAATATGTAACAAGGCCTGCGGATGAACTTAATCCTCTTCCAGATTTCTTTGATCCCATAATTATTATATTTTCCACTCCATGCATATAAACACAGGAGGAAAAAATCGGTAGATATGCTAGATAAAGAACTACATGGACTTGCCTTTTGTGGTGATACATTTTTACCGCGTAATGTCTCCATTACTATAGAAAATAGTATTATTATTCATATTGAGGATAGTAATAAACCTATAACCCAATGGATAGCCCCAGCATTTTTCAACGCGCACACTCACATAGCTGATACGGTTGCAATGGATACGTCTGTTGCAGACCATTCCCTTGCCGATCTCGTTGCCCCTCCAAATGGATTGAAACACCGATTCCTTCGTGCCACTCCCGATGCACATCTGAGATCAGCCATGTATGAGACAATGCAGTTTATGTATTCAACGGGGACAACCGCATTTGCTGAATTCCGTGAGGGTGGAGTAAATGGAGTTCGCCTTCTTCAACAGGCAGCTATACCTGAAATTCACCCTGTAATCTTTGGAAGAGATGGAGGAGAGTTTCTTGCGGATGGACTTGGGCTCAGCAATGCAACTAATCATGTCGAAGATCTTGCATTCATTGAGTGTGCTCGTGCTGCCGGAAAACATATAGCCATCCATGCTGGAGAAGCGGGTCCTCAGGACATTGATGACGCTTTTTCTTTGGATCCTGATTTCATCATTCATGCCACCTATTTTGAGGATCGTCATATACGTGCGGCTGCTGATCGAAATATCCCTCTAGTTATTTGCCCACGATCTAATTGGATTCTTGGTGGTACAAATGCTGCAGATCGCCCCCCCGTGAGGAAAATGATCGATGCAGGATGTACTCTCTGGCTCGGCACAGACAATGTCATGTTTGTTTCTCCGGATATGTTTACTGAATGTGCATTCCTTACCATTGTGTATAAAACGTCACCCGAAGAAACACTTACTATGGCTCTTGGTGGTTTTTCACTTCTTGGACATCGGGGTATCATCGAAGAAGGAGAACCGGCCAACCTCTTGTGCCTTGATCCTGGATATGCTAAGACATGGACTCAGTCTCCAGTACTCTCACTTGTATCTCGAATTAGTAGTCGATCTGTCCGTGCTGTGTATCAATAAATTGGTTTATTCTACATTTTATTCATATATGGCTGCTTTGATCTCCATATAATTTCTTTCACTGAATCTGGTCTTGAGATCTATCATAAGGATTCTGCCATTATTGAAATTCTAGGCAATACTGGTGCATATTTGATAGTATGTTTCTTCTTATTCTTCTTGTGTTATTAACTCTAGAAAATTCACTTTAGTAATTTGAATTTGGAATATCTGTTAAATTTTATTCATGAATCCTTATTTTTTCTGCGCATAGTCTCTGATATTTTTCATTTGTACATGTTGTATTTTTAGCACTATTTTTTAATATCATTAATATAAGTACATATATTTTAAATAATCTTATCCTATCCATTGTACTGGATAGAACTGTTTTTACATCAATAGCCCTAACGTAATTCTAACTTTTTCCTCTTTGGGAAGATGTGTTATATTCATTCCATCGATAAGAAAATTCGTATAACATACCCAGGTGTTCCATGATAACTGACGAAATGCTTGTAAAAGATTACATGACAAAGGATGTTGTGTCGGTGGAGATACCCTCCAGTCGTGATGACGTTCTCCGGATTCTGAAGCGAACTGGTATTTCTGGAGTACCAGTTATCAAAGAAGATGAACTGATTGGCATTGTCACCAGAAAAGACATTTTGCACAATGCAGAAGAGAATCAGATTGCACTTCTTATGAGTCCAGATCCATTAACCATTCATCCTGAGGCTCTGCTTGCTGAGGCAGCAAAAATTATGACTAATTTCAATGTTCGTCGCCTACCTGTTGTTGAGGGTAATAAATTGGTTGGTCTCTTGAGTGTCTCCGATCTTGTTAGCGCTGTTGCCAAGATCAATGACAAGCGCGAAATTCGAGATCGATTTGTAGACAAACAGACCTTTGCTATTTGGGAGGAAACCCCTCTTCCTGTTGTTGGTAGGATTATGGAGCTTGCGGAAGTCGATGCCATGCCTATCTTAAACCAATTGAATAGGTTGACTGGTATAATCTCTGAACGTGATCTAATTCGTTGTTCCCGCATTGAGGATGAGGTACAGATCAGTGACTTTTCTACAGGTACAGATGATGATGAGTGGACGTGGGAGAGTATTCGCGATAATCATACGATATCCTATGGAATCTCCAAAGTGAAGCTTCCAAATCGTCCAGTTAAGGATGTCATGGTAACAAGGGTCATTTCTGTACCGAACAATGCTGAAATTAGTGACTGCGCCTTAAAGATGAAGCGTAGCCGTGTAGATCAAATGCCAATCATCGATAATGATCAGCGTCTATCTGGTATGTTGTTCGATCGTGACGTAATCACAGCATTATATGAAGTAGAATAATATTTTTGTGACCTTGTCATCTTTATTTTATGTGTACCTCAAAGAGAAGTTATATCTATTAGTCTGTCTTACGAGTACCTATGACAAGACCTATCTTATATGATTTTTTTGCGACCTGGTGTGGACCATGTAAAATTCAGAGCCCAATTATTGATACACTTATGGTAAATGTTGGTGACAAGGTTGATGTGAAGAAGGTGGATGTTGATCAGTTCTCGGATCTTGCAAATAAATACAAGATCAGCGTGGTTCCAACGCTCATCATTGAAAAGGATGGTAAAGTGATCCATCGTCTAGAGGGTGTGACTGATGCAGCTCATCTTGAAGCGCTGCTCCGTCCACTTATTTAATCCTTCTTTATTTAGGTTATGTTGGTACTGTTCAGCTATATATTAGCATATGTTTTCATTAAAGTCACTTTCACAAAAAAAAACCTTTTTTATTAGACGTTCAATAAGGTATTCATGGCTCATATTACTGTTGAGGTTATTGGTTTCACCTATCGTCCCTGTGGTCCTTTCCCCTGTGATGCTGAGCGTTCTTGTGGACTCACTGCGTGTTATCCGAAAGAGATGCTTTCCTTTGCATTCCCAGCGTTGAAGATTGCACTTTCGGAAAAATACGGCGAAAATGTCTCTGTTGAGCTAGTTGCACTTGATAATGAGATCCCAGATAGTATCAAAGAAGTTATTCGTGTCAACCATCCTCCGCTACCGTTTATTTTGATTAATGGAATATTGGTCCCAGTTGGTGCGATTTCTGTGCCCCGAATCAGCGAGTACATCGATGCTCTCCTCTAATTTTTTGTTTGTCGTTTAAGAGGTCTGTCATTTCTTGATATGCTTTGTGTAGTAGAGTATTTTGCAACTATGTTCTGCGAGAGATGTAAGAATGTATGCGTGATCCAAATCTTTTCCCACGGCAAATGTGCCATGTCCTTTTGCAATAACAACCACATTTCCCTTGCATATCTCTTCTGCAACAGCTTCAGCTAATTCCTGTGTTCCGGGTAGCCCATCAACGATGGGAATAGATGGTATATGCCTTTTTCCTTCACTTTCAATGGTGAGTATCTCATCCTCCATCAAAAGGGAGAGTGTGATGGCATGAGTTGGATGAGCGTGGACAATTGCGGCGTGTTGCGTTGCTTTATTGTAGATTTCTGTGTGTACTCGCCATTCACTGGAGGCTCCTGGAGTCACTCTTCCATTTAGAGGCATGAGTACTACTTGTGCAGGGTTTGCATCAAGGTAGGATCCACTACGAGTGATAAAATAACCGTCTGCATAACGTGTACTCATATTTCCAAAATTCCCATTGATAAGATGCTCACTGACGAGGCGTTTTCCAATGTGAAAAAAGTTTGACCAAATTTCTTGTTCTGTCATATCTGGAATTATATTACCCGGAATTTCTATTTCTATTATGATGTTTACAACGTTGTGCTCTTCTTGAGAATCATGTACTGAGTTCTTAGAATTCATTTCCATCTACATTTTTTTCATAGAGTAATTGTGGAAATCGGAATTATTTGAAAATCCTAAGGTACGTTGAAATAAAGGTACAATGTAAATTTTCACGAAATTATACTTGTGGCTTATGATTCTTTTGGGAATCTCTCATGTGTATGTAATAACTACTTAAAAAAAGACTTAGACGGAGAGACGGATATCGTTCCTAATCTGCGCAACTGTTGACCCTGCTACAAATACCCGAACAACACCTCCACTCTCCGAGACAGTAATTCCAATTGCTGGTGCAACCTTAGTGATTGCTGCAGTTGCCAGGTGGCGCCCCCCAAGTCCACTCTGAAGATGTACATCTCGTCCATCTGCATCTAAATATCTTCCGGATGCACTGATAATGCCGTTTTTGTCAATCAGGAATACACCATCAAGTTGGGAAAATTCTTTGACGCTCTCCCAGTTTTCCTTCATTCGTACATCCCGCACGGATTCTGGGTGTCCTTCATATGGATTTAGGACACCTTGATGTGACCATCGTTTTAGTTCTTCAATATCCCCAATGATAAAGGCGGTGCCGATTGCTCTCCCTTCTCTCCCTTCCCTTCCTATTTCCAGTGCTAATGACAATACCGAATGTAGTGCATCAAGATCGGCGAGATTAGCATACTGCTCAATGTTGAACTGATCGTTTGCATCCTCAAGGTCATAAATAAGTAATGCATATGGGAATACTGCAACTACGGTTCCAATCTGCATTTTTGTTAGAATCTTGTACTGAACAACTGCATCAATGATATGATTGGAACAGTAGTCTACCAGTGCCACCATGGTGTGATCGCGCAGAATCTCCGGTTGTATGTCGCGAACCCATATCACTGGAGTTTCCAGATGAATTTCGTTTTCTTTATTTAGGAAAGAAATGATGGCAAGAGCCTTCACTGTTCGGGCAAGTTCATCTGCGGCGAGAAGCAGTGTGCGATCTTTTTCCTTCATATATTCTCCTTAATCATTTGTTGTGTGGTTGAAATACTTTTTGTGAATGCGTTGTGTCGAACTGTTACTCTGTTTAATCTTGAGTTCAGCGTACCCTATTCTTTTTTAACTTTCTCATAAGTCCCCATATCTCATGTATTTTTTGAAAAAAATATGTTCTTGTGTGTTTTGAATACCTTCATGAAAGTCTCGCATCAATTTCATTTTCAGAGCATGTTGTGTTTTTATTGCAGAATTGTGTGTTCCATATGTTTTCCATCCATCTTTGAGATACCTCTATATAATTTGCAACTCAACTGCCATTTATGGATGTTGAGTAAATGTGGATCCTGTTTATATTATACGCTTGAAAAATGGTAAAAATCTGGTGCTATCCACTTTTGAAATGACTGCTCCGAGTCTAATAATATGGTTTACTGCTCAGCACATTTTATCCTGCGAACAGTAATGTATCAAAAATTCTTTGAAACAAAAAGATATCAGAGTTGTTCTCTGATAAAAGCGTTTGCCGTGTCCATTGCAGTTTTAATCTTTGTTATATCATTTCCAGCCCCTTGTGCGAGATTTTCTTTTCCGCCACCTTTTCCTCCTAATTCAGCACAAATTGTTGAAACAAGTTTTCCTGCATGGATTTTATTAGTATTTCCTGACGCTGCGACAACTCCAATCCCATCGATGGTGGTAATCAACACTGCAACTCCTCCTCGCGCAGAAATTGCTTCGGCAATCGTGAGAAGTTCTTTGCGCGAGACATCCATCTGTTTGATGATGACCTCTACCCCATTTATCTCTACTCCTTTAAGATGTGAAAGTTCTAATTCGGCTATCTTCTCTTGCAAACGTTCGATCTCTTTGCGCTGTTCTTTCCACTCGACAAAGAATCGTTCTACCGTTGACGGTAGATTTTCAGTCTGTACTGATAGGGTCTCTGCGGAAATATTTAGGAGTGTTTGAATATGCTGCATTGCATCTAAAGCAGCAAATCCTGAGGCAAACTCGATCCGCTCCACCCCATCTTGGATGTGTTCAAGACGTAGAAGTTTGATTGGTCCGATCTCTCCTGTGCTTTGGCAGTGTGTACCGGCACATGCTTGTACCTCAGCACTCATCTGAACGATGCGGATGTCTTTACCTGGAGGTATCCCTCCTTGATAGAGTGAGAACCCAAATTTTTGTTCAGCTTTTGTGCGATTTTCAATCTTAATTAGAATGGGTAGGTTTTCCATGACCAGGCGATTTGCTACGATCTCAATTTGTTTGAGTTGTTCTTGTGTTATATGGGTATAGTGTCGTACATCTAATCGTGCGAGATCTGTTGAGAGCTGAGATCCTGCCTGATGGATATGTGGCCCAAGCACCTCTTTTGTTGCCCGTAGAATTACGTGTGTTCCTGAGTGATGACGCATGAGCGCCCATCGTCGTTCCTCATCAACAACTCCTTTTACTCGATCACCGCGTTTGAGTCCGAGACTATGAACCTTGTGTAGGATTACATCGTTTGATTTTGTCACATCGTCCACTCGGATCATAATATCTTTTGTAATAAATGTTCCTGTATCTGATGGTTGCCCTCCGCCCTCTGGATAGAAGAGCGTGTGATCGAGAATTACGAAGTCATCAACGACATCCACAACTGTTGCCTCAAATTCCATGTCAGTGGGTCGTTCATAATAACTTTTCCGGGTTTCTGGAAGGCTGGAAATGCGTTCTATGTATTTGGATAGCGAATGTTTCTGCTTAATGATCTTGTTTTCTGAGTGTATTTCAGCTATTTGTGAGTCAAAATCATCAGGAATTTCAAATTTCACATCAGTTTCGGTTAGAATTTTGCCCATCAAATCTACTGGAATACCATGGGAATCGTAGAGTCTTATCAGCTCTTCGAGTGGGACTGGTTGGTTCTTCTTAGCATAGGTATGACCGATGCGTTGCACTGTACGCGTACCGCGCTCAATGGTTGCATCGTACTTTTCAACTTCTCTATTGATGATCTCGTGGACAATAGATGGTTCTTGTTCAAATTGTGATAGTCCAATTTTTTTCATTTGTGCCACTATAAGATCACTAAGATCCACGTTAATACCTTCTTCCTGCATCATTCTGATACATCGGCGCAGAACAAGGCGTGCAAGGTAACCTTCGCGAACATTGGATGGTACAATTAAGTCTCCAAGCATGTAGGCCAAGCAGCGAGTATGATCACATAGTGCATAGATGTTTTCCATTGGAACAACCAGTTCTTCGAGTTTTTTTATGGAAATCCCTGTTGCATTAGCCACTTTTTCCCTTAGATTGCGCAATTTCTCACCATGAATATCCATAAGTCCTGAAAATCTTGCGTTCATGCCAAGAATATGTTCAAATTCCGGATTATCAAGGCGATCTTCCATACCTGCGGCGTTTAAAAGGTGAGATATCATCTCTGGGAAGACTGCATCATATGCTGTTGGTGTTCCTTGTGATACCCAGGCAAATCGTTCAAGACCATATCCTGTGTCCACAATCTGGAGTGTCATTTCATAGTAGTCCTTGCCATCGATCGTAATTGGGGGCTTGTTGGACTTTTTTTGTGATAGATTCATGAAGACGAGTGTTGCAATTTCAAGTCCACCCATTAACACTTCAACGCTTGCCCCAGCGTTTCCCCCTCCGAACCACGGGTTTTCTTTGAATGTGATGTTGGATAGCTCGCCCCCGATTGATTCTATAAAACCGCTGCACAGTTCTACACAATGATCTTTCCAGTACACCTGATGTTCATCAGTGTTGAAGGCATGATGTGCCATCATTTCAAAACAGGTGAAATGACGCCCTGATCGACCTACGTTGTCAAGATCATTGAGTCTGATGCATGGTTGTGAGATCGTGATTGGGTTTGCTGGTGGAGGGCAAATTCCACTTGTGACGTACGGTTGGAAGTCGGCAATGGATGCAATGGTCAGATAAATATCATCTCGCCATCGTGCGGCAACTGGGTATCGATTGAGACGAGTGTGTCCATTCCTCACGAAGTAAGAGAGGTAGGCTTCTCGCATCTCTTCCACACTGTGTTTGGTAAACATGGGGTTGCCAATAAACTGGTATGGTTCACAGGGAGTGTCGCCACAAACATTACGTTCTGGGTCTCTGGTCCAGAACGGCATTCCACATTTTTTACATATTTTGCGGATGAAGCCTTCCCGATTGAAATATTCAAGCTGATATTCATTTTCAAGCATGAAGAACCATTATACGTTAGAGTGGAAGCAACATAATAATTCCTTTCAAATGAGCCATCCTTTTTAATCTCAAACTTCTCATAAAGATTCCATCGTTCGTGTCAGCATTATCTCTTCAAAAGAAGAGATCTAATCTCTTTTTAGTAATATTATGTTGGGTATATTATCTATGTTAAACAATATTGAAATTATATGTTGTCTAGTTAACTCTCTCTCCCTCATCGTCATATGATATTCCTTGGTGCTCTTTATCTGTGATTTTCCCCAATTTTCCTCTTTTCAAAGTATTGTGCGCTTCTGATTTTTTGACACTCTCATTGTCGCATAGTTCGGATATTCGACATATATCAGATATCGGGCATCTTGCTGAAGTTTGATCTTATTTTATCTCGCTTTTTGCTATTGCGTTATTATATACATATGTCGAGATCTGAAAATTTTCGAAGTTGATCACTCATTGATATTTATATTCCTTTGAAAAAATTTTCTTTTGTCCATCTTAATTTTAAGATTTTACTATATCTTGATTTTTATTTTTTTAGATGAAAGATTCAGTACACCAATTAACAACCCTTATTTTGAAATGAATGCTCTTCTCCAGGTTTGGAATGATATTTTTGAGTGTTTGGTTTGATTGACTCATTTGTGTATCAAATAATATTCCGTGAGTATCTCTATTCAAACTACAAATTATCGATAGTTTTATTCTCCACCTCACCCAGTTTGGGAGTGTTAACTCGTTTTATTCAGTTCTCTGAGTTTATTCCTGCCAGAGCACATCTTTTCAAGTGCGACACTATATATGTTTCTATCATATTGGACTACTTATTTGATATGGATACCCATTTGTCTTACTAATATGATCTTTTCTGAAAAATGACCTATATATGTTTGAATATTCTTTCTCCACAATTACTGACTCAAATATTATGCAATTGTTTATGCTTTCTTATCGCTATCATTGTTTTGACATTATTCTCTTTATCTCAATAATAATTTATTTGTAGGTTTCAACGCATCTCCTGAATTAAAAATATCCATGAGAATATAATATTTTCATCGATATTTTGAAATATAAATATCATTAATATTCAAAAAATAATCTTCAATAAGTAGTGCTGATATCGGGATTCGAACCCGAGTCGCTGGCGTGAAAGGCCAGCATGATTGGCCTCTACACTATATCAGCCCAATCACTGCTTTACAGTATTTTTTACTAGTTATGTTGTTTTATATATAAAAATATTGTTATTTTTTTCTATTGTGAGATAATTAGTATATATCACCCTCGTTTTTTGTGATTTCCAGGAATGCAGGAACTAGTTTACGGTACACCATGCCTGGTTTTCCGTCACCAATCATTCTGCCATCAATTTTGGTGATTGCACAGATTTCGGCTGCTGTTCCTGATACTAAAATCTCATCAGCAGTGTAGAGATCGAACAGACCAAGATCACAGATTTCATAAGGGATTTTAAGTTTGTCTAGTAATTTTAGAAGTACGTGACGTGTGATTCCTTTTAGGTTGTTGATGGTCGATGGAGTATAGAGCTTGCCGTTCTTTACAAGATAGATATTGTCTCCGGATCCTTCTGCAAGTTTTCCGGTATGATCCAGAAAGATTGCCTCATCACCACCTTTATAGTTTGCTTCAATTTTTCCAAGGATGTTATTGAGATAGTTCAAGGATTTAATATTTGGAGGAAGTGAATCAGGTGTATTACGGCGGACACATACTGTTACTGCTGTTAGTCCTTTTTCATAGAGGTTACCATACATTGCACTCCATTCTGATGCCATACAGATGACAGTTGGCTTTTCACATCGGTGAGGATCTAGGCCCATTGATCCCACTCCTCGACTAATGATCGGGCGAATGTAGGCATTTTTTAGATTGTTCTTGCGTAATGTTTCTTTGACTATCTCGGTCATTTCCTCTTTGGTTATGGGTGGAATCAGATCAATTGCTTTTGCTGAGTCAAAGAGTCTATCCACGTGTTCCTTCAAGCAAAATACTCGACCATTGTATGCTCGAATACCTTCAAATACGCCATCTCCGTATAAAAATCCGTGATCAAAAATGGAGATCGTTGCCTGTTCTTCAAGGACAAATTTTCCATTGATATACACTAACATACTTCTACTATTTGTTGAACTTGATATTTCTAATGTGAGGCATAAATCATTCCCTCCTTATTGTCAACCATTCACATATTAAATCTCATCAAAATAAAAATAAGTTTACTTTTCTCTATTTGATTGCTTTTACGGGTTTATATCCGACTTTGATTTCAATTGAGTGTGCCGTGCTCTCTTGGGTATGTATTTGAATTTTTCATCCCACTTTGGTTTAATGAATAACTGAGTTTTTCTCCTGCCGCTTGCAGTTTTTTTTCACTAAAGCATCGAATATGCTGTGTTTTTGGTACTTGTCCACGTATATTTTGTTGCTTTTCATCTTTCAATGCTCTAGTTCTCAGGTCTGTGGGAAGGAAAGATTTTCAGTTCATTTTTAATTCCACAGAACTGTGTCTAATCTTTTTAATAGTCAGTTATAATGGTCTTCTATGTCGTGCACCCATGCACCTTTTTTATTGTTTTTGATTTCTTGTTTCCAGATAGGAGCCCGTTTTTTTAGTTGTTCAATGATGTAGCGTGACCCATAATACGCCTCTGATCGATGGGATGCTCTCACGATGATCACCACGATAGTCTCCCCTAGTTTGAGGCGTCCATATCTGTGCACAATATCTACTGAATTTAAATGAAACTGCTTTTTTGCTTCCGTTGCAATGTCAGTAATATCTTTTTCTGCAGCAGGTACAAATGCTTCGATCTCAAGTTCATCCATACCATCATCTCGAACTCGACCGATGAACACTAGTTGCACACCATCTGCGTGTGTTTGGGATGCTGCAATCAGTTTGATAATATCAATATCTTCTTTTTGAACAGATATGGTCATTTATCCTACCCTCCCGAAACAGGTGGATAAATCACAATTTCATCTCCATTGGCGACGATAATTTCTTCTGCATCGTTGGCATCGATTCGTTCTCGATTGTACATCAGGATCACATGCCTGCGCAGCTGTCTCCCTTCGAAGAGTTCATCTCGTGCTGAAGGCAGCGTCTCCGCAAAAGTGTGAAGAACTGATAGCACTGTCTCTCCGTTTGAGACTGTGACCGTATTTTTCTCTCCAAATCTTTCTCGAAATTTTGCAAATGCAAGAATTGTTACTTCAATCATGTTCTTTCCTTCTTATGTTTTTGAGCATATTGGACAGTTTTTGCTCTTTTTCACGGTAAATATATCTGTTCTGTTTATTGTTCCGTCCCATAGCAGAAGTTTTCCGGCGAGTGTATCTCCGGTATTGGTTAAGTATTTGATGGTTTCTTCTGCTTCAATCGATCCTATGACTCCGGCAGTTGTGCCCAATATTGGTGTACTTGTTGTTGTTTTTGCATCTGGAAATATGCAAGAGAGGCATGCAGTCTTTTTAGGAATTATCAGTGTTGCTTGACCCGTAAATCCGGCAACACCTCCATGTACCAGAGGTATTTCTTGTACATGGGATATTTCATTTAAGACATATCTTGTATTGAAGTTGTCCATGGCATCCACAATGATATCAGCATCTCCTATCATGTGCGAAGCAGTTTTTTCATCTACAATCGAGGAAAACTCTGTTATTTTAATATCTGGATTGAAGGATTCTAATGTTAGTTTCGCGGATCTAGCCTTCGACATCCCAATTCTATCGGGCCGATGTAATATCTGTCGGTTGAGATTGCTCATATCGACAGCATCACCATCAGCGATGCGGAGATGTCCAATACCTGCGGCGGCAAGGTAGAAAGCGATCGGAGATCCTAGGCCGCCACAACCTGCAAGAAAGACAGTCGCTTCTTCTAGTTTTTTCTGCCCCGTTACTCCAATCATAGGGATTTGGCGTACATAGCGTTCATTCATGTAGTATCTCTCACTGCGTTTAGGCAGGCAATTGCATCTTGTCGTTTCTGATCAATTGCATTGATTTTAATCCATATGAAGAGTTTTTTCTTCATTTTGTCGGGAATTTTTGCCTCACGGAGAACACGTCGATAGGTCCGTTCAGGATAATAGATTGCTTTGCAGGTACGAAGTAATTCTATTTCCTCTGCTTCATTGATTATCTTTTCTACTCGTGCTTTTTTCAATGTTGCTCGTATATTGACCATCGGTTCGGAAAGTACTGCGCCTGTTTCTGGATTATAGACGAGGCTCACTTCATCATCGGCATTGATAATTCCATCACGGTACCAATGATAAATTTCGCCAATCCCAATCATACCAAATGTGTCCATTTCAGATGCCCGGAGAGCTCCCATTGAGGATGCACCGTACACTGAGATGCCTGTTCTCAGTGCGGTCAGAATCTCACGGTGACCTACCGCTCGGTCCTGAAAAAAGACACCGTCAATTAAAACGATAGTTTTCACTCCAATTCGAACAGCGTCTGTGAAATCACCCCGCTTTGCAGGGGGAAGATATTCGGCGTCTGGAAGAATTTGTTTTGCATCGTCAATTGGTAGGCTTGGACCTATGAAAACGACGATATTCGGCATCAATGCACCTTCTACCCCTTCGTTCATTGTCAATCGAAAAGCATTCAAGGCCTGGTACTATTCCGCGGACTACTGGCACACCTAGTTTGGGATTAGTCATATTGGCAATTAGTATGCGATCCAGACCTGCTGCCTGCAGTCGGTCGATGATTGCCAAAATATCTGTCTGAAAGTCTGATGTTGCACAACCATCAATTTCGGATATATCGCGTGTATCCCCCTCATGGAACCAGTGGGCATTCATCCTCTTGACACGTTCATATCCTATCATCTCACGAAACTCTGCGAGGGTTGTATCCTCCCGTGCACCATGAATTTGGGTTGCGCGGCTTTGGGCAACCTCAGTTAACGCTCGGATAATAGCAATTTCTGGGTTGGTGTGAGTACCCATACCAATTGTAAGTAAGCGTGGATCTTTAAGAGTAACATCATCAGCAATTGCAGCGATGGTTGGGATGCCAATGTCTGATGTGATATCCTTAATTATAACTTTAATTCCAGCATTCGTGAATTTTTTTAGTATTTCCGCTGGGATACCAGTAAAACCGGTAATGATTGGGCCGGTAAGTCGAGTGGTCTCAACAAGTGACCATGCGTCGCGTTCAATAAGTTCTGTGAGTGCATAGAAGATTGCTTCTTCGATGGTGTTACCTGACGCAATGCCATTTGAGTTGGAGCGAAACAATGCCGGCATCTTTTTGGGGTTTGGATGTATAACAGCACAGAGCGGTACTTTGAGAGAGGTGTTGTTGGCAATGTCCCATGCATCTATCCATGGTAATTCAGCATAAGGATCAAAATTTTTTGGAAGGATAAGGGTGACGGGATCGAGCGCTTCCTCCATTAGCAGAAGTTTTTCGTAGGATGCGATGGTCAGATCGTGAGGAATGGCTTCTGCAGAGTAGCGTTCGATTCCTTCCATGATTCCTGCGACACGTGCCTCTGTTTCTGTCCCTCCCTTACCATTGTACACTGAAATTGCTCCATCAGCAGCAGTTGGGCGAATACAGGAGTAAACCGGGATTTTAATTCGGTCAAGATCTGTGATATTTGCAACCCGAGTGATACCGACAATTTTTGTCAGTGGTTCGATGAATGCCAATGTTTCTTCTGGTGTTTTGCTTCGCTCAGTCTGTCCATAGTAAATTTTGGGAGATGACTGCAGCTTTATCATTTTGTATTCATTGTTCGATCGGGAAGACTATTGAGGATTTCGTTCTTTGTCGATCACTGCTTTTATATGAGGTTCGTGCTAATATATGAATATTCACAACGTGAAATTTGGATATGAATGAAAATGTGATTTCTTTTTGCAATGGATATCGATATATGGGCGGTTGTTTTTCAGAGGTTAATGACATTATAGTACGAGAGAGGTTGATCACTCTGTTCCTGAATGGAAAACCCTATTTAAGAATTTCAGCAAGTTGCGATATGCTTTTAGAGCTTGGTGCTGGTTTTTTCCTAACTGCAGGGGTTGTGGAGAGAATTTTATCGGTTCGAGTGGAAGGGACAAATGTTTTTGTGGAGGGGATACTTCGATGTGATATGCCACAGAATGGATTTTCACCTGTAAACCCTTCCCGAAACATTGTGCTGGATGGCGTGCGAGTTTCGCCTGAGGAAATTTTTACGATCCGTGAGGCACTTAATACAAAGATTTGGTGGGTTACTGGTGGACTGCATTCTGCAGCCTTATGGTATCGTCATCGCTGTGTTGTTGTGGCGAGTGATATTGGGAGGCATAATGCGGTGGATAAGGTGATTGGATTTATGGTTCTTGCTGGTCTGCCTCCAGAGGATTGCATCATTGGTAGTACGGGGAGAGTGAGTGCTGGTGTGGTTGCAAAGGTTGCAAATGCTGGGATTCCAATTGTGGTATCGCGTGCAGCAGCAACCGATTCGGGGATTGCAATGGCAAGGGAATGTGGTGTAACCTTAGTTTGCTTTACTAGATCCTTGCGTTTTATTATATATACTTGTCCTGAAAGAGTTGTTACAGAGTCTGCAATATAATGAATCTCTGACATGATTTATTCAGCATAGTTGTTCTGTTTCTTTTCGTTGTCAATCTCTGTATGGTTCTTTTGTTTCCTATTCCATGTATTTATCCACTCTTCGATGACGAGAAGTGGTGCAGTGGTTTTGATGCCAGTATCTGCAAAGTGAGTTCTGACTGTGTAGTATCCCAGTGTGTTCAAACCAGAGATCAATTCATTTATCCGTGGTGGAGATTTGTGAAGGTTGTGAGAAATGATGTGATAGTCATAGAATGTGCATGTATCTGGTTCAGCTAGGAGCTGGCGAAGTAGTTTGTCTATTTGTTTTGTGGTTCTAAACTGCATTGTAGGAAGTTTTGTGAGGAGTGTGATGATTGTTTCTTTGTTTTGCAGTGATCCCATCCATAGAGGACCAATTGCTTCGGTTTCTGTTCCGCACATTAGACATGTTTGAGAACGAGGGATTAGGGAGCCTTTCTGTTCGGTGCGATAGAGGCATTTTGGGCACTGCATGATGAAACCGATTAGATCCATGGTGGATTCTGCGGCAGTGACACTGCTATGGATGCGGATGTGGGTTCGAAAGTAATGGTTTTTGGCAAAGCTGAGAATAGGTTCCATGCCTCGATCATATTTGACGAGTTCTTTTGCCATTGCTCCCATCATTATGCGGAGACCAACCTCAGCGTGATATTCAGTATTTCGGGGAGTGGTGAAGTAGCGCCGTATTCCTGCTTTGAGATGTGCACCGCAGAGTGGAGCGGTGTCTGTTGCCGTGATGAAAAGGTAGCGCTTTGCAGCGCGTGCTGCTGCATCTAGAAAGGGAACTGGCGTCCCGAATGGATCGAGGTCGATTGCATCAAAGCGTTCTGTGCACATGAGTCGGTTAGCGTCGTCACAGGTTATGCGGGTGCTTCCACAAATAAATTTTGCATTTTTTTTGATAATGGATACTGCAACTGGATTATGATCGTTTATGATAGCTGGGATCCTAGTTTCATGAGCAACCCGTAATCCTCTAACCCCCGTTGCTGCCATAGCATCTAGGTAGTCATCTGGAGTTATGCATGATAGGAGCAAGACAGTTATGTCGCGGCTTAGCTCCGTTTTAGTGTTATAGAAGATGGGGGCTGTCCCAGGTGGAAATTTGGTATTTTCATCTTGTACTGGTGCTTCAAATGTTGTAGTTCCTTCTGTGACCAGTCGTAATTTCATAATAATTCTCCAAAAGACGGACATGTAGGGATTTGAACCCTAGATCTTCAGCTTAGGAGGCTGATGCCATATCCTGGCTTGGCTACATGTCCCTGAGGATAAACATTTCGGGTGTACATTGGATCTTCATTTACAGAAGCGAGAGAATTGTACCCATATTGAATGTCTCTTCTTTTTTAATATGCCCGGAATGGATTATTAATATACACCAACCCCTACTTTATGGAAGAGTCATAAAATGAAAAGATATAGTATTGGTTTAGAGTCATGAGCAACTTAGTTCTCAACAACAACTCGAGTTGGTGAAGGTAGTTTGTAGCCACTGTGTAGAAGCGCGTCCTTCGCCTGATTAATATACTGCTCCGATGTCCAGACTGTGAAAACGCGCTGTCTAGGTTCAACTCGTGCTGCAGTGCCAACCGCTTTACCAAATGCAAGACGCATCCCCTCGGAAACTCGATCTGCACCTGCACCTGTAGCTTGTTTGTGCTCCCGAATAACATGGTGTGGATATGCTCGGATTTTTAAATGGAAATTGTTTCTACCTACATCTTTCATCAGACGTCGATTCATATTAATTCGTGCAGCCTCCATTGCCGTGTGGCGAATTTGGCATGCCTCGAGAACTTCCAGATGAATTGCAACTGGAAATTCTGTTGAGACATTTCCCATATCAAATTGTACTACCTTAACACCTGGAACACCTCCCATATATTCACGGCGACAGTAGGCTTTCTTAGCAATATTTCGGTACATTCGGGCTGGTTTTCTAACCATTTTTAACTAACTCCTCGCTCTCTAAATGTGCTAATTACATTAGCAAGTTTCAATATTAAAGGTTCTGATTGTTGGTTTCTAATTTCTCAATAATGTGCAGGATAATTTTTTGGATCTTTGCAAACTCGACATCCGTTCTCTCTCTTGGCCTTGGTAGAGTTATTTCATAAATTTTGTGAATTGTTCCTGGATGTGGTGTTAGAATTATTATTTTGTCCGCAAGGTACACTGCTTCATCAACACTGTGGGTCACAAACAGAATTGTTTTTTCTGTTTTTTTCCAGATGTTTAGCAGTTCGTATTGCATTTTGTTTCGCGTCTGTGCATCAAGAGCACCGAATGGTTCGTCCATCAACATTACTGCTGGATCTGTAGCAAGAGCACGTGCAACTGCCGCTCGTTGTCGCATACCCCCAGACAACTCGTATGGATAACTTTCCGCAAAATTTTCAAGACCGACAAGCTTCAATTCTTTCATTACCTTGAGTTTCCATTCTCTCTCAGGAATATTCTTCATCTCAAGGCCTAATCCTACATTCTCCGCAATTGTTCTCCACGGGTACAGAGAATACTCTTGAGACACCATTGTCATTTTTGGGGATGGGTTCTTGACCATCTGCCCATTAATCGTAATTTCGCCTTCTGTTGGTCTATCCAAACCGCCAATCATTCGAAGAAGTGTTGTCTTCCCACAACCCGAAGGGCCGAGAAGACATACAAATTGCCCATTCTGAATCTCCAGATTTATGTCTTCTAGAGCCGTGAGTTCTCCATTGTGGGTTGTAAACCTCTTTGTTGCCTGTTGAACTCTTACCCAGGTCTTGTCCTTGTTCATCATTTATCAAGTACCTCCCATCCAAACATTCGTTTCTGGACATACTGAAAGAACTGATCCATCATAATACCAATAACACCAATTGCCATCATCCCTGCAACAACTACATTTATCTGTCCTAAAGCAAATGTCTGCATAATTAAATTACCAAGTCCTTGCATTGTTCCTGGCATCATTTCTGCTGCTACAACGCTCATCCAGGCAATCCCAAAGCCCACTCGAAGTCCACTCCAGATAGCTGGTCCTGCAGCAGGTACAATTACCTTGCTCATGATCTGCCATTCATTTGCCTGATAAATTTTTGCCGTCTCAATCCAGATTTTTTTAACCCTTTTTACCCCATCAATCGTGTTCACTAAAATTGGAAATATACATCCAATAACAATTATGAACTCAATTGCAGCAAGACCAATACCAAACCAGGCCATAGACAATGGTACCCATGCGATTGGAGGAATTGGTCGGAGAATTTGAATCATCCAATCTCCTAGTTCCTCAAGTACTTGATATCTACCAAACAGAATACCTAGTGGTACTGAAATACTACAGGCGACAATAAATCCGAGTGAGACACGATAAATACTAACCAGAGAATTTTCCACTAAACTACTATATCCAAAAATATCTGTGAACGGTTTTATCAAAATAGAGAGAATATATTGTGCACTTGGAAGAATGTACTCATTATTTATAAGAATAGATGCAATTTCCCATCCTGTGATAAAGAGTGTAGGAAGTATAAGTTTGAAGTACCATTTCATTGAGTCCAGCTCTCCATTGAGGGCATTCTTTGTTTACTACTAGTCCTTCCCTTGTTATCAATCCTATTGGGATTACTAACATAGGAATGATCTAATATTCCTTAATATATTTTTATATCTCATTTTTAAATTAATATGCAAAATAAATTTGTTCTTAATAGTAACTTGAATCAATCAATGTTTGTTTAATAAATTTCTTGTCATATGGATACTATTATTATCATTTTAAATATTATTATATGCAAAATGCTGTTCTCCTCATTTAATGCGCATATCTTTTTAAGCATTTTTCAAATTTTCAAAGATCCTAAAGGAGGTATCATAAGTGGAACTCTATTTACCCTACTTTTTTCTGCTCTTCCATAATGAAATCTTAGACGTGGTTTTTAATCCTATGTTTGATTCAAAAATCGATTAATCCATCTTGAGATGTCTCTTATCTGATTATGTTGAGATGCATGTCTGTCTTTGTTTTTATCTATCTCAGAGCATCAGTAGGCGTATAACTGTAAAAAAAAATCGTGGAAAAGTACTTTTATATCATATGTTGTGACGCAATGATGACAATTCTTATCTTAGATAAAACATATCTTATTTCTATTTTTCGCGTATGTTTTGTAATCCTCTTTTCTATTTAGTCTCTCTAATATCTCCCCTTTCCAAAATTATTTTCTCTATGTTTGTATTCGTATGAAATTATTAAAAAAATATCTATTTTTTTATATGTTTTTTAAATTTATATTGTGAATAATTTTCTATCACCACTAATCCCAAAAAGACCAGCACGTATACCACAGTCTAGCCATCCATATCCATATGAGATGGATACAAGAGCTGAAACGAGATCATCTCCATCAATAAATCTGCATCCCTGTGTACGAGCAGACACTACAATAGTCTTGATGTACTGAGCAGCAGATCCCATTTGTGTCTCAGTGTCGGGGTATATGACAATGCCTGTAAGTGCTGAGGAAAGCATTCGCTGATATCGATATGTTTTCTCAGTTAGATGATCCTTATGTATCTCGGGAATTCGTTCAGTAATTTTGGGAAGGTGATGAGTAGTTTTTTCCAGCAAATATCCGAGGAATATCCCGGTATCCAGCCATCCATGTCCGTAAGCAAAGGATGCTATTGCATTAACTGGATCGTTTCTTCGATGAAAAACCATTCCATCGGATGCATAACATCTAAACATCTCCAGAATCTCAGTTGCGGTTGCACCGAGTGGTGTCTCCATGGGTGCTACTGGTAACACTACATTTGCCTTGTTGACTAATTCTTGACCATAGGATTCAATTAGCATAATCCTGCAAATCTTACCAGATATTCGCGTTCAATGTCATGCAATTTTCCTGGAACTACCATCATGTGCAGTGGTGCACCGAATGAAAACCGTTGCATCTCCTCTGCATTCCCTGCATGAACTACTGAATTTTCTGAACCGGCGCGGGCAATGCCGATATAGAGGGGTATGTTGTATTCTAATCGTGATGCTTGTTCTTCAAGAAGTTCGACTGCTTCCTTGATACTCATATATCGTTCTTTGTCCTTCTGAATATCCAAGAATACTAGTGTGTGAAGATCTTGTCTCAGGTTTGCTGATATAACCTCTATTGGTGTCATTGGATACCATTTTCTGTAAGGAAATGGAATGGATACAGACTTGCCAAATCGGTAGTTTTGCAGACCACATAAACCACAAACAGCGGTCATAATGGAGGCACCATGGATAATTCGTGTAGTGATACCTCTCTCTGCAGCTCGAATGCGGATATCTGCATGGGTCGTGGCGATCATTGCATCGCCTGCAGTTAAAAATACTGCATTTCCTTGTGTCGCAGCATCCAGGATTGGTTCGGGGTGCAGCTCTACATCCTCTCGATAGAGTAGTATAATCTTCTTTCCATAATACTCCTCCAGTCTGGAAAGTGAGGTTCCAGTCAGAAGAGATGTGTATACCTCAAGGAATACCGTGTCTGCAGCTTGAATTGTCTCTAATCCTCGTATGGAAACGTCACACTCGTCATAGAGTCCAAGACCAATAAATGTTAGCATTTCCTCCTCCAGTGGATTTTATAATATAATGAGCTATTGTTCGTTATAGTAGTAGCAGGTGTGTTAGTGCTCCCAGACTAATTCCCAGGCACAAAGTAAATATGGTAATTATAATCGTATGCCGAACTCCTGTCTCTCGCATGAGAACTGCAATCGTAGAGATGCATGGAATAAACAACGTACATACAAGTGCAAAAATGTAGAGCTGCTCACTGGATAGAATCTCCGCAATATTTGCAGTTCCAGCTATCACTGCCAGTGTTTCAAATGCCATCTCCTTGCGGAGAATTCCAAACATTAGTGCCGTACATGCAAATCCTGGGAGACCCAGAATCGTTGTTGAGATTGGATCGATGACTCTCTCAAACATCGCAACAATGCCATAATATTCAGACAGTCCAAGGAAGATACTGCTTACTAAGAGCAGTGGCATTGCAATATAGATGAACTCGCGCACTCTCATCCATGCTTTTCGAATAATGTGAGATACTATAGGTCTCCTAAGTTCTGCCATCTCAAGGATCATCCCATATTGCTCTCCTGGAGTAATTTGGGAGAGCAAACAACCCACAAAAAATACTAGAACGAACACGATCAGATAAATAGAAAACGCCGCAGTCAACCCAATAAAGGATGCGACTATTCCGGAAATAACCACCGTCCTCGCTGAGCAGGGGAGCATTGTCACTAACACTGATGCAATCATGCGCTCGCGCTTAGTAGAGAGAAGGCGCGTACTCATGATGGCAGGAACACTACACCCAAATGATAATACCATTGGAATTAATCCCTGACCATGTAAACCCAGTTTGTGCATACCGCGATCTGCAAGAAATGCGGCTCGTGTTAGATATCCTGTATCCTCTAGGACTGAGATGAAGAGATAGAAAAGGAATACGTATGGAAATGCAATTCCAAGTCCAGACATCAGAGCTAGAATGATTGCACTACCGAGAGTATCTGTAAATGGATCTAGATCCTGGGCGTGGAACGGTTCGACGATGTATGTTGTCATCAGGGAGACAATTATCTCTTCGAATACTCCTCCGAGAGTAAATACGATCGAAAGGATAGAGAGCATAATGATTACAAGAATCGGCAACCCTGGAAATCTACAAGTAAGGAGTATATCTAAGTCATATCTATGGTGCGGTGGTGCTGTACTGATAACCGATGTAGCCAATTTTTTTGCAAAATTATGCCTATTCGTTGCAATGATCTGCTCTGGAGACATGTTGTGCCGACGTTCAATTTCTTCTGAAATTATGAGAGCATTTTCATGAATTTCTTGGGTAATTGTACTCACGGAAATACTTGCTAGTGCCCATAGAGCTTCTGACTGAGTTAATCCGTGGTACTTCTGTAAACTGTGAACTGCGGCCTCTATGTGATGTTCATACTGAATTGAAATCGAAGGAACAGGTATGTTCCCATCTAAAACTATGCGAACAAGCTCATCGAGATTTTTGCCGCTCGTTGCAATTAAGGGAATGATCGGTACTCCGAGTTGTTTTGAAAGAGAGGTTACATCGATAATTTTTCCTGCAGTTTCCGCCTCATCCATCATATTGAGAATTACTATCAGTGGTTTTTTGATCTCGGTTACTTGCAACAGAAGATACAGATTTCTCTCAAGATGTTTGGCATCAAGTACTGCAATTACTAGATCCAGCATCTCTGAAATTAGATGTTCCCTGACCATATTCTCCTCGGTCGAGCCCCCTGAGAGCGAATAGATCCCAGGAAGATCGTCAAGCGAAAACTCAGCATCACCGTATCGTACTATACCATGCATCACTCTAATAGTTGTTCCCGGGTAATTGCTTACCTCCACCCCGAGTCCAGTCAAATGATTGAAAATAAGTGATTTTCCGACGCTTGGATTTCCAATAAGTGCAGCCCTTAGCATCATGATGTTTCACACCGTTCCACCATAATGTTGGCTGATACTTCTGGACTTAATGCAATATCACATCCTTTTACGGTGATGACAACGGCATTATTCACAAGTTTTCGCCGCAGAGTAATCAATTCACCTGGAATTACTCCTAGATCAATTAATCTACTGTGCTTGGCAAAACACTGGATCATGGAGACATGTAATAGAGATCCTTCAGCACACTCGGGAAGTGGGATTATTGGGTTTTTGCGTGTGAGATTGTTGTGATTGGTGAATTTAATCATATCCTGACTTATGGGTTCTGGTTTTCTTTTATCTAAAAAATTGTCGAGGCGTTCAATTGTTTCATTTGAGATATTATGTTCCAGAATACATGCCTCCTGAGATGCTGTTTCCGGCTGCTTTCCAAGAACATCGGTAAGAAACGTTTCAAGAACTGCATGTTTGCGTGCAACTTGTGCAGCTTTTTTAGACCCTTTTTCCGTGAGGTGCACTGTTTTTCTTCCGCGATGTACAAATCCATGCTCAACAAGTGTATTTATAGCTTTTTCTATATCTGCACTGGTTTGATTGGGGCGTTTAAGCACATGAAGCAAAACCTCGTCTGTGCCACTATTGAGTATTTCTTCTAGAATATCTTCAGCGAGTTCGGAGGCCATGAATAATCCTGTAAATGCAGGTAGATATCTTGTCTGTTGTGAACGAATATGTAGATATCGTCCTATACCATTATAAAACAATTTAATATATATTTTTATATTTAAAAATAGTTCTCATCTTTTATGAAGTGTGTTATGAATGATCGATGGTATCTACTATCTGATTTTTGACTACTTTACTTACAGATTCTCATTGCTTTGTTTCCTGTATTAAATATTGTCGAAGATTTTACGCATATTCTATTTCTATATGCTAGTCTGTTTCTCCTTGAACTAATTTATGGGTTTTGTTTGATTATGTTTCTTACAGAGATCTTTCCCCCTCTTCTCTCTTTGAAGTACTGATATCTGCAAATATTTGTCTATTTTCAGAAATTATGCGTGAAACATTCTTTGTATGGTTAATCAACGCTAGATTGATTTTGTTCATGTGTTGAAGTGGATGCTAACCTCATAGCATAACTGATTCTGTAAGATAATATTAGTAATTATATTCGTACCAATAATATTGTACTTACGGTAGAAATGAGATTCGTGTCCAAATTTCACAGAATCTTGACCTTGTGTATAGTAATATGATTCATATCGCTTTCAAGGATGATGAGGTCACGATGATATTTTACATCAGCTATCGACATTGCTTCAGGCAAACGCAAAAGCTATTGTTCCCATTAGCCCATCTCATGCAAAAAATTTCTGATGATACTGCAGAAAAGTGTAAATGAGTATGAGGAGAAGTTTGGATATATTATCCAATAGGTACAGACTGAGGATGTGCGGATGGGTTTATCATGCGCGAATACTCATAATTGGCAGTCTTGGTCTTTTCGTTGGAAAATACATGGATAATTTATTTATTGTGTTACGTGCAAAAATAGAATACTTTTTTTTCTTGGTGCCGTTGTGGCTTAGTGGTATAGCGGCTGATTCGTAATCAGCAGGTCGAGGGTTCAAGTCCCTCCAACGGCTTTTTAACTTTTTCATATTATATCGATAAGCTGATATCTTGAATTTATATATTATGTGATGATAATATATTCGTATGTTCTCACATTAATTTTATATTTGTTATAATGTAATTTATTTCACATTTTCACGAATATATGCATATTTATATCATTTTTTCTGAAAAAAAAGATTGTAAAAATTATATAATTTGATTGTCTATTGTGCGTTTTCGTTTGTCGCTTTTCCCAATCTTTTGTCTTTTACTGTTCTTTAGTACAATGGAGACTGTGGCAGGTACCGCAATCACAGCACCAAACAGAGTGAATCCCATTGCCAGCACAGTAACCATACCGAATCCACTGATAATAGGGAAGTTTGATGCCATCAATGCTGAAAAGCCACACATAGTTGCACACCCTGACACTGTTATAGCCGTTCCTATCTTGCTGGCTCCATTTTGTACTGCTGTTATTGTATCGTGATGCTCCATCTCTTCATAGATACGCTCTATCATCATGATGCAATATTCGGCAGCTACGCCTATGGTCATTGCTCCCATTGTTGCTGTTAAGATTGTATAGTTGATATCGAGGAAATACATAGCTGCTCCGTTCCATCCTATGATGAGTACGATTGGTACCAGTGGGCAGAGACCTCTCCCTGCATTGTGATATAAAATTGCCAGGAATGCAAAGATAACTAAAAATGCCAGCAGTGTCATTTTTATCTTTCCTTCTCGAATATCATTCATGATTTCAACAAAGGAATATGCCTTTCCCGTTACAACTGCTTCGATACCTGGTGGTGGTGCAAAAAACTTTATATCAGCAGTAATTTCCTCAACTAATGATCGCTGCTGTGCTTCTGATAGCCATTTCATGTCGAAATTGATAATTGCCTGAGATCCATCTTTGATATAAGATGCTTTATCAGCATCACTTATTGATGCTAGGATATTGTCAATTTCTGCTTGTGTTGTTGGAATAATTCCTCCATTTTTCTCAACGATAACGGTTGCAATACTTGAAACACGTGTCAATCGTGTATTGTACAATGCAAGTTCATGCACCCCCCATGTATACATCCATTCAATTGTCTCGGGACTGGTAAGCTCTCCTCCGTGTACATACACCTGAAAACCTCCTGTATCTCCCATTGCACGGGTTACTGTATTGATATTTACAATAGCTGGCATATCTATTGGAACATATGATTTCATATCAGTGCTGATGGGAACCTCCTCATCTAGGAACACTCCAGTAAATCCAATGAGACAGAGAACAAGCATAATTGGAATTGCGAATCTCGTCACCTTTCCAGAAATATTTTTTAGAAGTTCATTATACTTTTCAGAGAACTGCTTTTTTTCCCTTCCATCTGTTAGAATTTTATGGGATTTTGGATGATAATTAGTAAGTACTGCTGTAAGAGGAATAATGATCAGCGCAGAAATATAACAACAAAAAATCCCAAGAATTGCAGTAATTCCAAACTGACGAATAGCTGGTAGGGAGGAGACCATCATTGCCATGAATCCAAGCGCACTGGCAATCATTGCGTAAAATACAGCTGCCCCTGTTTTGGATACTGTGAGTTTGATTGCCTCCTGAAGAGAATGTTTATTACGCATTTCATCATCCAAGCGTGAATGAAATTGGATTGCATAATCCACCCCAATACCTAGTAGAATTGGCATTGCACCTATCGTTGTCATTGAGAATGGAAGGCCACATATTCCCATCATCCCAAATGTCAAAATTAAACCGATGAATACACTTACAATCGAAAGTAATGAGTACCGTACATGATTAAACAGGAACTTGCAGGCAATCATCATCAGTACAATCGCTGTAACTAGAAGAGTTATCATGTTCGAACCTAGATCGCCTCTTAGATCTTGCTGCATTGCTGCGTTTCCGGTAAAAGTTAGCATCACGCCAGGAGGTACATCGGCTGCTGCAGTCATACTTCTTAGGTTATTGAGAACACTTTGTTGCGTGGTTGAAGATGTTCCAGCATCTAGTTTGATCAAAATTATTGCTAGTTGTTCATTTGGCATAATGGATGTGGTAATGTTTTTCGGTATTTTTGTAATGATCGCATCAATGGATGCCTGGTTTTGAGGAATTGTCCCATCGTTGTATGAGGCAATAAGATCATACACACTTTGTACCGAAGAAACCCCCTGTGTGGTTGCCATCTTTTGTTGTAATGAAAAGATATGGTCTACAACTGTTACGTCCATTACTGCGTCTGCCTGTACCATCAGTAGGAGTGAATCTGACTGAAAGTTATCTTTATAACTTTTCGAAATATACGCGCCGTGATTAATTTTGTCTGCATCCTGTGTCTCGGTATTCATGGACAGAGTACTTGCTCCAATACATGAGAGCATAATCAGAGCTAACAGAAAACATCCGGTTAGAAACGGTCGCTGTATTATGAATTCACTAATCTTTTCAAGTGGTGATTTCACAGGAAATTCCTCGGCAACATACAGATAATATTCTATCATTTGTATCTACATAAACTTGCCTTATAATAAAAAATGCATTATAAGAAATTTATTTTATTTTTGAAATAGTAGAAAAGGACTGTTTGTAGTCTCCTTTACTTAACTCGAGATGGGTGAATATAGGTTTCTGTATTGCAGATCATTGAAATAATCCTTATGATTTTTCTTGGATATGTCCGCTTTGATATTTTAGTTCTGCCTTTTTTTGCATGCAATATCTACGAGATAGGTCATTGATTGTTTCCACATCGTTTGAATCTTTGTCGTGACGCAGTCGGATGAAACGTGGAAATCGCAATGCATATCCTGCAGCATAGGATTTGCTTCTTTGCAGTTCTGCATATCCAACCTCAAAGACGACGTTAGGTTCAAATAGCACGTTTTTCCCCTGTTCTGCAATAATTTTATCCTTGAATAATTCGTAAAGTTCAGCAAGCATAGCATCGTCAATGCCTGTTGCAACCCGACTTAGTTCTAATAACTCTCCGTTTTCATTCTGGCAGGAAAGCAGATATGAACCAAACATCTTTGCACGCTTTCCGGATCCCCATTCGGCCCCAGTAACAACAAGATCAATCGTATCAGCTTCTGGCTTGACCTTTATCCAGAGTTTTCCCCGGTTTCCTGGGATGTATGGCGCATCTAAAACCTTGAGCATGATCCCTTCATTCCCATTGTTTAGTGCTTCCTGATAATAGCTCTCTATCTCCTCAGTTGCATCACTCACCATCTGAGGAGCGACAAAATCTGTCATGACTAGTTCCAAAATTTTTCTGCGCTCTAGAAATGGGCGATTTATCAGCGTTTCTCCATCGCATACGAGAATATCAAAAATTAGTGGCTGCATCTGGATGGCCTCTGCAGCACTTGTAACACCATGTTTTCTGTGAATTCTCCGAAGTACTGTCTGAAACGGCATAGGTTTCCCATTTTGTATTGCAATAATCTCCCCATCGATGATGACATCATGATCAGTTGCATCGGATAGTAGCGCCACAACATCTGGGAGCGATGCAGTCATCTCTTCAAGACGGCGTGAGTATATTGCGGTCTTGCCGTTTGCCTTGTGGAACTGGAATCTACTACCGTCATACTTGTATTCGACTGCAATGGTTCCATGTGTCTTCACCATTTCTGTAATCGTTCCTGCCTGAGCTAGCATCATCTTCACCGGACGGAATGGCGTGATGTATACCTTTTCAAGGGAGGATGGATCGGTTTTTGCTAAAAGTGCAACCTCTCCAAGGTCATTAAGAACTTGCTGAGCGTGTTCCACTGTATCTATCGAGATCCCAAATCCTTTGGCAATAGCTTCACAGACAACGCCTTCCCCGATACCAATTCGCATCTCCCCTAGCATTAATCGTGCCAGATATTTTCCTTCTAATGGTGAGGAATTGGAAAGAAGATACTGCACAGAACGCATTCGTTCCTGTTGAGACTTGCGTCCGGTAGTTCTTGCAATCTGCAAAAACCGTGCATACACATCACATAGCTCAAGATTTTCGGAGAAGAACATTGTCTGTTCTCGTTTTTTCAGAAAATTTTCAACAACTATACCGATATCACCAGAATTGTTGATTGCTGAAATTACTATTTCTCGTTTCTTTCCGATCACGTAGGCAAGTGCCTCATACAAAAGTCCTGGACCAATCCCCAACTTCTCCAATGACCAGTCTGGAAAGATTTTTCCGCGCATAAACCGCACATACACAGGAAGTTCTTCTTCGGCAAGGGAGGGAAAAACATTGGAAAGGACATCGATCATCATTAGTCGGGAAGAGATGGTTTCAAGTTGATTACACTGGTTTGAAAATTCACGAAACAGCATCTCATCACCTATACGGTAAAACGAACGAGTCGTTGTTCTCGATATCCTGGAAGTTGGTCACAGACGTAGATCTGTGTTCCTCTTTCTCCTATGGCATCTTCTGCAGCCTCCTGCGCAAGATTTGGGCGATTGTAGTTCTCTGATAAATGTGCAAGGGCAAGAATGCTGACGTCTCTAGAAAGTAGATGCAGTACAACTGCGGCGTTTTCATTGGAGAGGTGCCCATACTTGCAAATGCGATCTTTGAGATACTGAGGGTATATTCGCAGAACGCGATGGTTGCCGCAACAATGGGCGCTACAGCTACGACAAGTTTTGCAGTCTGGAAAGAGATTGTTTTGCATCGCAGAAGAGCAGTAATTGCTTTCAAGTACCACTGCCTCACAGTTGTGGAGAATATCAAGCATTGCAGGTGTTACTTTGTGTGTATCGAGACAGATTCCAATACGTGCATCTCCATCATCAATAACAAAACCGGATGGCTCTGCTGCGTCGTGCCAGGTTCGAAATGAGGTAATAGATAGGTTGCCTGTAGTTTTTGGAATTCTATCTCGACAGACTACTAATTTTTCAGTTTGTGAGAGAATTCCTTCCTGAGTCAAAGCATCTAATGTCCCCCTTGTCCCATATACTGGAATCTTCATTGTCTTCATAAACGTCTTTGCAGAACGAATGTGATCAGTATGCTCATGAGTTACGCATAATGCTCGAATGCGAGATGTGTCAAGAGAAATATCCTCAAGTGTTCGCTTTAGATAACCGATTCCTGCATCAATTATTACTGCATCTGTGTCATTTCCAATGTAAATGCTATTTCCTTTACTTCCGCTTGCGAGTAGCACACAGTCCATTGTATATTGTTTGGTGTTTCTTAAAGATGAATTTACATGGAACGATGAATAAGATGAAACAAGGTGAAATGAAGAGACCTCATCCAGAATTGGTCTTTATTTATGTTAGTTTTACTGATGATATATTCTGTCGCATAATATGGAAATTTAAGATTATTATTTGGTTAATATACATTTTATCTGTTTCAACAATGTGTGTGCTTACTTCTATTTTCGTTCTTTGAATGCCTGTTCTGGCTGTTCTGGTAATATGTTCTCTTATCACCTCTCGAGAGTATCCTCCAGTACTTGGAATCTATTTATGATTTCTCCTGAATCATAATCATGAACTCTATTACCATGGGAAATGTTTGGGTTCTCAATTACAAAACGCTGAATACTACACTCTTTTTCCTCATGAGGATACAAAAAATTTATATTTTCTTTGTTGATTATTAATTATTTTTATTGTGTTATTAGCTACTCTACTCATACTCAATATAATAGGTACATTCATATACACGATATGTATCTCTTGAATTTTGTTGTTTCTTATTCTGTGGACGCCTTTCATTCTTGATTTGAGATGTTGATCTCGTTCTTGAAATTATTTTTGTGTTGATCTGAACTGAAAATTAAGCTTTAAATTGATAACAAATGCCTTGATTCATATATTTCCTGGGTGAATTTGGTCTTGCTTAAGATGTTTTCCTGTGTCGATGAAGGTTCATTTGGTACAAAATCATATCTATTGTTCATTGCGCTTGTTGTTGCTAAGTCAATGTGGTTGTTCCTGTTATATGGACTTCTCTCTTCTATCATTCTATAGATGGAGATGTGTTCCCCTTGAAAAAATTGAAATTATGTTGTATTTATATATTTTTGTAAATAAATACAAAAAAATCAATATTTTTTATGATTTTTAGAAAAAAATGACAGTGTTTTATTTATGTTCTTTGGTATACTAATTTTATTAATATCTTCATCTTCTGAAATTTATTTATAAATGTATCTATTATGTTACTGTTGGTGACAATAGATTTATTAACTTGATTGTACTTTTCCCTACTATGTTCAAAAATATTAGTCTGCTCTCTCTTTTTCACTCCCTGGTATTGTGAAAGAGTACAAGAGGTACATACTACATCCTGAGAGAGTTAATTAAAAAGAATCCATGAATATTCCACCGAAATCTTCTGATTTCATTGGGGAGGTTATACCAAATGCAGATTGGCATGTCCCAGATTCAAGAGAGTTTGCGACTTCAACCATATAATCCAAAATATCAATGGAAAGTTCTCGCTTTTCTCTACTTGCTTGCATCTGTTCCATTAAAAATCTAAGTTTTTCCGGTTTTTCACCTCGAAGTTTCGCCAAGGAAATGACACACATGTAAATGCGTGTGAGATTCCGATCAGTACCTGTTATTGTATCGAAGAACGCTCGAAGAATTTGTGCTTGATACACCTCGCTTCCCATAATTAAGTTGTTTTACTTTTGATATGAGAGCTAATATAGCTTACTATCATTTTGCAGTACTGACTATTCGAATTACATCCCCTGACTTGAGTATAGTACTTTCCTTGATTCGCATTTTTGTACGAGCATCAATGGCATATAGGAATCCTTTGCTGAGATCCGTGTGAATACAATCGGCGAGATCTTTGGGAGTGGATCCCTTTGGCATGAGGAAGGCATCAGGGAGGATAATCCCCTTTGAATTGCAGTATTTGTTTTCGTCCTCGACAGGAAATACAACAATCATGCCAATTTTTTCAAAAACAAGTTTTTCAAGTGCATTTTGTACCCCTGTACTTCCAAATTTTTTCATATTTTCATCAATAATGGTAAGTGCTTTGCGCTGTTTTATGGATAGTTTGACTCCGTCATTCAGCATAAACGTTTCATCACCTGGAAGATAATGGAGAATTTTTGTTTGTACAGCGGATTTGAGGGCGAGTTCTCCAGCGGCAATTGTGGGGATGGCTCCAATTTTTTTAAGCCTAGCAATATTGATGTCTGGTGCCTGATCTGCTTTGTTTGCCGCAATTACCATTGGTTTTGATGCTCGAAGTAATACTTTACACATTTTTTTGATGTCTTCGGAAGATGCTTTGTTGAGGTGAATTCCTGTTTCAGCAATGGCCTCATGTATCTGGGTTATATTGATACGCAGACCGACCAGGGCATTTCCCATGAGTTCAATTATGGTCGTCTCTTTTCCCTGTGCTTGTCGAATAATTTTGGCAAGGTGTTTGTTAATGATTTCAGTCATCCACATTGTAAATTCTTGACTCAGAAATTCGACATCCTCGCATGGATCTCGTGTGTTGATGTTTACTGGGTTGCCCTCTGGATCGGTACTTCCTGATGCGTCAACGACCTGAATGATTCCATCGGCTTCTCTAAGACTGTCTAGGAATTGATTACCGAGTCCTCTTCCGAGATGGGCTCCAGGCACAAGTCCTGCAACATCCAAAAGTTCAACTGGGATGAATCGGATCCCGTCAACACAGGAATTACAGTTTTTTAAATTTAGTTCTTTGCAAGGACATAGGGATCGCACATATGCGACACCTTTATTAGCTTCAACAGTGGTGAATGGATAGTTGGCGATTTCAACGTTTGCAAGGGTTAAAGACTTAAAAAATGTCGATTTTCCACAGTTTGGTTTTCCTGCGAGGGCAAGAAGCAGCATAGGTACCTCCTCCAGAACTTTCTTCGACAAACTTAAGAATTCTTCTGTCGAATACGTCTTTGATTTATGTTTAGGTTATGCAGACAGATGTATTCTTCGAAACTCTACACCTATACCTTTATTCCTGAATAGTTTGCTCTAATTACTTAATAACTTAATACGAAATGTATTACGGACGGCGAAAGGATGCAACAGAATTTGCATACTTTGCAACTGCTCGATTAAGCGTCTCTAAGTCAATAGATCTAGAAAGGCGAAGGTTATATTCTTTCATCAATTTTTCTGAGAGGAGACAGCGTGAACTTATCTCATACTCTCCAGATGGCAGTCCATCTAATGCCATATTTATCACAACGCGATCAATCATCGGTGTCATCAATGGCTCCATAATATCCATAATACATGCACAACGGTTTCTTCCAGGAGGAATGACCGTTCCATAGAGAGCTCCTATCTCTGGATCAAGTCCAGCTCCAGTAATCGCTACTGTTATATTCGCATATAGAACTGCATATCCATGTGCAAACATTGCATTTATTGGATCTTGATAAGGAGGTTTTTCTCTGCGTCGATAACCAATTTCTGGTGCGATAACACGAGACAGAATCTCATAGTACATATTGCGGGTCAGCCAAAACACACGTGCTAGTTCTGGAAGGGTAATTAGGAACTCAAGTTTGCGATATGTGTCGATCAGTATCTCTAGTTCTCCCTTGTAGTATAATCCATCATTACATCTGGAACCAAGTTCATTGAGATAATACATCCGGGCCTTCAGAGATGAAACGATAATTGACAGTGCGCACCGATGAATTGGGATGTTTTTTTGTGCTGTTCTCAGAGGATAAGCAGTACTGCCCATAGGGCGTATCATTCCTACTGGTTCTCCATGAACATCAAAGAATGAGACAGGAATATTGTTTGCTATCAAATGAGTTAGTGATGCGGTTTCAAGGGTATGGCCTCCAACAATGAGGAGATGATGGACAGAAGACAGTGGATATGATCGCCGAGAAGTTCTCTCTCGAATAGTTAACCATCCCCGAGTTGCCCGAATATTTGCACCGAATCCCCAGACAGTAATCCATGGGATTTCGTTCTTCATTGAAATAGTTCTCCTTCATTCTGACCGTTCAACTGAATTCTACACTTACTACAAAAATATTTTCTTTTGTGGTCGAGATCGTCGAGGTTATGTGGGCAATACATGATGCAACTTTGGTTGTTGCAGTGCTTTAAACCGAATAGGTGTGCAATCTCGTGTGCTCCTTCCTTGACGATGCGATCGATAAGTGCATTATCATCTTGGTGACGACCATAATACTCATTCATCAGTCGGACTGGGGACACAACAGCCACACCTAGAGCCGGATACGCAAGACCATAAACATAGTCAGCAAGTGGTTCATACAGATCTACTGGTGTTACTAATAATATTTTTTCATTGAGGTGATTGAACTTGTTGTAATACTCCATGTCAACATTTTTTGGCTTAAAAAGTTGAGGATAGCGTCGACGAAAGAGGTCAAGTTTCGTGAGTATTTTCACTGCATCACATTGCCGTCGAAGAGGATTAAATCCTTCTAGTGGAAAAGTACCGTCGTCGATTCGGGATACTGGCATCTCCAGTACACCAGAAATCTCCTCTGTGGTTGGTTTGCTTAGACCAATCGGAACTCTGCAGTCCCAGAAAACGTGTACTCCCATACTATCAGATAATTTCAATGTGACGAGACATAAACATATTGAACATAGATCTAAAAACATTGACCCGCATGTCAATATATCAGATTGAAAAACACGTTGGGACGTACATCCGCGATCACTATAGTTCTGCGATAGAGATCGGATTTGGAGGTAAAACAGTCGCGGCGGAGATTGTCCAAACGGCTGGTATTCCTATTCTTTGTACAGACGTTTACGCCTATCCAATGACTGTTGTCCCATCAATTGTAGATGACGTGTTCTTTCCTACACTTTCCTATTACTGGTGGACGGACGTGCTGTATGCGATTCGACCAGGATGCGAGATGATCCCTCCTATGATAGAACTTGCAAAGCGCATAGGAGCAGAGTTAATTGTGTATCATCTTGGGTTTGAACAGTATGAACATGGGGGAGATATTCTGGATCTTGGAGATATTTTGCTGCATCAGTACGTGAGGCTATGATAAGGGAGATTGTGCATATTTCATATCTCCATGGAAATCTATCTAAAAACTATTTATTTATACATATCCTATATCTTATAATTTCTGGGTTTTTCCATGAATCAGACGCAAAAGAAATGGCTGTTTATTTCAGTCGGCATCAGTATGATAGTACTTGTTGTGATGCTTCTTTTGACGTTTGATACAGATACTGTTCTTGCATTGAAAAAATGTAACCCGTGGTACATTTTTCTTGGTTTTCTGTTGCATATTTTATCGATTGTGTTCTGGGCATTGCGTATTAAATTGATGTGCTGGTCTCTTGGGTATCGTGTGTCTCTTATCCATTCGATAAACCTGATTTGTGCAAACATGCTGGTTGCAGCAGTGACGCCCTCGCAGGTTGGTGGAGAAGCGGTGCGAGTATATGAATTGTACAAAGCTGATGTTCCCACTGCAGATGCGACTGCGGTGGTTCTCATGGAGCGTGTCTTTGATGGTATTGTGCTTGGTATTGGAACTGTTATTGGGGTGTACTTGCTTGGGAAGATGTTCAATCATTTGAATTTTCCTCCGGTATATATGGGTGTAGCTTATTTTGCAACGTTCTTTTTTATGGGAGTGTTTTTCTTGTTTGCCGTTCTCGTGAAACGACCGTTGTGGACAAAAATCATCGTTGCAAAGATTTCTGGGATTTTTATTCGTCGTTGGGATTCTCAGAGAATTGATCGGTTGCTCGTCATGCTGGATAAAAACATCGATAGATTTTATGTAACCATTAGTCACTTTGGTGGTCATTCAAAAATTGGTATGGTACTTGGTCTACTAACGACTATTCTATTCTGGATTTCGGAGTTCATTATTGCATCGGTTCTGATGGTTGGTCTTAGTCTTGAGCCGATGTTTCTAATCTCATTCATTATCCAGCTTCTGATTACAATGATTATGATGCTTCCACTAACACCTGGCTGTGTTGGGGTTGCTGAAATAAGTATTGCTGCATTTTATTCGATTATAATTCCCCTTCCTCTTGTTGGCGTGTTCGTTCTGTTGTGGCGGCTAATTATGTACTATTTTAATGTGGTTGTTGGGCTTATTGCAAGTCTGCATCTTGTGCACCGGGAAGTTCTGGAATCTCTGGAAAAAACCTAGGAATACGTTCATATTCTACTTTTTATTTAACTGCGCTGTAAGATATGAAATATGGTCTTAGGTTCCCTATAGATTTTCTAAAACAGAAAAAAAGGATTATGGTGTCTAATTGGGCTTTTCAATGTTGTTTCTTCATATGGTAATGGTTCTGACGTTTAGAAAGACTTCCATTGCGTCTTTGCCTCTATCAATTAGCATATCTTGTTTTATTCTTCTTGTATCTATTTGCATTTAGTTGTGGTTTGAAGGTACATTTTGTCCTCTTTGTATTTCCTGATCGTTCGAGAGTATGGATATTCTACATCATTTGATGATGCTACTTGCATTGATTCTTCAATTAATTATTTTATATATATAGATGTATCCATTGGACCACCGTCCAATCCTATACTTGATATTGACAAGATAGCAGCGCATATGTAATATAATTTATTCTAGTGAGATAAATAATGAAAGTAGTAGTGTTGATGATTAACCTTATATTTGGTATGAGTACGTTCAATGTGTACACTGTATGGATGTTATTCCTGAAATTGTGAATATCGTAATTGCGCACCTTAAGGGAATTTTTTTGGTACCGCCTTCTTGGGTGCATTGTATGTTTCTTAATTGAAATGTGTGTGATGGTCAATCCTCAGCTGAATTCAAAGGTGTTTGCTATTTGAGCAGAGATTATATCCCTCTTCGTGATCGAGTTCGGTATACCCTAACAAAACATAACCGAACTGAGGATTTTTATCGGTTTCAGTATGAGAAATTCTTTTCCCGTTTTTATTCTCCCGAGGATGAATGTCTGTGTATTGGCCCTCTTCGTCTGCCTATCTTGTCTACATCTGTGGTGCCGACTAGGGAGGAGGCTTACTATGCAATGGAGATTGGAGATATTCTGTTTCCTGCTCTGTTTCATCGGTATGGTTATGTAGATGAAGGGCCATATGAGTGGGGAATGGTACGGGTTGCTCCTGGTGATGTGGTGTTTGATTGTGGTGCTAATTTAGGAATATTTTCTCTAATTGCAGCGTATCGAGGTGCAGATGTGTTTGCATTTGAGCCGATACCTGAGGCTTGTAACATCCTTGCACGGACGCTGTCATTGAATCCTGATTTGAAGGAGCATGTACAGGTGATTCCGTGTGCGCTTGGAGATGAGGAACAAATCTCTGAATTCACCGTTCTCCCGGATACTCTGGTTGGTTCTTCGATGGTTCTGCCGCAGACTGGAAGAAAGATCTGCGTACCTGTGACAACGATAGACGCGTTTGTTGAAATGCAGGGGCTTGATGTGGTGAACTTTCTGAAGGCGGATATTGAAGGGGCTGAGCGTCAAATGCTTGTTGGTGCGATGGATACTCTGCTGCAATATACACCGAAGATTGCCATCTGCACCTACCATCTTGCCGATGATACAATCGTTTTGTCGCATCTGCTGCATCAGGCAAATTCTCAATATGTACTGAAGGAACGATGGAAAAAACTCTATGGTTATGTTCCTTGAGATGAGATCGTTTCTCAAAAAACGCCTATCATCTTTTGAAAAATTTTTTTCAGATCATCTTTTTGCAATTTATTCGCAAAATTATCGTTATAAATCGCATATTTTTCATAAAATTTTTTGGTTAGTATTTTTATTTCATCTTTCCAATGTATTGTTGTATCACAGAAATGATTTGGATAGTGACATATTATCAGTGAAATTCTCCCTTTTATTTTTTGATGTGAATAGTGTGTTGAAGATCATTATTTTGATTATTATAAAGTTTTTTAATAAAATATCTTTAAAAACACCAAAAATTCTGTCTAGAAATAATATTTTTTCAATTTTATGGAAAGTATGTTATGTTTCGATCTAGGGTTGGATCGATCGATAGTTATCTTTCTGTCTATTCTGTTTTTGTTCTCTATCTCCAGACATCGCCTATACTAATAAGATAAAGTTATTTCGAGATATTCTCATTCAGTTCTATCATTTCTGCATTTTTATCTCTTCACAAAAGTGCATATGGTCACTATGTGTATCTTAAAACTTCATGTTCCTATCGAGTGTTCTACTAAGATGCAAACATATTTATCAATCAGCGAACGATTTTTCTGTAGTATGATGGCAGGTTTTTTTGAACGATTTACCGCGAAGAAACCGTGGATTGTGAAAAGTGTCCCCCCACCTGTTATTGGGCATGGAGCAGGAATGAGTGTTCCTGAATACAAATCAAAACCGTATTTCATCGTTGCCTCAGTTGAAATGGGAAATACGACGACAAAGTGCATTCTAACCGGGACCAATCTAGAAGAAGGGAGATCTTATGTAATTAACAAAACTGTTTCAATGAGTCGTGATGTTCGACCACCAAAACCAGGCGAGGAGGTGTTTGGCACAACACTCGATGGAACTGAATTGACCAGAGAATCTGTGACTGAACTGGTACGAGATACTATGATTAAATGCCATAGTGATGCGAATCTTAGTATCCAAACCGATCTAGACTTCGTTGTTCGCAGCACTGGTGTTGTTGCTGCGATGGATTCTCCTGATCAGGTAGGTGATTTCATTGTTGCCCTTGCAAATGGTTGCCTTGCTGCAGGAGTACCCCCCAAAAAAATGACCCCCCCAATGGGAAAGGACAATCTTCCTCTTAAACTGCGAGAGTTTAGCTTTGCCGATAGGTTGGTCTTCACAGGTGCAGTTGCCGGTGTTACTCCTCCAACAGGATCCTCTGGCGTGGAAATGGTTGCAAATGAGATGGAGGGTGAACTTGCCATGGCTGGCATTAAAGAAGGAGCAAAATGGACACCCGTTGATTTTCGCAACCCGTGTATCTCCATGGACTTTGGTACAACCCTTGATGGCCGCATTACCACAGATGTTGACATTAATGCTGAGAGCCCATTTTCCAAAACCATAGGCAATTTCTGCGGTCTTGCAGGTGCTATTCCCGATGCTATTATTCGAGGAACTGGTTTGGTGGACACTAAAAAAGGAACTGCATTAGACATATTTGGAGAAAATTGTCGCCCGAGAATCAATCGCACAACCAATAAAGCAATGCCCTATGTGGATCGATGTTTTGAACACCTTGATATCACTGAAGTCCCTGCCGTTCGAAAACACTTTGGCAAGGTTCCAGTTTGTGCAGACATTGCAAAAGCGTCGGGTATTTACCTTCTTGGTGTTGATGTTGGACACGATGGAGATAAACTCCCCGAACTCCAAGCCATTGGTTATGAACTTGCACAGAATGAAAACAAAGATGTTATCCAAGAAGTAATTGATCGATTGTGCGCTACTATTGCACTAAAGATCATAGATCTGTGTAACGAACGTAATCTTCTTCCTCCAAATAGTTCAATAGGTTTTACTGGCCGTGCAATCATCTCTGGCAATAAACCTCAGTACATTTTGGATGGTGTTATTGATCGAGATCTCTATGAAGACCCCATAAATCACTTGGTATTCGTGGATGATGGTCTTGCTCGCGGTGCGGCTTTGATGGGTCGATGCATGAACAGCCTCGGACATCCAAAGTGTCCTATTGGCGGTGTCCGTGGTGAAAAGTGTATTATGGCTAGACGTCAGAAAATTGGGAGGTAACCTAGTATGCCAGAAACGGAAGAATTAGATCTGGTTGTGCCTCCAGGAACGCCTCGCTCAATCATTAGAGATATCGCCCTCACATTTAATGTGGAGATGGTTAGTGTCACACGATTTATGAACTATGCAAACATGGTCAATGACGAGCGTGAACTGATTGCATTCCGTGGTAGGCCCGATGAGATTAAAAAAGTCGAGCTGTTCCTTCTGGAAAAGCTCAGAGAATTTATTGATAACTGAATTTGTATCTTTGAATTATCTCTATTTTTTTTATTTTAGATGAGTATTTGTACTATTTGATCAGTGATTTGGTGCGTCTAGAATCATCAGATTCATTCTTATATCAAACGTGTTATTGTTATTGTATGTACTTAAATGATATATATATAATTCAGATTTTTCATCTTATGGGATAATTTCACAACCGTTATATCGTGTGTGTAAAAATGCTTTTTCTGTTAACCTTCCCTCTGCAATCATACATTTTAGACGTGGTATCTCTGAAACGAGGGCATCATGTAGTGTACGTACTGTATCACAGACCTGTGTGTAACATTCTCGCCAGGGTCGTACAATATTTGAGTACAGGCATCTCCCACCGCAAAATTCATATAGGTCACAGGAAGTGCATGGTTTTCCTATCAGAATTTCAGGAAGATGTTGCGGATCAGCTTCTTTAATGTGGCCTGTGTAGTAATCTGCCATTCCCACCATAACAGGGCATGGTGCAATCCAGCCATTTGTCATAATGCTATAGTTTATATATCCAGAACCGCAGCGAAGTCTGCTTGAGGATCCCTGTAAAAGATCCTCGGTCGTTGACAAGAATGGATACCACTTAGGTACAATACTCGTTGCTTCAATCCTGTTTACCCATTCCGTAACCAGATGTTGAATGCCATTATTGTAGGAATTCTTCCATTCTGCAAATCGTCGATGGGAATAGTCACCTGAAAAATCCGCGTCTAGTTGCCAATGAATTGATGTGAAATAGTTTGCAAGATGTGTTACTGCTGCATAAATATCTGTATCATCTGCCACTGTCATTCGGGCGATAAGCTCCCCTTTATATCCTCGCATCTTGATTAATTCTGCGTTTTTCATTACTGTGTCATAAATACCAGCACCTCGATGCTTATCTGTCAATGCTTGATCTCCATCTATGGAAATAAGGATCGTCTCAAATCGATTCAAATAGGTGCTCGGGAATTCTGCAAGTTTGGTTCCATTTGTTTGAAGCATAAATCGAAATACTGGTGCATGATCCATTATCTCAATTATGAGGTCTGGGCAAAGAAGTGGTTCTCCTCCGATAAATGTTAGTACGCAGTTTGTATCTTTTGCTAGAAATTTGTACAGTTCTTCTAGTGGGTACGTTATTGTTTCTGTGATTGTTTCATCTATTGTTCCATGAGTACCCCCTTCTTGTTCTTCCTCTTCAAACATCTTTGCCCGACAATAGGAGCAACAAAGATTGCAATCGTCAGTTACTATTAAGTGAAAGAACATTTATACAATCCTAAGTCCATTGTTTTCAGCGATAGCGAGGTAGGTTTCTGCTACATAGTCAGCTTGTTTCCTTGTTAGGCCATAGGTATTGAATTTCCATATCTTTGTTGCGCCTGGAATGATGCCTGTGATACCTTTTTTACTAAGCTCACTTGAAAGGAAAAATCCTCGTTTTTTGTGGTTCTGTGCCACGATATCAAATGATCCAGTTGTATCTACACGAGTTAAGGTGTGTTTTCTTGGATACTCAGATAGAATCTTTGTTCCTTCAATCGATTTCAATGCATCTACAATTATTTTGCTATTTTTTAGCTCTTCGTTGAAGTGTTCAACTCGTGCTTTTACCTTTGGGAATGATGCAAGCATACCAACGATTGGCGCCCCCATCAAGGAACATCCTATGATGCCCACTTCTTTGATACCAAATGTGCGTCCGGTTAGATCGCCCTTTATCTTTGTTGTACGGAATATTTCTTCTGCATATTCATCTGTTGTTGCTAGGACTCCTGAGGGTGCTGGTGATGCCATACTTTTGTGACCGGAACCTACTACAAAATCAACGCCGATTTTTTTTCCGTTCACGGGCATTACTCCTACTGTATAGACTCCATTATAGAGTACTGGAACATCATACTGATGTGCGACTTTTGCAATTCCTGTAACATCATGCATGTTCCCAAACTGATAGTCCACATGATCGATATAAAGCAGTTTTGGAGGTTTTCCAAACTCTCGAATGACGTCTTCTATGCGTTCGGCAGTTGCATTTGCGGTGATGTGGTTATCAACTGTTTTTGGAATTTCGCGAACAATCCCTTGCACGATTTCCACTGAAAGATATGCGGTGTAGTGTGCAAGTGCTCCTATCAGCACGGGCTCTCCTTTTTTGACATAGGTTCCTGCCACTTGTTGGAATGCCCGACGTGCACCTGGTACTGTGCGCGCTTGATCCATATCCAGCCATTTAGCAAGCTCTACATGAAAGTCCTGTAAAGGTGGATTCTGGATATAGTCTAGTCGAAACGGTTTTCTGCAGTTATCACATACAGAATACCCATCACCCCAGGCAATCATAGCTTTCATTGCTTCTGGTGTCAATCGTCCAGCAACCTGGATTGGATCGAGATTGATGTTAGTTTCTTCAATCATACGAGCATCAATGTTCTCTGCACATCTCATAACAGCTCCTCCTCAAGAATGGCAATCTGTTTTTTGACGATTGCGAGTGACTTTGTTATGGCTTCCTTCTGGGCTACATCGAGTTTATGGGATGGTGCTGTCTCGCGGAGGAGTGCACGAACATCCGTTAACGAAAACAGTGCAGTAAATAGAGCATTTGTGACTCGTTTGGGCATGATACATAAGACATCTACGCCTACATAAAATAACATGTCGATTTTTTGAAAAATAGGGGGTGGTATGTTTTTTCCTAGATTATTTCTTCCATTTCTGAAAAGACGAGTTCATACATCCAATCTTCAAGCATTTTGCAGAGTTCGATGTCACATTCTTCGTCGCATGCCACGCAGGGTACTATAACCTCTCCTGCCATTAAAAGCATTGGGTCAATGGTTTGTTTTTCCTCTATCAGGTGTACAAGATATGTACGGTTACCCTCATTTTTACATTCTTCCCGTTTAATGTATCCGCTGTCTTCGAGTTTTTTGAGAATACGTGAACAAGTTCTACTATCTACTCCAAGATCTTTCCAGAGTCTGTTCTGGTATACCCCTTCGGGTTTTTCCCGAATGTGTGCCAGGACATTTGTCTCCATTTCATTTAGTTGGAGGGCAGTCATAGGAGTTAGTTGTTAATGATGGGGGCGATGCTCAGAATGTTGTTCCCACGAATAACTACTGTGCCGAGGTTTCGGTGGATGAAATCACTTACTTCAATCGCTTCTTCAAGATGGAGGTTAAGGTATTCATCGACTGCAACAAGGCGTCCCTCGAATTTGCGTCCCTCATCTTTGATCTCAACTGAGATTTTGGAATCTACGAGTGAGTTGACCTTTTTTATAGGAAGGACAATACTAGATACCATATCATTATTGTTCGTCACTTACACTAATTAATATGATCGGTTTGGGTGATGAGGAACTCCAAGATGTGTTTTACAGTTGATTCTTTCACATTCCGTTTAATCCTAACTGTGTAAATCTCTCCGTTGTCAAAATTTGATGCAGTAGACTTTACTTTTGTCCCTTCGGTATCTCTATATAAAAATTCTCGTTTCAGGAAAAATCCTGCTTATTCTATTCTGGAATATAGCAGTGTATTTTGACGACGTCTTTATACGACCTCTTGAATGTCTGTTTTGTTTCCAAATCTTGTTTCGTATCAGTATGTTTATTTATTCGTATGACTTATATGTTTAAGTCATACTGTAAACCTGTGTTCAGGTTTATCATATGCGAGGGTAGCCAAGCCAGGTCAACGGCGCTAGCTTGAGGGGCTAGTCTAGTAGTAGTTCTTGGGTTCGAATCCCATCCCTCGCACTGTTTTTTTGTTAATAATTATTTTTGTGCCTTACGTCTGCATAAGCATATGTACTAGATTGATAAGCGTTCTCTTTCTCTATATCTACCGAATGCGAATATTGATGATATCGTGAGATAAGTGTAATATGGATATCGTTTTATCCTCGATATAATTCCATACTGATTATTATTCCCAGCTTTCAAATATCAAGTGAAGCAGAGATTTATGTACTTTGACACTATTCCTACGATACCAACTGCAGATGAATTGCTGGATCGCAGTTTCCGGCGTGCTGCAAAAAAAATGCGGGATAAAAATAATAAAAACCGAGCAAACAAAGATTTTGTTCGTGCCATTACACAGGCAACCCATGATAAGCTAGTAAATATCATTCAGAATTTTCCTGAGTTTGAACTACTTCCTCCATTTTATCGTGAACTTTGCGCTATTCTCTTTGGTATGGATAATCTTCATCGTGCGCTTGGCATGGTAGGCTGGGCGGCAAAGAATGTGCGTAACGTTGGGTGGGGAATCTCCAATAGTATGCGACGTGCTGATCCATTAGTCGAACGTAAGCGTGCAGTTGCTCGCATAGCCTCCATTGTGCATCGTGCAGATAATGCGCTTCGATACCTGAATGATGTGCGGAATGTGCTCCGCAAATTGCCTACAATTAACACCACTGAGTTTACTATCGTGGTCGCAGGATATCCAAACGTTGGTAAGTCATCCTTTATCCGGCTGGTATCTAGTGCTGATCCGGAAATTGCCTCCTATCCCTTTACTACCAAGGGAGTTATCGTTGGCCATAGAGATGTTGGGAGGAGAAAACGGATTCAGTTTATTGATACACCAGGTCTGCTTGATCATATTAATGAAGAACGCAACTCCATTGAAAAACAAGCACTCAATGCTCTTGTACATGTTGCGGATTTGGTCTTGTTTATGTTCGATGCAAGTGAACACTGTGGCTATTCGTTAGAGGTGCAGGAAAAACTTCGCGAAGAAATCACAAGAATTGTTACAGTTCCAATGCTGACTGTCGTTAACAAGGCCGATCTCAAAACGGTGGATAATTGCTTTAATATCTCAACCTTCACTGGTGAAGGTATAGAAGCTATTCTTGCAGAATTACTCCAGCAGCGAATGATATTGATGCAGGATGATATCTTAGACATTAAATCCAACCTTCCGAAGACATCAGTTAAACGTCACGATGGCAGAACTGAAACGAAAACAGATTACTAATTTTTTTCAATAGTCTTCTTCATTGTCTTCCTATCGTTCGAACAATCTATGATTGATAAACGGTTAGTATTGCTTATTCTCCCAAACAAAACAGAGCAATATCAAAAAATGGAGATGATATTTCTCTTGGATATTATTTCTACGTTAGAACAGCCTCCCCCAGTGAGAGTACATATGCAATCCTTGTTTGTTTATCTCCTTTATGTTTTCAGTTCTCTAGATCTATACTTACAGACTCATACAAAATTCTATACATATTTCCTATTTTGCAATACAACTATTATCTATTCTGTTGAATTTGGGAGAGATCTGTCACAACCTTTCTTGCAATCCTTCGAACGAATGGATTTTCATCATCTAGCATGTGGTTTAGCGCTGGAAGAGCGTGAAAATCCCCGAGAATACCCAGTCCTTTCACTGCCATATATCGAACATGATCACAAGGGTCGACAAGTATTTTAAGGAATATCGGCAAAGCCTCCATTTGTCGCGTCAGTCCAAGAATTTCGCAGGCACGGTAGCGAATAATCCATGATGCATCTGCAAGCAATGGGACTGCCAAAGCAAATCCTTCTTTCCCTCTTTTCCCCAACTCTTTTGTTGCCGCATTGCGCGAAATTTTGTCCTCTGTGTAAAGAAGATGCACCAGCTCTTCTGAACTCTTCTCTGCATAATTCATATTAATAATATACGAATGTAACAGTATTTCATACTATTGATTTTTTCAATGATTTTCATCAAATTCATTTTTGGATAAATTGCTTTAGTTCATAGTTTTTAATAGAGATCATCATCAATGCCCCTTTCCTTCTCCTGCTGAAAATCGATCGCTTCTTCATCTGCAGTGATAATTAAATGATTTTATGGGTAAATTTGACTTCTTCACTTTGTAAGTATGAAATACAGTACCTTAAAGTAACACGCGAACCCAATTAAATAGGATGATTCCACTGATGCTTGATCTCTCTGCAAAGCATATCCTTATCTTTGGTGCAGGAGCAGTCGGTGTTCGCAAAGCTCTCCATTTTATTGGATGTAGAATGACCTTCGTCTCGCGAAGTATTTCTCCGGAAGTCTTGTCTCTACCAAACACTTCCATCAAACAAGTGGATGTTGCCGATATCGATGATGACAATCTAGAAAGACTAATTCGGAAGCATGACGTCATTATTGCCGCACTTTCGGATACCCGATTGAACGAACGTATCCTTCGATTTGCAAAAATTGCAGAAAAATGGTACAACTGTGCCACCAGTGATGACGCAAATTTCCTTATTCCCTCAACAGTACATGGAGAAGAGTACACCATTGCAATCTCAACATCAGGTCATGCTCCTGCAGTACCTCGCTATATTCGTAGTGATCTTGAAGAGCGATATCGGGGTCTTGACAACATGATTCGCTTGCTTGCTTCCCTACGCGAGCAACTGAGAAAAACTGTTCCCGACCAAAAAAAACGTGCTGAGATTCTAAGAAATGTTCTTCACGATAAAGCCGTTCAACAAAGATGTCGGGACAACAAAAATGCGGACGATCTTGTCGCAGGATATCTCTGATGCCTCGCACTGGACTTCTCACACCCATCTCCATCGCTGGAATTGATCACACTCTCTTGAATCAGACTCAACTTGCTGAATATCGGTTTGTCGACGAAATAGAATTTCTTACTACCTCTAAGAAATATTTCAAAGGAATCATTCTATTGCAGACCTGTAACCGCGTTGAAATTCTTGTGCATGGTACTGGTTCTGCACTTATTGATTATCTCCACAGCCTTGGACGTACTGGTTTTACTCTCTATGAAGAAGAGGAAGCCTTGCGTCATCTCCTTGCACTTGCAGTGGGTACTGAGTCAATGATCATTGGTGAAGATCAGATCCTTGGTCAGCTCAAACGCGCCATCTTACTTGCCCATGAATGCGAAACTTCCGACTCCATCCTTGATCTATGCATCAACACTGCTATCCACCTCGGTGTTACCATTCGTTCCAAAACCAATATCAATCGTGGTGCAGTCTCCATTGGTTCAGCAGCCGTTCAACTTGCTGAAGAACAGCTCGGCAATCTTGATGGTTGTAACATTCTCGTTGTAGGTGGTGGTGAAATGGGGAAACTTGTCAGTCAGGCCCTTGCTGAAAAAAATTTGCGAGCAATCTACGTTACGAATCGCACCTACAACCACGCTGTAGAACTTGCCCGGGAAATTGGGGGTCGCGCTATGCATATGGATCAGCTCTATCCATGTATTGCTTTGTCTGACGTTGTTATCTCATGTACTGCAGCTCCACATGCCATAATTACTGCAGAGTCACTTTCCATTGCCATGAACGAACGCTTATGGCCCCTCGATTCGACTCCCCGAAAGCTGATTCTTATTGACATTGCTCAACCACGCGACACTGAGGATTCCTGCCGCGATATCCCTGGTGTTCATCTCTTTACTATTGATGACCTGCGATTCATAGCGGAGCAGAATATGGAACATCGTAAAGATGAAGCTGTTCATGCAGGTGAGCTGATCAGATTCTATCTGCCTGAGTTTATACGACTCTACAATCGTACCTCTGCAGGTGATCTAGTTGCAGGACTTTATACATGGGCAGAATCAATTCGTGTACGAGAACGTGATAAGGCTCTTGGAAAGCTGGATTCTCTTAACTCTTCCTCGATCGATGTGATCGATGATTTGACCCGTGTCCTAACCAAAAAACTACTCGCTAATCTCACTCTCTCAATCCGGGCGAGTGCTGAGTGTACTGATATTACAACAGCTAAAAAATTAGTTGATGCGATTACTCGTGGTGAACAAATATGTTTCCTCAAACCAGATTAAGACGACTGAGAAAACAGAGTTTGCAAACTCTCTTTACTGAAACTCAAGTAACGCGCAATGATCTTATTATGCCACTGTTCTTTGTGGAAGAGGCAAAAGAAAAAATCCCCATCACTACCATGCCTGGTCAATATCGCTGGCCTCTATCATCTGCTTCAGACGTAGCAAATGACCTTTCTGCAGATGGTATCAAAGCTGTAATGCTCTTTGGTATTCCTAAAATCAAAGATGCAGCTGCAAGTTCTGCTTTTGCTGTGGATGGTGTCATTCAGGAGGCAACGCGTGTCATAAAAGCAGATGTTCCAGATATGGTTGTTATCACAGATCTCTGTGCATGTGGATATACTGACCACGGTCACTGTGGTATCATTCATGAATCATGTGATGGTTTGGATCTGGACAACGATGCCTCGCTTGCGCTTATGCAAAAGATAGCTGTTAGTCAGGCAGCGGCTGGATCCGATATGCTTGCACCCTCCTGCATGCTTGATGGAATGGTTAGTTCTATTCGTGAAGCACTTGATGCTGTTGGATATGAACACATCCCAATTATGTCATACTCCACTAAATTTGCGTCTGCTCTCTATGGCCCTTTTCGGGAAGCTGCGAATTCTGGCTTCTCATTTGGTGATCGTTCTACCTATCAGATAAATCCTGCAAATGGTCGTGAGGCCCTTCGTGAATCTGTGTTGGACAAAGATGAATGTGCAGATATCTTGATGGTCAAGCCTGCGGGGTTTTATTTGGATGTACTTGCGCAAGTTAAGGCACTAGGTCTCCCAACGGTAGCCTATCAGGTTTCTGGAGAATATGCAATGATTAAAGCCGCAGCTAAAAATGGATGGATTGATGAAAAACGGAGTGTACTGGAGTCTCTTACCTGCATTAAACGCGCGGGTGCTGATCTGATTATCACATACTATGCTCAGGACGTCGCGAGGTGGCTTGCATGAGCAATAGTAAAGAATTGTTTAATGAAGCAAAAAAATTTCTTCCAGGGGGGGTTTCCAGTCCGGTGCGGGCCATCAAACCCTATCCGTTTTATGTGAAGAGTGCAAAGGGTGCAGTACTAACCACCGTTGAAGACATGACTCTTGTGGATTGCTGCCTTGGTTATGGTCCGTTAATCCTTGGGCATGCAAATTCGGTGATTAAAGCTGCTATCTCCTCCCAGCTAGATAACGGCTGGTTGTATGGTACTCCGACTGAACTTGAGATTGATCTGGCCAAGCGGATCATTTCTGACCATCCAGCGATCGATATGCTCCGTTTTGTCTCAACAGGTACTGAAGCTACCATGACTGCCCTTCGGCTTGCACGTGGGTTCACAGGAAAAACTGATATCGCCAAGGTGGATGGTGGGTTTCATGGTGCCCATGACACAGTGCTAATCTCTGCTGGTTCTGGTGCAATGGCTCGTGTTTCTCCTGATTCAGCGGGTGTGCTTCCAGATTTTGCAGCGCATACATGTCCTGTTCCCTATAATGATCCGGACGCTTTGGAAGTGTTGCTGTCGAAAAACAAGAATATTGCAGCGTTCATCCTCGAACCGGTGATGGGAAATATTGGCCCTGTCCTTCCGGAAGATGGTTATCTCAAGGCTGTTCGCGAGATTACATCGACGCATGATGTTCTCCTCATCTTTGATGAAGTTATTACAGGATATCGGCTTGGAATCGGCGGTGCACAGGTGATGTTTGATGTCAAACCTGATTTAACCACTCTTGGAAAGATTGTTGGCGGTGGCCTGCCGATCGGAGTGTTCGGTGGACGAAGGGAGGTTATGGAGATGATCTCTCCCTCCGGTTCTGTCTACAATGCAGGCACATTCAATGCAAATCCTGCGACAATGGCTGCAGGACTTGCTATGAACAAATATCTACACATGCACGAAGACATCTACGCAACGTTGGACGAAAGAACAAAGTTGATTGAAGATATCATTCCATCTCATGCGTCTGGGACGTTTGTTCGGATTGGTTCTATGTTTAAGTACTTCTTCCGTTCTTCTGCTCCCCAGAACTATGCTGAAGCAAAGCAGTGTGATGTGGATGCATTTCACATCTTCTGGGAAAAAGCACTTTCTTCTGGTGTGTTTCTATCACCTTCCCAGTTTGAAACGAATTTCCTCTCAACAGCTCATGGAGATTTTGAAATGTCAAAACTTCTGCAGGTGTACGGGAAATGATGAGTGTACGAATAGGTACTCGTGGTAGTAAATTGGCACTTGTGCAAACAAATAACGTGCTCAAGCGTCTCACTGAATTGGGTTTCTCCTCTGAATTGAAGATAATTACCACTGCCGGTGATTCTGCGCTTGATCGTGGTCTCCATATGATTGGTGGCCAGGGCGTGTTTGTCCGAGAGTTGGACAATGCAATTTTACGTGGCGAAATTGATGCAGCGGTTCATAGCATGAAGGATATTCCAGCAAAACGACCTGAAGATCTCCTAATTGTGGCGATTCCTCCTCGTGATCCTCCATATGATTTTTTTGTGTTTAACCGGCCTTTAGATGAAATATACTCGGTCGGAACATCAAGTACTCGGCGTCGTGCACAACTGTCTCGATATTATCATTGCATGCCCAATGTGCGAGTGGAACCGTTGCGAGGCAATGTAGATACTAGACTTACTAAGCTGAACGATGGTCTCTACGATGCTATTGTGCTTGCGGAGGCAAGTTTAGCGCGACTCGGCTATCATGTAAATGGAGTGCGCCTACCTTTGGATCAATTTGTACCATCTCCAAATCAGGGAGCGATCGCTGTGGTCTGTCGGGACACTCCTGAACTTAGAGATGTGTTTGCACCGCTGAATGATTCATATACAGCGTTCGATACTGGAGTTGAACGACGGGTGATGGAGCAAGTTGGTGGTGGTTGTTTTACCCCTCAGGGTATTTTCTGTCGCAATGGTAATCTGATTGCAGAGATTTTATCTTTGGATGGCACTAAAAGCGTTCGAATTACCGAGACTGTCAAAAGCTTTGAGGAAGCAACTGAGATCGGAATACAGCTTCGTGAAAGTGCATCAGAACTTATTGAAGAGGCAAGAGATGAACTTGGAGTGAAATTATGACTGGTAAGGTGTATCTAGTCGGTTCAGGTCCTGGTTGCCTTGGACTTCTAACTGCAAAGGCCAGGGAAGTTATCGATTCGGCAGATGTGATTCTGTATGATCAGCTTCCAGGAGAAGAGGTGTTATCCACCCTTCCTATGACGGCTGAGAGGATTAATGTTGGTAAGTACGGGGGATGTCATATGATGAATCAGGCCGATATTGAAGCAATTTTGATTGAAAAGGCGAAAAAAGGTGGAATAATTGTTCGACTGAAGGGAGGAGACCCCTTTATCTTCGGTCGTGGTGGTGAAGAAATGGAAACGCTCCGCAAACATGGTATTGCTGTAGAAGTTATCCCTGGAGTGACAAGTGGGATTGCGGTTCCAGAATGTGTTGGTATACCGTTGACTCACCGTGCATGTGCAAGTCAAGTGACGTTTGTTACTGGCCATGAAGATCCAGAAAAGGCGATTTCCTCCATTGATTGGAAATGGCTTGCGGGTAGTCACGGTACCATTGTAATTTTCATGGGGGTTAAAAATCTCCCGATTATTGCAAAACGTTTGGTTGAAAATGGCATGGCTGCGGATACGAAGATTGCAGTGATCGAACGTGGATTTCGAAAGGATCAGCGAGTAACATGTTCTACTCTCTCCAACATTGGTGAGATTGCCGACCGAGAAGGAGTGATGCCTCCCGCGATCATCGTGGTCGGTGAAGTTGTTAGTTTGTACCGTGATGGTTCAGAAGGAGCCTGGGCACAACACTGAATAATTGTCTTTGAAAACTGCATATGCAGACAGCTCTCGAAATAATGTGGCAATTTCTTTCTTCAGATACCTCTCTTTATATCTATTGCTAGCTATCTTTTCTCTCATCCCAATAAATCATTTTATAGAGTCTCAGTCACACAGTTCGTCTATCCCTGAATGGACTGTATGTATCCCATTTCAAGATATACGCAAAGTAATAGTTTTTCTCCTCCACATTAGAGATTGCCTAGCTTATATTTGTTCATCGCAGAATTAGACTTAATTGTCAATATTATTTTTTGATGCTGGTTTTTTCACACACCACTGGTCTTCAGACCTCCATTCCAATGTTTTGTTGTTTTGTTTTCCCTGTTCCCTGAGTTTTGCCTTTCACTTTCTCCGTATCTCTAGGTACATTGATGCAATATATTTTATGCACGCGAGGCCTGATGCAGGACATATAAAGCATCATATACGATCAAGTCCCACCTCGTACACTGGATTGTACGATGTTCTCTCCCGGAATAAATATAGCTAGGCATGCATCGCAGTCCAATGTTGAATTGGGGTTGCTACTAATTGATAAGGAATATGTTTATCTGCCTCATTCGTGGGCTTTGCATGCATTTCATCGAAAACTCATACTTTCTCTGTCAATAAATGACACCACTTTTCCCCTTATATCCCTAATAATATCTGTTCTCGGTATATGTTTACAGGCTTGGCAACATAAACGATAATTTAATGAGAGGGGTGGAGCCATTCATCTCAAATTCCACCAAGAACTTGGAATTTCTTGCACATTCGACAAACTCAAGTCTGTATACACCTCGTACATGTTGTACATTTTCAATTGTTTCTGCAAACTCTAGACCCGTATTTTCCAAATAATTTGCCGTTTTCCTACTGCTTTGAGAGTCAGCAGAAGCATCACTAGGCTCTCCTTCCCATCCGATTAAGATACTGTCGACTGGTTCCTTGGATTTTTTGCAATAACATTGTGCATAAATTCAATTGATTTCATCTCATATTGTTCAAGAATCTCATTATCTGCTAGGATAGTATCTTCCTAGGTTGATGGATCCAAGTCATGAACAAATTTTTGTGTTCAACGAGTTCTTACAAGTTATCCATGTGTAGCGCCTTCTGTTTCTGCATACGACATTTTTGCTCGTTCCACAGCAACACATTCGTCAATTTCTGTCATCATTAGCTCGTTGTTGCCGATTCTGATATCTGGTGATACTGATATCATTCCGATGATAAGAACGCTCTATTCCTCTTTTATATATTCTCCTGATTTATTGGTTACATGAATTATCTTCTTTTTTGGTTGTACTATTTTCGTAGCAGCTTCACAGGGTAGAATCTCCCATTGCTCATTGGTGGAAAATATAACGAATCGTACACACCTGCGCCTACAACAATAATGTTCGCCTCCACTCGCTCTCCTTATCAGGTACTTTACTTAAAAGAGTACGATAACCCTCTGGAATTAGTGATACGGCGAACTGTTCCATAAATAAACGATTTACAAGGTTTCGTTCTTATTCAAATACTGGTCTCACATTGAAACGAACCGATTCGATACATTTTTGGATGTCTTCGGGCGTGAACATGAGATCGTTGCCAATGTAAGGAATGGTTGTGTTGAATGAAACATGTCGTACAGAAGTCACGGTTGCATGGAACTATTGCTGCACCACCATAAAAACGTCACATTCATCGTGTTTTTATTCTTGCTACCCTTGCAGATGGTGAATTCGTCATATCCTTTCCGCTGTTTTGTGTGGATCCTTGCACAACTTTGAATGCTGTTCTCGTGCTTGGATCTTCGGTTATACGTCGATGGGATGATGTCGTCATCTGCGGTTGCTGAGTTACATACTCCATCAAAAATCATCGACTGCAAAAACTCGGGAACCTCGATGCGG
>DALTYD010000023.1 GCA_029986255.1 Methanocorpusculum sp. | reverse complement strand
CTTTTTAGATAGCTCTTCCTTGATAATTGTCGCAATTTTCTGGGGAAGATCTTTTAAAACTTCATAATCCATTGCAGAAACGATTCCAAGGATATCAAGGGCATCTTTGGTAATAGGTGGATCTTCACGCGCATCGTCTTTTAAAGTCGTCTCAACAAATGTTGGGAGAAACAAACCCTCATCGATGCAGTCACCATAACGTCGGTAAAAATGACCTACTGCACGGAACCGACAGATGACTTCAAGTCCTTTATCAAAGGTTTTTGTAGGCTTAACAGTGATTGTAACATCATCAAATGTTACAGTCGATTTAATGAGTAGGAATAGCCTTTTTATTGAGGATATCAAAGAAGTATTTTGTCAGCATAAGACCTGCCCGACCCGCGCCCCATCAATGGTAAGACCAATGGTGTTCATGCCATGATTGAAAACGCCGTCTGCATCAGTACAGTCGTCTTTAAACTTCAGCAGATAATTCCCATCATCAAGTTCAAAAACATAATTCATTTTTCCAGTATATACCTATTCCATGATAGAAAATGGTTGTTCTTAAATATGTATAATGCTTTGGTGATGATAAAATCATTCTATTTTCCTTGCAAGATATATTTTGAGAACAAAAACGATTATCCATAGAATAGGAATATGGGCGGAGATATCTGAGAAATATAAATTATTTATTTTGAAAATTATTGAAAAACCACAGCATAACAAATAATTTGAAAAAAATTAATTATAAAAGAACATAGTCGAAGAATCAGCTACATTATATTAGCGCACGACCCTATAATAATAAAAAGAATAGATGAGAGAGACAGGAGAATAGCAGCAATGAGTTCACAATGGGCAAAAGATCATATATACAGAAAATCTGTGCGGGAGGGATACCGTGCTCGTTCCGCATATAAACTCATTGATATCAATCAACGGTTCAATATTATTAGAAAAACTGATAACATTGTAGATCTGGGTGCCGCACCAGGGAGTTGGCTGCAAGTTCTCCGAAGAATGACTGACGGGCAGCTGCTCGGGGTGGATCTCAACCCCATTGCACCACTAGAAAACGTTATCACCATCACAGGAGATTTCACCACACCTAAGATCCAGGAGATAATTAAAGAACATATGCCACTTGTCAACGTTGTTGTCTGTGATGCATCCCCACACCTATCAGGTGCAAAATCCTATGATCAGGCACGAATCAGGGAATTGAATGAAAATACACTGCAATTTTCTGAAAAATTTTTAAAACAGGGTGGTAACTTAGTTATGAAATCCTTCCAAGGGACTGATTTCAATGAACTGATAGAACATGTCCGGGAACGTTTCTACTCGGTCAGGACCATTCGCACCTCTGCCACCCGCAAGGGAAGCTCAGAGTGCTATATTGTTGCAAAGAACTTTATTGGAGAGGCGAATGACGACCGGAAAAAATCAATCAAATAATATACTCACCGATACGTATGGCAGAACGATTACCAATGTGAGAATTGCCTTAACCAATGCCTGCAACCCCCGATGCATCTACTGTCATCACGAAGGAAAAGAGAGATGCGGCTGTACTGTATGCAATCAAGACATCCAAATGACCAAAGATGAAATCGCAGAAATTATTAGAGTCTTTGCAGAGCTTGGCGTCACCTTTATTAAATTCACAGGGGGGAGAACCAACACTTCGTTCCGATTTCATAGAGATTATTCAATCCATCCCCTCACATATTGAGTCCTCTATGACAACTAATGGCACACTCCTTGAAAAAATGGCATCAGACTTAAAGGCCTGCCGGACTTTCCCGAGTGAATATCAGTCTAGACACCCTGCACCGTGAACGATATCTAAAGATCACAGGTCATGATCTTCTGCACGATGTCCTTGCAGGAATAGAGGCGCTCTCAGCAGACCTCACACCAATTAAATTCAATATGGTTATCCTCAAGGAGGTCAATGATGACGAAATTGATGATTTCCTTTCATATGTTCGAGGAAAAAATAATCTCATTCTCCAGATTATTGAACTGATGAACATCAACGACTGGGGCAACTGCATAGATTATGTCAATAAGGATACCGTGGAAAACCTGGAAAAAGACATTGCATCACGTTCAACAAAGATTACAACCCGCAGAATGCAACATCGCAGAAAGTACTGGGTGGATGGTGCTGAAGTTGAGGTGGTTCGACCACTGCATAATCTTGAGTTCTGTGCAAACTGCAACCGCCTTCGAGTTACGTCAGATGGTAAACTTAAGCCATGCCTTCTGCGTACGGGAAATGAAGTGAACATTCGTGGTCTTCATGGAGATGCTCTAAAGGCAGCCATTGCCCAAACTGTACAAAATCGATCCCCGTATTTCTTTTAGACTAGGGTAACATACAATAAATCAGAAATTCCAACATCAAACCAGAAACACACGAAAACAGTCAGTGACTATCAACAGATGATTTTAAATGATATCTCTAATTGTATGCATATCTTTTGTTCATAGACTTTTTTGAGAGATTTCGATCGACATAGAATACTGATATTTAATGAGATACTAGGTGAAAGATAAAAAAGCTATGAGCGAAAGAAACACCATCTTGTTCATCGATACAGGCAAGTATGAACTCTGCATATTGTTCTGAAATAATGAAAATAATGAAGAAATAAAGTCCCAAAAACTATACTTAACAGATAAAAACATTGACCATACGGAAAACAGTTTTTTTTCATCGGAAAAACAATAACAAAAACATTGAATACTGCCAAAAGAAAGAATTTAATTCACTCATGAAGAATGATTCAGCATCAATAGATTTAACAACAAAAGCGTAATAATGACAGATAGGAGATAATAGAAAGGGATAACATTCCAATGAAACAACACCATCTGAAACAAACGAATGAGAGAGATAAACCTCAGGAATCCATTTTCAAGATAAGAACGTTGAGATCAATCTCAAATACATCGAATGAGAGCTCTTTCCCAATATAGAGATGAACATCTAACTGGGAAAGCAGATATTTTCCTCAGAGAATTTTTAGAAAGTTTTTTGTTTCCCTCAGAATTCAAACCATTTAGAACGAATTCTAGCGATAAGACACCATGCCAATAGACACAAAATAATGCAAGGAGAGATGGACGAGAACATAGGAATCTTAAGCAATAATTATGATCCAAAACAAATATAGAAGTAATAAAAATACAATAAGAATGTATATATTAGAGAAACATTTTTATATATAATATTGAGACGAGTGATAGTTGATTTAATCAATCCAGAAACAGTTCATTGGGAAAGTCCGGTCTTCACAAACCTAGCAAGCAGTGCATCCATCTGAATATCTGCATCAGCACCTTCGCTTAAACGGAAATCGGCTTCACCGAGATGATCAATCAGAGAGACCTTAAGTCTGCAATCCAATGACGTCGAGGTAGTGATTAGCCGATACATCTGATTAATCAGCTCATTTGGTGCAATACCACGAACATACATCAGCGTCCGAAGCACTCTCTCCGCAGTCTCAAAATCACCAGAAAGTACAACGGATATGAGATCTTCTATTTCCTCGGGTTTAGCATATGATGTAATCGCATAGACGTTCTCCGCAGTAACAACATTGGACACAATGGCCGCTCCCTGCAAAGCATTAATAGCCTTTCGCATGTCTCCATGGGCAACATAAGTGATTGCCGCATGCGCACTCTCCTCAATGTGAATACCTTCCATTTCCGCAATGTACTGCATTTCTGTCAGGATTGCTGCATCGTCTAATGGCAGAAAACGATAGATGGCACAGCGACTTTGAATAGGATCGATTATCTTTGATGAGTAGTTACATGAGAGAATAAACCTGCATGTCTCTGCATAATTCTCCATGGTTCGACGGAGAGCAGCCTGTGCATCTGGCGTTAAGGCATCAGCTTCATCCAGGAATAGGATTTTAAACGTTGCCTCACCAATAGATGATGTTCGAGCAAACTGCTTGATTTGGTTGCGGACTACATCGATACCGCGTTCATCGGAAGCATTTAGTTCACGAAAATTCATGTCCCACGTATCGCCGAACATCTCACGCGCAAGTGCAACAGCACAAGTCGTTTTTCCAACACCTGCAGAGCCAGTAAACAACAGATGTGGTAGTTCCCTGCTCTTTACGTACGACTGCAACCGTTTGACGATCTCATGCTGTCCCACTACATCTAAGAGGCAGTGTGGACGATATTTTTCTATCCATATGCCAGAATTATGCATAGTGCTTATCCATTTGGGCATGTAACAGAATAATTTCTTTTATTTGCATTTCCAAAAAAACTTACCGAAAAAAAACCAATAGTACTAAAATTATGCATCTGCCGAACTACTCTCATCGATCGAAAATGCATGCGGTTGCATGCCTTACCGCATGGGAACTAACCAAAGAAAACATCTCATCAATTTCAGACGACAGAGTGCACACGCCATTCGGCATATTTTCAAATACGATATTCTTCGTAGGAACGCTAACAGAAAAAGCGTTAAGAAACAACCAGTTGTCATATCTGCGAATAAGCGACCCAACGGGAGTACTCATGTTTTCCATCCCACCACAGAATACAAAACTTATCCATGTGGCAGAAGCACTTGACATCCCCAGTTTTGTGGCGATCACCGCAACAACAAAACACAGGACATATGCGGGAAAAACCTATCTTGAACTCATCCCTGAGACATTAACCCAAGCAAATCGAAAAATACGGGATGCATGGTTATGCTGCGCAGCAATAAGTGCAATTGAACGTATTAAAGGGCTTCCCAACTCACCTGAACGAAGTGAGTTCAAAGAAATTCTCACTAGTGTTCTGACCAATGTCCAGGACAAAGAGATCACCTCAGAATCAAAACCATTTCACATGACCACAGAAGTCCAGCTACTTGCCATCATTGCCGAACTATCTGGAAAAAAAGGAGCACCAATAACAGATGTCATCGAACGTGCAAAAGTCTTTGGGATGACCGAAAACGACTGCAAAGAAGCTCTTTCTCATCTAATGAAAGAGGGCAAGTGCTACACCCCAACCACAGAACTCATTAAGATTGTCTGAACAAAAATGCCAATAACACCAGAATTCTATCCGAATGGACCAGCTATTCTCATTAAACGAAACGAACGGACACTGACCATCGCAGACCCTCACTTCGGTGTTGAAACTGAATTGCATCGTCGTGGAATCCATGTTCATAGTGGAACAAAATCCAGACTCACCCGACTTCTAACAATCATTGAGGAAAGTGATCCCGACTACCTAGTGATTTTAGGTGATCTCAAACACATGATCCCTTACGTGACATGTCAGGAAAAAAATGAAGTTCCAGTTATCTTTAAAAAACTCAGAAAAAAAACTAAACTCCGGATTGCTCCAGGAAATCATGATACAGGTCTAGAAAAATATCTTCTAAATGACGAGATACTCCCAAAAAATGGAGCTGTTATCGATGGATATGGCTATATGCATGGTCATACAATCCCATCACCAGAACTTGCCGGAAAACTTATCCTTTGTGGTCATCATCACCCTATTGTCAATCTCTATGATGAAATTGGTTGTTCACTCCGTGGAACACCAGGCTACATTATGGCAGAGATAGATAGAACTAAAATAGAGATTCCAAAAACCAACACTGAAACTCGAGTACTTCTCGTTCCCGCTTTCTATGAACTAGCTGGAGGTCTCGATGTTCGAAAGATCCCTGGAAGCAAAATATCCCCAATTGCAAAAGCTATCAAAACCGAAACAGCGGAGGTGTTTCTTAAAGATGGTACGTACGTTGACACATGGGATAATCTTAGCTAAGAACAGGAGAATTCATGATGGCAACTATTGAAAAACTGAGAGAAAGTCTTCACCCAAAAATTTGTAAAGCCCTAGACCAGAGGGGGTTTGATGAATTCTCCGAGATCCAGTTACGCGCAGTACCTAAACTCATCCGAGGAGATAATGCAATCCTTATTGCTCCAACGGGAACAGGAAAAACTGAAAGCGCACTGCTTCCGATTTTTCACAGGATGCTGACCGAACCACACCCACCAGGATTCACAACACTCTATATAACACCTTTGCGTTCCCTCAATCGGGACATGATGAAGCGACTAGAATGGTGGGGAAAAGAACTTGGGATACAAATCTCCGTGCGCCATGGAGACACTACGCAGACCCAACGGCGTAAACAAGCAACACACCCCCCGGATCTATTGATAACAACGCCTGAAAGTCTTCAGGCTATGATGATGGGAAAAGTTCTCCGAAAACACCTTTCAGGCGTCCGATTCATTGTCATTGATGAAATTCATGAACTTGCTTGTTCCAAACGCGGGGCACAACTATCGATCTGTCTTGAACGAATCATGGAGCTCTCCGGAGAAGCTCAGCGCATTGGAATCTCCGCAACAGTTGGAAATCCAAATGTTATAGGACAATTTCTCTGCGGTAAACGCCCATTCACGATTGTCCAGGTACCAATATCAAAAACACTAGATATCACTGTTCAGTTTGCGGGAAAATCGTTTACAGACCAGACAAAATTTATCGAAAAATGCATTAATGCCCACACATCAACTCTCATCTTCACCAACACACGAAGTGTTGCCGAGGCCATTGGGCATGCCCTCCAAGAACGCGGAGATGTCGATGTACATCACAGCTCACTCTCACGTGAGATGAGAATTGATGCAGAAAACAGGTTCAAAGAAGGCGTATTGCGAGGATTGATCAGCACATCCTCCATGGAATTAGGCATTGATATCGGCAAGATTGATTATGTTGTCCAGTTCAACTCTCCTCGCGAAGTATCTAGGCTGATTCAACGAGCTGGAAGAGCGGGACATCAGCTGAATGGGACCTCAAAAGGTACCGTTCTAGCGACCAATTTTGATGACTGTATTGAGGCGATGGTGATCGTCAAAAAAGCTATGGAGAACAAACCAGAAAATATTAGTCCGCAAATTAACGCAAGTGATGTCATCGCAAATCAAATCGCTGCAATTGCAGTTGAACAAGGTAAAGTTCCAATCCAAAAAATTGAAGAAATTTTTTCCCACAGTTATTGCTTCGCCGATACCAGCATTCTAATCCGTGAGATCATTAACCAGATGGAAAAACATTATCTCATCCGAACCGAAGGCGACGTGATCATCACCAAATCACGTACTCGCCGATATCTTTCACAAAATCTCTCGATGATTGCAGATGAGAAGAAGAGTATTGTCTTTGATGTGGTATCTCGCAAACCCGTAGGAACGTTGGACGAATCATTTGTAATCAATTGGATTTTTGCAGGAGCAGTATTTGTTGCCCGTGGAAAGATGTGGCGAGTACTAGATATCACCAAGGAACATATCATGGTTGAACCGGCAAAAAACGCAAAAGGAGAGCTTCCATCATGGGAAGGAGAGCAAATTCCCGTTTCCTTCTCTATTGCAATGGAAGCAGGGCAACTTCGGCGCTTACAAAACTTTGATGATTATAATGCAGATGAACAAACCGTTGCATTCCCAAAGAAGATTCTAGCAGAGATGAGAAAGAATCATTCTATCGTGGCGACTGACAAAGTGATCGTAATTGAGGATGCTGACGACGGAGTTGTCATCAACATCTGCGGAGGTCATAAAGTCAATGAAACACTCGGGCGCGTGTTATCAATTCTCCTCTCTGCACGGTATGGAACATCAGTTGGTATTGAAACGAACGCCTATCGGATTTTTTTGCGCTTGCCAAAGTTATTATGTGCATCGGATGTAAACGAGTTGCTCTGTTCGTTAGAGCCAGATCATATTGAAGCAATTCTCACGCTTGCACTCAAAAAAACCACTCTATATAAATGGAAGTTAGTGCAAGTGGCTAAAAAATTTGGCGCAATTGATGTGGATGCAGACTATGAGAAGATCAGTATCAATCGACTTCTGGATCTTTTCAATGACACAGTAATTGAAAAAGAAGCTTTTCGTGAATTGTTCATCTCGAATATGGATGTAGAACATGCGCGCATAATAATACAAAGGATCAGAGATCATAACATTAAAACAGTAACAAGTCGATTGTCCATTATCGGCGCTGAAAGCTTTTTCACCAAAAAAGATCTAATTACACCACCTGAGACAGAACAGGCGATTATTGCGAATATGAAGCGCCGCATTGAGGAGCAGAGTATTATACTCGCATGTATGTACTGCAAAAGTTGGAAATGTCACACAAAAGTAGGTCTAGCTCCTGATACGCCTCAGTGTCCTGTTTGCGGAGCACGACTAATTGCAGTTCTCAAGCCCTACGAGGAAAAGATGTATCAAGCGATGAAAAAGAAAAACAAAGATATCGAGGAAAAAGAAGCAGAGATACGAATGCTTCGCAATGCAAACATAGTCTTATCCAGTGGAAAGAAAGCAATCATTGCGTTGGCCGGTCGCGGTGTTGGGCCAGAGGCTGCTGCGAGAATTTTAAACACCTTTGCAGCAGGAGACAATTTCTATCGAGAGATCCAAAAAGCTGAGAGACGTTTTGTTAAGACCCATCGATTCTGGTCAAGTTAACCACAATCAATTCATAGAACCATTGCCAGATTATCAGATGATCTAGAAGAAAAATTAAATAAAACAAGGATCATTCTGAAAAAAATCAAGGAAATATTTGAAATAATCCGATTGTTCAGAGAAAATGACATAGATGATCAGGGACCTGCATTATTTCAGTTCCTTTAAGATGCTTTCCAGACGTTCCTCTAGAAAATCAAGACCGCGACGAACATCATCAAGATTTTTTCCACCAGTTAAAATGATTTTTCCTGATGAAAAGAGGAGTGCAACGATTTTTGGATCTTTAATGCGATAGACTAGACCTGGAAACTGCTCCGGTTCATATTCAATTGCTTCAAGAGACAGAGTTGCAACAATCCGGTTCAAGTTAATAAATTTACCAATATCATATGAACAAACAATATTTGTCACCGCAACTTTAGGGACGTTCAGTATCTGTACCCCAGCCTCTTTGAGAGATTTCAAAATGATTTCCAGGCCATTTTGAAGCGCAGAATCGTTCCTTATGCCAGTTAAAACCACTTTTCCCGAGGAAAATATCAAAGAGGCCATCCTTGGATCATCAATACGATAGACAGCCCCAGGGAAGCGTTTGGTATTTAGCTCACAGCCATCAATCTTTTCAGCAATCTTTGCCAAATTAATCTCATTTGCGATTACACCGGATGCAACGATATTTTCAATCTTCAGCGAATCGTATGTTTTCCCATCCATCTCTATTTAATATGAGAGATGCAAGCATAATACTTCGCGTTCATGGTACATCATTTTGCCAAATTTTTTTCACTGAATTCAGTTCACGTAAAAGAACCGAATTCTTGCTGCCCAGAAACAAACGGTGACAATAACCATAATTAGACAGATACTCGTATTATTCTTAAAAAAATGAATATGCCATCAGGAGAAATAATGAAACCAATTTATCATATATAAGATCCAACTTACTAAATAAAAGTATTCCAGAGAATGAAAATTTCGAAGAAAAAAACGCATACATATCCAAAAAATATTAAATATTCTGATGATATTGATAGAAAAGACAAAAATATTGATGCATTCATTTGCAAACATCACAACAAAGACTCCAAGATAGTAGAGGATGAACTTCTTATTACGATTCACATTCAATATATAAATCAGTGAATATTCATGATAAGCCTACAAGAATATCTCAAAAATTCTGGTGTACATGAAGATCTCAGCAAAACAATCCTCTTAATAGCTGAACAGGCAACACAAATTCGTGCTGCATTTATCAACAATCAAAATTATACGGATTCAACAAATGCCTCTGACGAGCAACAAACGGAAATGGACAAATGGACAGATATACATATTACCGATGTCCTTGCAAAGAGTAAGCTTGTGCGCGAAGTTGCATCCGAAGAACAAGACGAGATCACCAATCTCTCCCCTGCTGCAAAATATTCCGTAGTGATGGATCCACTAGATGGATCCTCGCTTATTCCAGTGAATATGTGCGTAGGTACCATTGTGGGTATTTATAATGGGGATGTTCTGCAACCGGGAAAGGATTTGAAGGCTGCATTTTATATTCTTTATGGACCTATAACAACGCTTACTCTCTCGATTGGACAAGGTGTTACACTCTTTGCCATGAACAGTAATAATGTGTATCAACAGATACAAAAAAGGTTACTGATTCCAGAAGGAACTCTCTATGGATCAGGGGGTTTGCGCACGGAATGGCTGCCAGAACATGCAAAAATCATCGCAAATATTGAGGCAGCTGGTGGAAAAAACCGATACTCAGGATCATTTGTTGCAGATTTCCAGCAAATACTCAAATATGGCGGCGTGTATGCATACCCTCCAACAACAAAAGCGTTAGAGGGAAAACTGCGACTAATGTTTGAGGCAAATCCAATTGGATTTTTGGCATTGCAGGCAGGAGGAGCTATCTCCACTGGGAGATTAAACCCTCTTGATATAGTGCCAGAACAGGTGCATCAGAAAACACCGATCTATGTAGGAAGTCGCAAGATGATTGCAGAAATCGAAAAAATTTACAACTCATAAAACATGAAAACGACAATTTCTATATCTGCATTGCCACTTGGAGGTATTGCAGGATCCGTGACAATATTTCCAGATGTACTACAGGTGGCAGCACAGAGATTAAGAGAAGCAGAAGGTTCACTCCTAACGGATTCACTTGTAACGCATGTTTCTGACTGGCTAGTACTAATTATGGTACATAGAGAAGGTGGAGAATCACCAAAAATTTCAGCCCTGAAGGATATGGTGGTTTTATCTGCCGCTGAAATCGCAAAAAAACGCAGATTATTTACCAGGAATGAAAAAGCAGTGACGTGCGGGTTAACAATTACAGAGAGGAATAGCGAGTCATTTTTGCTGTTTCTTGCAGGAACAAATGCTCCAAAATTTTGGAATCCAATCCTACTTTCCCAGTTTGCCAATCCATTTGCAACACCATCTCTTGCAAATGGAAATGGATTTATATTCTGTACCGAAGATTCAAAAATGTTTCAGACACCCGTGGATCTGTATCCCCTACTTTTGACAGCGAAGTACTCCAGAATTGTGGGCGTCGCAACAGTTGACAGTTCTCCCGTGGCATCCGCGGGTTCCGGCGTGGTAATGATCTCACGATCGGAATTTCCATATCCAACGACTACTGAGCTTTGTAACGTATTCACCATTCCCCAAAGTTCGAAAGAAGGGGGAGTACTTTTCCCAGTCAGCCTGTGTGATGGAAAAACAGTAGCACGTGAGATTATCCCAATAGTAGCTTTGGGATTTTCAGTAACTGATGGTAAGCTCTCTGGTCCACTGGATCTCTTTGATAATCCAGCATTTGATGCCGTACGGACTGTTGCAGGAAGATTGTCTGAGTATATCTAACAGAAGATTATGCGGGGAAGGCAAAACAGATCATTTTTCTTATATTTACTCACTAAGAAGACTGGCAAAACGTAGGTATTCTGATTGATACTGAAACCATAGAGAGAGCATAGTAAAGTTAATGATCGGTACAAGATATACTGACAAAACACTCAGGTATCTCGATACAGAACTGAATACAGTCAGTTCACACTACATGATAAAAAGAATGGTCAAATTAGAAGATAAAGAGAAGTTTTCATTATTGATAATAGCGATTTCCAGTTTTTATAACAAGATAGAACAACATACCATATAGAAACATCTATGTTTTATCCAACCCGCACGCACATGAACCATATACAAGAACCGGATATTATTTTTTAATAATGATCGTCTGGATTTAAGAAGACGATTCCAAACATTCATGAAATAAGCTGAATAGTGAGTAAAACAAAAAATTAAGTATTTATATACAAATGTCTTGAGTTGGTTTTTGGATGATCAAAAGATTACCCAACAATAAACTCAACCGATGAAGATCGCAAGTATTGATAATAATGAGAAGAAATGTATGAGACTATCTATCTTCAGCTATCTCTTGGACCAAACCCATAGAAAGAATTTTTAGATACAATACAACAGATGCAACGAACAAAAACAGACGGAGTTAACTCGAGCAGCAAAGTCAAAGATGGGAAAAACAGGAATAAGGCATTCATCATATCAATAAGAGAGAAGATAGCGGAGAACCCAGAAATTTTCATGTATAAATTTCAAACGGAACGGAAGATCACTACTTCGAACGGATAGGTAAGGACGTATCTCACGAGATAAGCGTTTTGAGGAAGATAATAAGAGATCCAAGATCATTCAAACATAGTTGCTCGTTAATATCACAGTATATTAGGAATGCCAAAAAGTTGATTTGAGAAAAAAACCACATAGAACGAATAAGGAAAGAGAAAGAGAAAGAAAAATCTGGAAAGATTAGTGAGAGTTATAGAGAAGGGGAGGAAAAAAGAAAAATATGAGAAGGTATGTATCAGCTTAACGTGAAATCGATGATATAATGGATGCTTAGGCTAATATAATAATATTAGACACTCTAATATAAAGATAAGGAAAATTTTTCTAATATAAATAAAATG
>DALTYD010000001.1 GCA_029986255.1 Methanocorpusculum sp. | reverse complement strand
ATCCCACATGAGCAGATTTTTTTTCATGATATATCTCCTAATTTCATGCAAGATTTACAAAGAGTTTTACCCATAAAGAGATAGATATATCTCGTTGAACCTTGGAAACAACCGCACCATAAACGTCATAGATATATCTGAACGGCTCATTAGCGGCAATTGCAGGTTTTTCTTCTTGATTCACAGGTTCGCGAATTTCTGAAGAATCAACAATTGTTATTGGATCAAGAATTGGTTGTTTTTCAGATATAGTCGCATCAGCACGTTCAGAAAGCTTACCACAACATGCATCATGTATATTAAGGACTTGGGAGGAGAGGTGGTCTGGCATATCTCTTTCCAAAACTCGATTACGATATTTATCAATTAAGGAACGAGTTGTCGCGTCGTTGTTTGCAAAACCATCCAAAACACGATTAAGAAATGCAGAAAGTTCTGTTGCTTCACCCTCAGTCTGCACACAGTCACTCACCTCAAGGCGGAGGCTTTCATAGTTGCCAATATTTATGGTAACTCCGATTGTCAGTGTCCTCCTCTCTGACATAATAAATATAGTTAGTGCTTTGCGAAATTAATGGTGTGCATATGAGAGATAAATATTATTAAATAAAATATTAATAAAAAATATAATAGTAACCATGTTAACATAAAAAAATTCTTTCTTAATCTATAAAATAGATGTTTTTGCATGACTTGAGTTTTTGGCAAGAGATTCCTGGATATGAATGTAACACACTAACAAATCAAAAAAATGATACAGTGAATTTTCAATAAAATAAGTACACATCAGACACTTGGCAGATGATGAAAGTTACCCCCACTGAACCAAAAAGAAATGATGATGCAGGGATCTGATGCCAATTATCTATTTTTCGAATGATATGCGCGTTCAAAAACATAAATAAAATGATTCCTAATAATAATCAAAACGAATATAAAACTGTAAAAAATAAAAAATTATTCATCTCTTTTCTCTACTTCAACGATCAGGTTTTCCATAACCGTATCGACCGCATCCCAAGTAGCACTTGTCTGCCCGGGCTTCCTCACAATGAATGGTCTCCCCTCATCACCCGCCTTACGCATATCAATATCAATGGGGATTGAGCCAAGATATGGCACGTTATATTGCTTAGCCGCCTTTTCACCCCCACCCTTTCCAAAAAGATCCACGATCGCACCACATTGAGGACAAATCATGCCAGACATGTTCTCAATAACACCAAGCACTGGTAAATTCATCATCTCCACAAACTTGATTGCTTTTGAGGAATCAAGTACTGCAACATCCTGAGGAGTAGTAACAATAACTGCCCCTTCGACATTTGGAGCAAATTGCACAATGTTCAACGCCTCATCACCAGTTCCTGGCGGCAAATCAACGACAAGATAGTCGAGATCACCCCACTCAACATCGCCCAAGAATTGTTGGATTGCCGCTGCCTTCATTGGTCCACGCCAAACAATCGGACTGTCAGTGGTATTCAGGAGGAGGGCCATAGAGATAACTTTCAGGGAACCGGTAATCTTTACAGGCATGATCTTATCGCCAATTGCTTGAAGCTTTAGATCCTCAATCCCAAGCATCTTTGCAATACTTGGACCATGAATATCCAGATCAAGAAGACCCGTCTGATAGCCGTGGTTTGAAAGGGCATATGCAAGATTAACAGATACAGTACTCTTGCCAACACCACCTTTTCCAGAAAGAACAAGAAGCACATGACGTACACTAATATCGACTTTTTTCAATTGTTGGCAAGTATCATTCTTCTGTGTACATCCATCACAATGACCATCACATTCATCAAGTTTATCTGACATGTTGATTTCACCTAGCATATAACTCTAATAATTAATTATATATGTGCTATTACACAGCAAAGAGTATATCCTTTATGTATTTTGCTTAGGAAAAAAATACCACATCATCTCTGACTCTCTGGTACATCAAGTTCAGCGTAATATGGTTTAATATCCAACACAGGTGTTTCATTGAAAGCCTCAAGTCCTCGTATCGTTAGGCGAAGGCCATTTATTGCAACAATCGTTACAAGAGTTAAAGAGATTGGATTTGGCCTTACGGAGGTACGAGTTGCAAATACGCCTATCAGCTCACGATGCCCACCATGAGAAACAACTTGCAGAATGTTGCGCTCAGATCGATCAAACCAACAGAGAATAAATACCAAATCCCCTCTTGAAAGCCCGACGATCCCATCAGAATACTCAGGATATATTTCAATTGTGCTGAGTTTATTCGTATATTTCCCCTGTTTTGGAGTCATTTTTTGTTCCATAAATGGAGAATAAACAATGCCAATTGGTCTGCATTCAATGGGACGCAAACGTATCTGATGCTTAGTAATCATCTCTACCGTAGCATGAGTATCCAGCGCGTTATTACAGAGCCAATCACAGGATCCAATGTACGCATTTTTTCGAGGGACATGCAGATATAACACCTTCGCATAGACAGATGCAAGTGCTATCACTTCATCATAAAGTTGTTTGAGAATTTTCGAACGAACTGCATATGTTCCAATCAGCTGAGAGATCATCAGTTCACTGTCTGAAAAAATTGTGAGCTGGGTGATGGGTGGATCACAGTACTTTTTAGCAGCAGTGATAGCACCTAGAAGTGCCATGTACTCAGCAACATTATTGGTTTGTACACCGAGAACACGTGCTTCAGATTCCAGCACATCACATCCACGAAGAATTAACCATGCAGCTGCGGCTTCCCCTGGATTTCCACGACTTGCACCATCTGTGTATATTGCCAATTCTTCCATACGAGTTAAATATCCTTTTTTTCTATTTATTTACTAAAGATTCAATTAAGATATGGATTGCTCTAATCTATACATCTATTAGGTTCTTCAAGGAATTATATTGTAAAAAATAACTAACCATTCACATAGGATCAATGGACATATGCACACACGAACTTTAGTGGCGATCTCCATCAAAAATAGAACATCCGAACAGAAGAAATATATATTACAGTAATCATTTAGAACACATCGCATGACAGAAAAATGAGTACTGTAATCAAGCTATGAGATATAGCCTCAGTATATTCGGCGATTTTTAAGAGGAGATACGAACCTGTCAGAGAGTTTCCTCCCACAATATACAATAACCTTGGAAAACAAGAAGAGAGCAATCTAGAACCAATATCGGGAAGAGAAAGACTGCGGTTATTCCAGATATTTGCTCATGCAGAACCTATAAGACAAAACCAACTGACACAAACATGGAGGAGATAATCTAGATCATCCATAAGGGAAGAAACATCGTAGACAGATAGCGCAGATATGCCTATCGCATTAGAATATCTTCTCCTTTTTGCAAGGCGCACCCCATTAATGCTAAAAAATATCATACAAATGATACAATCGTATCGGATTAACAAATAAAAATAATAAAGAGGATGATTCCATGAGTAAAATTTCCACAAATTTAACATGGGATGGTCACATAAATAAATATATATGGCATTGATAAATGATGAGATAAAACGGCAGATCGAAAAAGTAGGAGTATGCCACCTGATCACCGCCTCAAAATCAGGAGTGCCAAATGCGGCACCAATGGGAGGTCTGTGGGTAATGGATAATGATACAATCTGGATTGCAAACAATTTCATGAACAAGACCGCAATCAATGTGCGAGAAAACCCACAGGCAGCACTTCTTGTCTGGAGTCCAGAGATTAGTAACTGTATCCAACTTAAAGGGACAGCAACGCTGGAGTCCGGTACAGCCGAACACACTATGATGATGGAAATGATGGATGCAAAAAAGCCAGGGCTTCCAAAAAAAGAATTGCTAAAACTCGTGATACGAGATATCTACACTTGCATGCCAGGACCAGCGGCAGGCTCAAAAATTGCATAATTTTTTTGATTATTTTATTGGGATAATCCCGCGATATAACGCAGTTTCCTAATAGCATGAGACGAGCGAGAAAAGAATGAAAAGAAAAAGGATGAAAATTCCGCTGACCAGATATCTGTTCCAGACAGTACTTCATATCCTGACTCCTCCATCACTTGACGAATGTGCTTTCCCAAAGCACCAGAAAGAATCTTCACCGAATCAGTAAGTAATGATTCCGCAGTAGTGTACCTGCGACGAACCTCAGTGTAATACCGTACCTCCTCGAACCAGGGTCCTGCAAACTCTCCCTGCAGCAAGTACTTGGTCACAAACCGATGAGAATTTTCGATATTCCATATCAGGGGACCAGCACGAACAGCAATCTCAGGAAGTCGAGCAACGGAAAATTCAAAGAGAATCAGTGAATTTTCATTTCCCATTGAAATATCTGCGTGATGAATCTGAAAATTCTCGGTAACAAGAAGAGAGCAAATCGCCTCCATACTCTTGCGTAACTGAGGGACAACAATATCGGCGACATAGGGTGGAGTTTTTAATCGGATAGCTAGCAATTCAGTGCCACGTTGTTGTAAAACTGCAGTAAATTCCGATTTTCCCATATGTGTTGGAGGATCCTCAACAAAGTAGATCAGACTTGGCTTTGCGCAATAATTCCGTGCGAGTTCAATGAATTCTGCAAATTTCGTTGGGGTTAGAGCAGCAGCAACATTACGGTTCTTATCAGTTGGATCGATCACCACAAGTGGCTCAGCGAACTTTTCTAGAACAGCCCTCTTGTCAGAATAATATCTCTCAATATCAATGACCTCGCCATAATGGAACTTAGAGGCAGTCTGCAAAAACTCTAAAAAACCTCCATACGAAAGAATTAGTAGTTCACAGAGATATCCAGAAAAACCACCAGTCTGGTGATCCGATCCATAGACGCCTCCACCCTTGGCAAACTGTTTGAGTAGAAGCACATCTTCACGGAGAGGAGTGATCTTAGGAAGGAGATAACGATTATGAAACGGGGTCCGATCAACAGCACACTTCATCTCCTCCGTCGAAGCAACGTGATAGCACGGGACAAGATCGACATCAAACCCCTCGATCACTGCATTTAAATATGGGTGCTCTGCATACTTTTCCACCGCAGTTCCAGAAAACATATCCACTACGGCATACGCAGTAGCAAGTCCTCTTTCCCTGAGTTCTTCACGGGACAGTTCAGGTGGAAACAGCATGAAGATGTCGATATCTTTATCACCTCTTACCCATGTACCACGCGCAACAGAGCCAGTCATCATTGCGGGAACACCAGCCACATCATACACTGCAGCAATGAGTTTATTTCCCATAATTTGCACTGCAGTGCGCTCAGAATCTGTAGGAGTTATTTGAGATAAGACTGCCTCTTCGATTGAACTTCTAGTCATAGAAACATTTCCACAATTGTTCATATGTAGTTCCAAAAGATGGTAATAACCTCTTGTGAAGCACCCATATCCAAAACCCTCATATATGAGTAAGTATATGAGGATAGGAAAATAGGTATTTTCAGTTTTGGATCATCGACAGAGTTGTTCATAGACTCGAACAATATCACGCGACGCACCAACATCGTGCACGCGAACAATATCTGCACCATTCTCTAACAGATAGAACATCACGCCTAATGTCCCATAGAGACGTTCAGATGCTGGTTTACCAATACAAGCACCAATGAATGTTTTTCGAGAAATCGCAGCAAGCAATGGATGATCATACTGATTCAGTTCAGAAAAATGCCGACAGATATCCCAATCCATCATAAGTGAACGTTCTGCAATCCATTTTCCAACACCCGGATCAAGAATAAGGTCACATATATCATACTTTTCTGCGCGATTGAGTATCTCCTGTAATGCAGCATGCGTTCCGAACATGCCCAGAGAATCACCTGGACGATGGTGTGAGGCCATTGCAATTACAGGCAGACCAGAATCAGCAACAAGTCTAGCATATTCTGGATTTGCCAGACCATTAATATCATTAATAGCAGAGATGTCATAGTGGAGAGCTGCATTCAAAACATCAGGATGCATGGTGTCAAGCGACAGAACAACATCGTATCCATCGAGTTCCTTCATTGCATGAAGAATTCGTTCCCGTTCATCCACAACCGGAAGTGGAGGAGAATCGAGTGCTGTACTTCGAGCACCGAGATCAATAAGATCTGCTCCTTCCCGAATCATCTCTTCTACACGAGTAGTAACCATATTACATGGAGAGATTGAGTCCAAAAAAAATGATTCAGGACTAATGTTTAGGACGCCCATAATCTTCGGAGAGTATCTTTTACCGATACGAATGTTTTTAATCCGAATTTCCATGGGATATCGCCTGCATATGTTACTCCTGGACTTCCGGATAAAGTGGATATCGCAAACAGAACGTAGTAACCTCTTCCCTGATCTCAGCAATCAGGTTGGCATCATCAATGTGGTGCAGGACTCGAGATATCCATTCACCAACCTGTTTACACTCCTCCTCTCTCATACCACGCGTAGTGATGGTTGGCGTACCTAAGCGGAGACCCGGGGTTTCAGAGGGGGAAAGATGTTGGTGAGGGATAGTATTTTTGTTCACTGTGATCCCTGCTTTTCCAAGAGCGATTTCAGCCTGGTGCCCAGAGATTCCCAGCTCTGATAGATCAATGAGGCAAAGATGGTTATCAGTTCCACCTGTCACTAGGCGGAATCCATTATCCATGAGAGCATTGGCAAGCACCTTACAGTTTTTGACAACCTGTTTTACATAGTCATTATATGCAGTACTGAGAGCCTCACGGAAGCAAACTGCCTTTGCAGCGATAACATGCATAAGAGGACCCCCCTGAAGACCAGGGAATACAGCTTTGTCAATTGCATTTGCGTACTCATTTCCACACATGATAACACCCCCACGCGGACCGCGAAGAGTTTTATGCGTAGTGGAAGTAACATAAGTGGTAACCCCAACTGGAGAGTTATGCAAGCCTGTGCAACAAAGACCAGAGATATGGGCAATGTCTGCAAGAGAACGGGCACCAACACCCTCAGCGATCTCAGAAAACGCCTTAAAATTAATTTCTCTGGGGTAAGCAGATGCACCACATATGATTAAATCGGGTCGAATTTTGCGGGCAAGCGCTTCAATTTCTGCATAGTCCAACAATTCCGTCTCGGTGTTCACGCCATAGGAAGTGATGTTATAGTACTTACCAGAAATATTTGCCGGATCCCCATGGGATAGATGACCTCCATTATTGAGACTCTGACTAAGGATTTTAGATCCTGGTTTGAGAAAAGAGAGATAAACAGCCTCATTAGCTTGACTACCAGAGTGTGGTTGCACGTTTGCATGCTCCGCACCAAAAAGTTGACACAGTCGATCACGGGCAATATTTTCAATCTGATCGTGGAATTCACAACCACCATAGTAACGTTTTCCAGGATATCCCTCTGCATATTTATTGGTGAGAATAGTACCCATAGCTTCCATGACTTCGCGAGAAACAACATTTTCAGAGGCAATCAGTTCAAGACCTTCTACCTGGCGTATGTACTCTTTGTTAATGAGATCTGTGATCTGTGGATCAAGCTTCTTCAAAAAAGACATATCTGTTGTCTGAGCAAGAAAGGACATAATCCATTATTGGTGATGGAATAATATAATCATCGCGGTCAGAACAGTCTTAATGGAAAAAAACGTTAAGAATTACACACGAATAGAAAAAGTATTAGAGGATTAAACTACAGGTCTATATGATAAATAAGCAATTTTTTTTTGATTATATTGATTGATTCAAAGGGTAGTTTTTTCTGAATTTAAAAACATTATATTTCAGTTCTTTACAATGTTGATAACATAAATATCACAGAATAAATGAAAAATGTAGGACATATATATAAAGAAGATAGATGAAAAAGGAGAATAGAAACACCGTTTACTCTAGATTATTTATGCAGATATTAGTGAGGAAGTGTGAGAATTTATCTAAAGATCTAAATTGATAACTTGTTGAGAACTCAAAAAGAAATCTATATAATTTCAATGAAAAAAGACAACCTTGGCTATGGAAGAAAATAGTAAGAAAAGAGATATAGATATTTTGCCCATATTTGTATTTGTAGCAGAGCTAAAATAATGAATGCGATGATAGAGGAGATATAGATTATTAGTGATTTATCAGTGAGGTCTGGGACAGAAGAGAAATATAGAAGAGAGAATATCTCAAAAATGTAAGATAAAAAAATAAAATTGGTTAGTATATGCAAGCAATAGTAAATTAGTCAACCATAACCTAAACAATTAAATGCTAATTTAAATATAAAAAAGATATAATTAAAAAACAGATGTGATTAATCTATATCTCAAATTGAAGGAGAAAATATATGACATGTATTTGCACAGGATTATGAGACAATATCGCATAATTAGAGTTTTTTGGAAAATTACACAATTACTAGAAAAATAACATCACCTTCATTCCATAGAAACATCTTATAAGAGCGAGCGAATCAATAAGAAAGTAAGATGATAGTAATTACTATTGATCCAAAAGTGTTCGAGAAACAATGTACTCACCATGTGCTTCACGAGTTGTCCCCACAATCAACCAAGTTTGCTCCCCATGTGACTCCACAACACCACAAGCCTCCAGTACCTCACCAGCAAAGCACTGACCACAATATGTATGAGTAAATGACATAACAAGATCTATCTCGTCGTGATCCACACAGTATATGCCAGGACTATCAAAGGATAGTGAAGCATCCATAACGATCGCTTCAATGGTCATCTTCCCAATCTTTTCACCCGGTGTGATTGGGGGAACAGTATGTAAGGCACCATATTCGCGCGAGTAGAGTAAATCAAAATATGTCCCATCAAATTCTCCGCGATTAAACTTCCGCAATTCATGAAGAACAAAGTCATCAAATGAGATATCAGGAACTCGCTTGTGATACACTTTTTTCCAGGTCTCCTCACTTATTGCTGAGATTTTTCCATGAGAGACTGCCTGCATAAGCTGATCTCGAGCAGAAAACCATGCATCTCCATATACCACCATATCGATATCAGATTCCTCATTTTCCAGGCCCACTAGAAGAGAACCAGTACAACCCCATGTTAACGGAGGGAGATCAAAATGAGAAAATAGACGTGCTGCGCGCATATTCCGGCCGGAGATAGAGGCAACAAGTTCCTCTGGCTTAAACACACGCACAATATCCGAAAGCGGAACCCGATGCACGATATCCAGATATGTTGGCTTATGCTCCCTTACCCAGGAAAATGCATCGGAAAAATCGTACTTTTTGTAGCGAATTCCCCACGGGGCGACGCGATCTCCATCCTCAGTTGGCACATAACGAAGCACACATTCGACACGTTTCTCGTTTTCATACCCGGATACTGCATACAAACAGCCGTCATCAGTCATTATAAAATCGCGCAAACGGATTGGTTTCATAGAAAAATTCAATGCGAGAGGTGGGATTCGAACCCATGAACTACTTATAGACCAGATCTTAAGTCTGGCGCCGTTGGCCAGGCTTGGCTACTCTCGCAAACTACCATATTACATAGCCCCTTCCAACATAAAAAACGACCGCAAATTAACAACCGATATAAACCAAAAAAACAAATAATGTAACGAGTAAGTTTTAGGACTCTCGTAGTGTAGCGGTCAATCATTCCAGCCTTTGGAGCTGGAGACGGCGGTTCGAACCCGCCCGAGAGTATCAAATATTTTTTTCAACCATAATCGGTAACCTGATGTAATTTCTTTCTCAAATAATAAATGTATGAAAATACTCCTCGCTGAATATACAGCAAGTCGTGATCCATCTCTTGCCCAAGAAGGAAAAGCTATGGTGTCAGTACTCCAAAAAAGCTTTGAACGCCTGGGTTATACTGTGATTTTAACTGGATCTGGCGATTTCAACACAGAGATCACAAGACTTGCACCACAGTGTGACTATGGACTTGTCATTGCTCCAGATATCTTGCTTTCAAAATTCACCCATACACTGGAACTTGCAACACACAACATCGGTTCTGACAGCACATCAATTGCTGTCTGTGCAAACAAACGCTTAACTGCAAAAATTCTTGAGGAAATTGGCATCAACGTTCCACAAGAGGTCCATCCCGATTATGCAGGTAAACGTGTCATAAAACCGATTAAAGGTGCAGGATCCATAAACATCCGCCTAGCAAAGAGCGATGAAGTCCCCAGCAAAGATGAAATGGCTGTTGAGTATCTTGAAGGGGAACATTACAGCGTCAGCCTTATCGGGAGTCGATTAAACGGAGAAGCCTGTGGATATTACAGTGGGCTCCCACCAGTCTTTTTGGCTATTAATCGCCAAAATGTTGTGATTGGAGATGATGGTACCTTCACCTATCACGGAGGAGAAACACCTGCACATCCAGAGCACGAAGAAGAAATCATTGAGGTAGCCAAAAAAACTATCGAACGACTTGGATGCCAGGGGTACGTCGGCATAGATATAGTCGTCGGAGAGAAGATCTGGGTAGTTGACGTCAATCCTCGCCCAACAATGAGCCTAATAGGAATACAGGGTGTTATTAAAGAAGAGATTGCAGATGTTCTTCTCAAAGCAACCATAGGTCTTCCCCCGGAAGAGATCCACTATAATGGAAAAACAGCAATATTCGATGAAAGAGGAGGAGTTATTTATTCATGATTGGTATAGACGTTGGGGGAGCAAACCTCAAAGTAGTGGACAAGGACGGAGCACACATACACTACTGTCCACTATGGCGTGAATCAAATCTTTCCAAAATACTCGCAAAATATCAAGAGAGAGATGCTGCAGTCGTTATGAGCGGCGAACTCGCAGATAGATTTATCAACAAAAGTGAAGGAATTACTTACATTGTCCACATCGTGAAACAGAATTTTCCCAATGCCATATTCTACGGAACTGACGGAAAATTCCACGAGATGGCATGCCCTGAACTCGCCGCGGCAAACTGGCTCGCCTCTGTAGATTATCTGCGCAAAATATGTCCAGATGGAATGATGATTGACATAGGCAGTACAACTGTAGACATTGCCCCGTTCACAAAAGTTGAAGAGTTGCGTGGATTAACTGACACACTCCGCCTACAGCGAGGATATCTTGTGTATACAGGCATGCTTCGGACACCGGTTGCCACATTAGCAAATTCTGTAGTTATTGATGGTGTGGAAACACCATTCTCCACAGAATACTTTGCCTGCAGCGGAGATGTGCATTATGTTCTCAACCATATCACTAAGTCAGAGTATATTACCGCAACTCCAGATGGAAAAGAGATCAGCCGAGAGGCATGCCTTCGACGCCTTGCACGAACCGTCTGTGCGGACCTAGAAGAGATAGGTGAGACAGGGGCAGTAGCCATTGCTCAGACATTCTGGGATGCTCAGAGGACACTTATTTGTGATGCCGTTAAAAAAATTGCTAGAGATACCTCCCCAAGTGAAATACTTGTCGGAGGAATTGGAGCAGCAGTATTTGCTCCGATTGTCAATGGAACAGATCTTACTGCGATAGATAAAATCCCTGCCAAGGCTCTGCCAGCGTTCGCAGTAAAAGAACTTGCAGAGTTTCGTGTGCAATGAACAGTTCGTGGGCGATGGCCTTATTTGCAGGTTCACTATTGTTTACTGCGACCTGTTGGTTTTTTGATATTCCATTGTTCTGTTTGTTTCTGCTCTTTCCGTTGTTCTTGGCGGGAACGCGACGTCCCGCTCCCATCCAACGGTGCCCTGTATGCGGATGGGAAACCCGAGGCAGCGAGAATTTCTGTCCCAACTGTGGCACCAGACTTGAGTCCAATTGGCCGACCGATGATAGTGAAAAGTGAAAACGGTAGAGGAAAACCATAAAAAAAGTTAATTTTGGGAACTGGCATATCAGAGAGAGCATACTTTCTCACAGAACCACGATCTATACCAATACCCATTGCATTAATAATCTCTGCTGCATGGGAAAAAGTATTGACAAGAGATAGAGAAATTGCAAGATCCACAATTGCAGAACCAATCCGAGTTCTCGGATAAAATGGTTCATCTGCATACAGCAGTCGGCCACAGCTGCGACAATGATACCGTCGCACGAACACACTAATCTTTTCTTCTCCATTCGAGGTATGAAGCGTTGCATAAATCTTCTCCTTTGTGTCGTAGGGTGCAGCAGATCCACCACAGTATGGACAGGGCCCTATCTGAACAAACAGCACTTTATCAAGAGAGGCAATACCACAGACAATGATGTCAGTAAGCATCGGCGGTATTTTTACCTGGTGAGATAACACAAATGATCAGTGAATTATTCGGTTCTCAAACCATATCACATCTTGGATATCAGAGTATGGCACCTGAATAAAATGTTAAACAATAATACTTATTCTTCAAACTGATAATAAGAGGAACATCACCGAATAGGATACAGGATAGGAATTCTAACTATGCGAATTGACCATACAGAAAATTGCAGTACAAATTTTGTACGAAAAGTGGAAAAAATATCACCTAAGGGAAAACTCATTACTCAATTCAAAAAGCACACATAACACGAGAATTAATTATATATGTCGTTTTAGAGATGAATATTTTTCAAGAACATCGATATAATCTTCTGGTCGATTCAATATGTCAAGTTTGTCTCCAGAACCAATAAGATCATATATACTTGCCCCTACTTCAAGACCTAGCTCCGGTAGTGGCAATGGTAGCATTTCATGTATCGTGATCGGGTTACCATAATGTGGGTTTGCAAGCCATCCCTCCCTTTTCATATAGTAGTAAGCAGCACCCTGCATCTCTTCAATCTCCCTATACTCACTGTCAAAATCTGTTGAAACAAGATTTGCCATAACTAGTACCTCATTTCCAGGATTAATTGTCACATGACCATATCCTGGAGGAATCAGTACAGTATCTCCTTTGTGAGCAGGTAACAAAAGCACCTTCGTGTGATCATGGTGTTGAAGTAGATAATACGCAAAACCTGATAAAACCTCATACATCTCAGGATATGATATTCCCGCAGAATTCTTTGGGTGATAGTGGCCTTTCGTCTTGGTGTACTCACCATTGAAAACACATGGAGGGATTACAGTTATATCATAGCGGAGGTGATGACGCTTTAGCCAAGTACGATCATCATACGTTTTCCAAAGATCGCGGTACATATAGTAGAGAGGAGTCTGAGGATTGGCAAACAATGGGCGAGCAAACACGTTTGCCATCTCAGAAAGCGTTCGGACTCTTGGTTCTGGGAGAGTACCGGACCAATACATTTTCATGGATTAATAATATTACAGGCATATCCTATAAGGATAGTTTACCAGACATAATTGTACTCTCAAATTTACAAACCAGAAATATAAAAATAACAGAACTCACGCAATGAGAAGAATATAATCTACAAAAATGATATTATATTCGTGTATAAGAACCAACACGAAGAATACCTTTACCATTTCGATGCGCAAGATCTCCACTAAAAACAGTGAGTTCACGACCGTTTTCCACAATTTTGCCTGTCTTAGAAAACGTCGGCATAAAGTCATCCACATGCCCGAAAATCGTACACTCACCTCCAAACATATCTCCGCACGGAAGTACTGCGTCTCCTTCTATGATAAGTTTACCACCTTTCATGTTGGTACCCGCATGCAAACCAGCATTGCCCATTACTCGGATAACGCCCCCAAAGAGGCATTCACCACAATAGTCACCGACACTACCCTCAATCAAAATCTCACCACCCCGAACACCTTTTCGACCACCACGATAACCAGAACCACAATAGTTTCCCGCATTACCATGGCAGATAATTTGGCCACCAACCATTTCACGACCCAGCCAATCGCCTGCATTGCCCATGATCTCGATTGTACCACCCGTCATAAAATCACCGCAATGCATCCCAATGTCACCATTCACAATGATTCGACCATCAGTCATATATTCTCCGACCCGCTTTACACGAGATGTATCACCGACGAGCACTATTTCTGTTGCACTAGGTCCTGCGGCCTCTCCATCCACACGGATATCAAAAACATCAGACAATTGCATCTTCTGGTTACCAACATAGACATTAACACGTGTCGTCCTGCAGAGTGTTTCTGGTGTAATCACCTCAGCCTCAATAGGTAGATATGAATCCACAGAATCGCGCATAATCAAAGTAATTCGTCTCATAACATCGTCTCCGTCTCAATTTTTACACTACGGGGTAGGTAATAGTTCTCATCAACAGGATAATTCTCTTTGCGAATTGAATAGAACTGCTCAAAAGTGCGGATTAACTCGGGATCCTTATCCATGTCGTAGACCTTGGGAACCTTTGGGCTACACCAGAACATTCTGTTCTGATTGTCTGCCAAAATCTCATCGTCGCGAGAGATCATGACCCCTCTCTTGAAGGTGTACTTTGTCTGGGCAAAACCACGGATGACTTCAGCATACTGCTTGGCAGGATCAAGTTTGTCTGGGAAAAGGGGATAAACAGCAATGTCCGCATCAGCACCAATACCAAGATGGCCTTTACCATGATCAAGAAGACCAAGTGCACGAGCCTGGCCGGCACGAGTCATCACCGCAATTTCATCAAGTGTGAGTTCTCGATCGAGGGCAGGAAGCACCACGCGCTTTGCAGTACCAGCATGCACGGTGGAAAACTCTTTCTCGCGGTACTCATAACTCATTAAAAGACCAATAATTTCAGGATACTTCACAAACGGTGCACCGTTTGGATTGTCTGTTGTGAGCAAACATTGCCAGGGACTCTTCACCAACAAAGCTAGCTCAAGACCTATTGCCCACATAATACTATTGACTAGGTTCTTGCGGCGATACATTACGGGAATTACACCAGATGCCGTCTCAAGTTCGACATCATGATTGCTCCATTTGTCCTGATGCAGACGATAGAGATTGAACTCCATTGGACCATCAGCAGTCATTGTGGTGGTTCGGCCAAACATCACCTGTCCCATGTCAATAGTAATTTGGGAACGCAAATTCACCATTGTAGCCACAGGTTCCGCTCGAGAACAAAAATCACTCCATCCTGAACCACCATAGGAGTGGAACTGAGCATGGGTGAGATAGGCAGTCTGCCGTTTCTTGTTCAGATCAGGGATTAAACCCATTGTACCAAGCGTGCAGGTATAATTTCCGGGTTTACCAAGATTGTTACAATGCAGATGTACCGAATGAGGAAGACCAAGGATTTCATTGGCTTTAATGACCCCTTCGATGTACTCAGATGGGCTCAACTCAAAGTAGGGGATAGGTTTTCGGATACAGTCCACATTTTTGCCCCAACTCCACATCTCGGCACCTAAAGGATTGGTTAGTTTCACTCCATAACCTTTGACGGCATTCAACCTCCATGCAATAAGAGCTGCAGCACGATTAATGTCTCCTGCTGCAATAGCACGCATTACACCCCAATCACCGTCGAACAATGTCAGGATAAGACCATCCTGCAAGGGTGTGTGTCGAAACTCCTCATGCGTGTGGCGAGCTTCAAGAGAGGCCATTGCTCCCTCAGTCAGGGTTGTGTATCCCATCAACGCATATCGATAGCTATTGCCATAGGTTGTAGGGATGCTGTATCCTGAGACAGTACGCATACCACGACCACGAGGGACACGACCAGCACGCATATCCTCTGGACTCATGTATCTACCAAAGTTCACCTTCGTTCCACAGATATGAGTGTGAGAGTCTATGCCACCTGGCATCACCAGCATCCCACCACAGTCAATGATCTTGGGAGAACTGGGTTGTTTTTCAGAAATTTTTCCATTTATAATAAAAATATCCATTATTTCTTGAAAAATATGATTTGCTGGATCGATAACACAGGCATTTTTCAAGAAGTAGTCAGTCACAAGGCATCCTCCATCTGAATAGCCGCCACACGCAATACAACATGCACTGCATCATTTGGACAAGTTTCCTCACATATCTTACATCCTTTGCAGAGATCGTTGTGCAAAACGACGTTTTTTCCATTTTCAATCCTCATTAGAACATTGATTGATCTCGATGTTCCCCCAGCCCCAATGTCAGGATCAATTTCACGATTGACGGGACAAGCAGTACAGCAGTTACCACAACCCATGCAGAGATTCGGATTGACCAGAACATCACAAACTCGAGTAAAAGCAAGGTTTTGATCATGACGCTTGGCAAGAATGTCACCGGAGGAGAGTACCTCTTCAGGACAGATCTCAACACAATATCCACATCGAAAACAATGTCCTCGAATAATCTGGGGTTCCCACGTGCCATCACCACGTTGGATGACAGTGATCGCACCGGGGGCAGGGCAGATCATTCGGCACGCAAGACAGTGAGTACAGGTGCGATTGGTCACCTCTGGAAAGTCACGGAAGTATGCAGATGTATGAAGTGGAGCGGTCTGTACAAAGAAAAATTTTTTGATCCATGAAACGCGGAAAAATTCCTTTAGATAAGAGACAATACTCATGATTCAGCGCTCCGCACAGGCGATACATGGATCCACACTGATAAATGTTGATGTCACATCTGAGATGGATACAAGATTTTTCAGCATTGCGTGCGATCCCACTTCAACATTCATGATGGATGGGGTTTGAATAGCAACTGAGATCACCTGACCATGTTCATCCACTTCAATATCGTACGTAAGATAGCCGCGCGGTGCTTCGATGGTATATTGAGTTCGTCCTGCAGTAACACAACCACCTAGCCGTATGAGTCCTTCTGGGAGTTGGGAAAGGGCATTTTTGATGATCGTCGCAGATTGGAACAATTCATCAAATCTCAGCATAATTCGAGCGAAGTTATCACCATCACTTCGCGTGATCATGTGCCATCCAAGTTTAGCGTACAACGGATCTTTTTCACGAGCATCACACGGGATACCACTGGCCCGAGCGGTTGGCCCAACAACTCCACTTTCTTTTGCATCAACAATGGAGAGGATACCAATACCCTTCGAACGAAGGGCAATCATTTTGCCTGTTGCAAACATATGCACGAATCTTGGTAATTCAGACTCGATATGGACGATAGCTCCAAAAATTTTTTCAACTGTCTCAGCACTGATATCATCACGGACACCACCAGGCACAACATAGGCAGCCATGATGCGAGAACCAGTCATAATTTCAATTGCATCCATCACTGTTTCTCGGAGATTTAGAAGATACATGGCAAGTGTCTCATGCTCAATGGTATAGCAGTAGGAATAATTGGCAAGTAAATGACTCTGCATACGATCAAGCTCATTTAAGATGATACGCAGATACATTGCACGAGGTGGGACAGCAATGCCACTGATCTGTTCAAGAGCTCCAACAATAGCCGTGTTGTGGACGACAGAACAAATGCCACATACGCGCTCAGCAAGGAAGATGGTTTCCTGCCATGGACGGCCAATCATGATCTTTTCAATTCCTTTTTTAACATAACCCAAATCCACTTCAGTTGTGATAACTCGTTCTCCGGCCGTTTCACATTTGATGCGGACTGGTTCCTTAAAGCATGGATGTACAGGCCCAATTGGAAGCGAAACATCAACGATTTTTTTCATAATATATCCTCGGTTTTGATTTCATAATTTTCAAACAAAATATCTGCAACGCCAAGGATGGCATTAATAATCTCTGTTGGATGAGGAGGACATCCGGGGACAGACATGATTACCGGAATATATTTGCTGACCGGAGGATCAATGAGTGCACCTGGTCGATTGAAAGCACAGCCAGAAATCGGGCAATTTCCAATGGTAACAACTCCTTTAGGTTTTGGAACTTTGGCCCATAGAACAGGTAGTTTATCCGTCCACTGCGCAGACATGGCACCAGTCACAAGAAGGACATCAGCCTCACGAGGATTGTTGTGGATATAAATTCCATACTGTTCAATGTCGTATCGGGGAGAGAGACAAGCAAGAATCTCTATGTCACAACCATTGCAGGAGCCCGTGTTCACATAGCAGACGTGTATGGAACGTTTACGTACAGCGTTTTTCAGGATTTGCAGGAGAGTCATACTATCATTTCAAGAATTTCTGCAATAAGTGTGGGCATCGGGATTCCAGAGTTTCCACGAAGATGGAACTCATTTGCCATTTCCATGCTTAACAGACCAGTGGCAGTAGTCAAATGCGGAAGGGAGAGGGCATCGGCAATGCGATCATTCACGGCACTTGCCTCGGCTGCTTCGAGGCGAGAACTGAGGTTTTCAAGAGTCATCATATCACATCTGTGAATGAGGATTTTCCGCATCTGTTGGCGGCTAATGCCAAGTCGTGAAGCAAGGGAGATTACAGCTCTGTCCTGCCGGGTTCCTTGGAGAATTGTAAGTTTCAGCGGAAGAAGATTTCGTTCGTAGATTAGATCCATACTATCACTCAAAACCAAAAGAATGCTCCATAGAGCACAAACAACATTATCATACTCCAAACAAGTACCATTTCACCAGTATGAATTGCATGTTCACGGGATGAGAGAAAAACACTCGCCAGAATCCCTAGGAGAACGGAACCAACCGTGGCTTCTAGAAGAACAGACGGATAGCAAATGGTCTCAAAAATCATCAGAAGAACGTAGAAGGCAACACCTGTAACAACGACTTTTTCTATTGATGAATTCATATCGTAATACCCCCAGAATGTATAAAAAGCGAGATAAACACTGCATAGAGCAATACAACACACGTCCATATGGTCAGTATCGTCACCACATGATAGGGAGAGAGCATTGGTGTTACCGCACAGATGAACGAGATAGAGATCAATAGGAAAAGTATCAGGAGGAGCATCAACCACCAGGGCACAGCACCAATAAAAAGCAAAACAAATGTCGAGAGAAGGACATAGGTCTTAAGGCCCATGGTAATATTGAGTAATGCCCTCCAACATCCAAAATGTTCAGTCCAGTAGCCGGAAACAAGTTCCTTTGCCTCGATCGTTGAAAAAGGGCCATAGTGAGTTTTGGATAGTATGATAAGGTATAACGAAACTGCAGCGGGTAAAGCAATAAGAAGGGTTGGAGTATGTGTGTCAATTTGAAGGGTGGAAATCTCACCGATGGAAAGTGTACCCCAAAATAAGTACACTATTGCTATCGTTGCCAACAGTGGCAGTTCCGCTGCTGCTGACATAACAGAACGAATTGCGCCGAATTTTGTATATGGGGACCCGGAAGACAAACCAGTACCATGTTCGATAATTTTATGTAGCATGTACAGAGCAAACAAAATCAAAAGGTTTGCACCAGTCCAGATAACCCAGAATGCCGCAATCCAGATACCAATTGCGATTAAAACTATCGCAACATACATAACCTGACTGGCTGTACAAGGAATCCAGGTTTGTTTAAATGAAAATTTGAGGGTATGAAGGATTTCCTGCCAGATTGGGGGGCCAGGTCTTAACTGGATGCGTGCAATAATTTTGCGATGAAATCCATCCAAGAGGAGACCGATAATGCCGGCAATAATAAGATGAAGCAAGAACGCAATCATCTCAGTACCCCACAAATGGAATGTCCCCATCCTTTGTACCTGCACACCACACATATATGAATGCTGCGAGAGAGATTGGTGAGGAGGTAGCAATAATCATGATCAGGGCTGGAACCTTCATTACAAACAGTGTTGCACAGACAGATATAACTGCAAACAAGATTCCAAGAACAAGGACTATAGATTTTTTCATGAGCACATCACCAGGAGAATATCAACCATTCGTAAGAAGAGTAAAAGTGAGCTTACATGGATCATCAGAATGTAGGGAGCACCAGACGCTCGAGTAATCTCAGCTTTACCAATATAAAATGGAGCCATCCCTTCACCAAGGACACCAACAAGGAGAAGGAGTTCAGCAATGAATGGAATGGTACCTGTGCCTGCAAGTTCTCCAATAGAGAGCTGACCACAGGTTGCGGTGATAATTGCTGCACCCACAAAGAGAGGAACGGTTGCCATCATAACAACCAGTCCATAGGAAAAAGCAGCATCCAGTACATGTTTGTTTTTAACGGCTGCAACAATACCGATATTGAGAATACCGATGAATGCTGCAAAGAGTGTAAAGTTGAAGATGTCGCCAGTGGTAATTACACCAATGGTGGCAATACCACAGGCAATTGCCATAAATCTCTGAAACTTCATCAGAACAATTGGGATCTCTTTAGTATAGTAACCATCAGTACCAAACACAATATCAACATGTTTTTCCGGGAGACTAATGATTGTAAGGAGAAGAAACATTATGGCAAACGCAAACAGAACCACGGTATAACCAGATAGATAGTGGACTATGTCACCGAAAGGAAGGGTAAATAACAACGACTCAAATATCTGATCAAACATTAGTCACTCCCCCCCCGCATGGTCCCAACAAGAGACATTTTTGCCATGACCTTGAGCATGATACCGACTGCAGCAAGCATAACAGCAAGGAACCATTGAGATGGGATGATCATGAAAAGGAGGAAGGCAATAACCCAGAGAGCCCACGCGTAACCAGCTGCATTTTCTATTTTTTCAAACGGAACGTTCACATTTTTACTAAGGAAGTAGAGAAGTAAACCGATGGCTGCAAGCAGACCGCCAGAGAAACCTGTAAGGAAAATTCCGTAGATAACAAGCATAATGCCAATGAGAGAAGGAGCAGTCTCCATAACCTCAATATCGAGTTTTTTGATTGCATGTTTTTGCTGGATGTTTTCCTTAACAAGCCATAATTCAGAGACAGCCATAAGTTCAGCAACACCAACGACAAGACCTGGTAGAATGAGAGCTTCAGCAAGATCAGTGGCAATAAGTGCAATGATGACGAGACCTATAATTTCGATGAGATCAACGAGGATCATTTTGTGGAGGTCGTCGTTCTCATATACGATAGCAGAAAATGCAATGAGAAGATTAATGAAGGAAATCGCAATACCCACAATATAGATTACAGGCATTCCAAATGGTAGTTCAATCATTGTTCAGCCCTCCGATACAGGAAAGATGCTATAGCAAAAGCAGCGAAAAAGATACTGGTTTCAACAATGGTATCGAGACCACGAGTATAGTAGAGAATTTCATCGAGAATGCCTCCAGGATGGCCAACAATAGTGGTTCCAAGATACAAAGTTGTGTTTGCAAGGAACCAACTTGCAGGAGTCAAGTAAGCAGTGACATAACCAAGATCAGGTAAATTGGATGGATACTGAGCGATAACATGGCCAGGCTCAATGAAAGGAATACCACCACGATCATAAGGATTTAAGGGACTATCCGGATTGATGGACTTTGGATAAAGTTGGTTCTCGTGATAACTGAGAAAGGGTATAGTACATAGACCAATAACAGCAATAACACAGATAACTGCAGCATAGATTTTTGGCAAATTATAGATATCAGCTAACGAGTCTGAAATTCGCTGTATTCGGGTCATAAGGCCTCCCTCTTCTCAATGAGTCGCACGAAGATGAGCATTGTTACAATATTAACGGCAATAAAGGTAACAAGAGATAGCATCTCATCGAAGGTTAGCATGATAAAAACTAGACCAAATTCAGCAACCTCCATATTAATAATTCGAGTTAAATAGGTCGAATCATGAGGATATGCGGTTCGAATAACACCAACAAGGAGAAGGAAGAATCCAATGATAAATTCAATACCGATCATTATAGACCCTCTGGTTTCTTGCGACACAATAGGAGGATGAAGAGTGTTCCAACTGGCATAAGGAGAGAGACAATGATAGCAACGTCAAGATAACCACGGCTCGTCATGAAAATAATACTCCCTGAAACGAGAATGCCGAGTGAGATCAGTTTATTAAAAGAGTCTCTAATCACGACAGTTGCAACACCGCCAATGAGGGAGAGAAGGAGAGCAACAACAATGAAGAGTTCACTCATGATTCATCCTCCATGATAAACCTTTCAAATACAGTGTCTTTAGAGGTCACATTACTCTGTATAAGACAGGAAAGGGCTGATGCAATTGCGTTGGCCTCGAGGGTTGCACCGATAAAATAGGATGCTGCAACTAGATGGGTAAGGGGATGGGACAGGGTAAGAGAGATAATCCCTACAACGGCAAAGTTCATAACATTTATGAATGGAAGTTTACGCAGAGTGTTTTTTTCAAGAACAGAACGCAATGCAGCATAAACAGCGACGATGGAACAAACAACACCAACAATGTCAAGCATCACAAATTTTCCTCCAAATCTTGCCAAGTATCTTGCTTGCCTGGCGAGATGATAGACCCTGCACAAGCAAAATGGCAATAGTCATACCTGCGATAAAAGTTTCCAGAGGAAATCCTGCAAATGTGCTAAGGATCCATATAATAGTAGTCATGGAAAGAGCTCCGCTGAGCCCAGCAAAACCTTTGTCAGCACAAATATGGGCACCAATAAAGACAAGAACTGCAGAGGTGATACCTCCAAGAAGACCATATATCCAATAGCCACATGCAGCAAGAAGTATACCAGCAGAAGCATCCGGTGAGCAGATGATGTTACCAAGCATCCATCCACCATTTTTATCGCCACCAATTGAAACAATCTCTCTGCAAACTGCATCTGCACCTGAAACACCTCCTTTTTCAGGGAGATTCCAAAACAAATCCAGCGTTACAAAGAGTATAAGGGAGATTATCGCGGAAATAACGATGTATATGAGTTCAGGTATCATGCTCATCTCTCTATTCAATAAAATCGGATCTTGCAATGATCAGATTTTTTTTTTGTAAATTACTATTTATTAACCCCTGTTTCATTAATAAATTACGGATCAGTACTTGGTTTGTAGATAGATATCTGAGGATCTAAAACAACAAGGATAATGTAAAAAAATGACGGACTTTGTTGTACTGACTAGAAAAAAGATCCCACAACAGAACCCTCGATGATCTTATTAATCTCAAATTAGGTAGAGGAACGATTGGGCGTGGAAACGGAATAAAAATACATATAGAATAATAATTCCAATAAATATAAATTTTAAAAGAGATCCGGTTAATAAAAATTATATTTATAAATAATTTATTTTTTTAATCATCGCGGCACATAGATATCAAACAAGTCACGCATTGCAAACACAGTTTCCGCATTTGTATCCCGAATAACCACATGCTCCGCCATAATATCTCCAAGAACTACACATGAAAATCCTTCCTCCTTAAACCCCTCAACAACTGCATAATCATACCCCCTCCATGAAAAAAAATCCAAAATGTCATAGACCGATGTTGTTCGAAGACTCAACACAGTCTTTTCTGCATCAATTCCTGCTGTTGCCAATGAACCACCCATAAAATGCACTGTCGTATCCTTTTCCAATGGCAATTCCCAGATATGATGGGCCATGTGTTTAATCGTCGCAACCGTTCCTACTTCAGCCAGAAGCGGTACAAGCTTCGCAATTAAAGTCGTTTTTCCAGAATTAGAATGACCAATGATATTGATAATTCGCATAACTATAAATAAAGAATAGACCTCCCAAACTTCTTCAAGGGGGTCAGGGAAAAGAGGATTCATGAGATTGCTGATGAGCAGTGGACGAACCCCAGAACAGGGTTCCCAGTTGTATTATAAAGACACCAAAGACTACTCCAGAGAGACTTCCTATTGTTTCCTTAACCCGATGGATATGATGGAAATTGGCGTCGAAAAGGATGAACACGTTCTCATCGAAAGCACCGTTGGAAAAACTGTTTTCAACGTTCGCGAATCATCCGAAACGCCTAAAGGAGTTGTATTTATTCCATGTGGACCACATGCTAATTTCATCCTTCACGAGAACACTCACTCTACCGGTGCACCAGACTTCAAAGGGGTACCTGTCGAAGTCAGTGCAACCGATCTCCCACTCCAAACAGCATGGGATCTCATGGAAGAATTAGGCGGTCTTAAATACGAAGTTCCAAAAAAAAACAGACCCCCAGATATAGAGTCTGGAAAAAAAATAGTCAAAAATCACGTATGCCCTCTTTGTGGTTGTCTTTGTGATGACATTGAACTCCATATCAAAGATGGTGTTATCACAAATGTTGTAAATGGTTGTCTTCTTTCCTCAGGTAAATTTAGTTCACCAAGTAGAATGATTACCCCAATCCATCGAGAACGAGATAGATGGAAGGAGATAGATTTCGAAACTTCCATAAAGATTGCGGCTAAAATGCTTGCATCCGCAAAAAGACCACTATTATACGGTTGGTCAGGCACATCCACCGAAGCCATGCATATAGGCCTTGAAATCGCCGAAGAAATCGGAGCCGTCATGGACAACTGCTCCTCTGAATGTCATGGACCAACTATTATGGCTGTGCAAGAAGTGGGTCATCCAGGCTGCACCCTTGGCCAGGTTAAGAACCGTGCAGACGTTATTGTCTACTGGGGTTGCAATCCAATTGCTGCTCATCCACGCCATCTCTCCCGCTACACCTCATATTCCACAGGAGCATTTCGCCCAGAAGGGCGTGATGATCGGATCATCATTGTTGTAGACATTCGAGAATCCGAAACAGCAAAACTTGCCGATCATTTTATCCAAGTAAAACCAGGAGGAGACTACGCCATTTTCAATGCACTGAGAGCAATTATCAGAGGTGAACGTGATGTAATTCCCAATACGATCGCTGGGGTTGAACGTAGTGTACTTTTTAAAATTGCTGAAATTCTACTTAGCGCAAAATTTGGATCTTTTTTCACAGGCATTGGCCTCACTCAATCAAGAGGAAAATACAAAAATGTTCGGGCAGGTATTGAACTGGTTGATGAACTCAACCGGCATACAAAATATACCCTTACCCCTCTTCGTGGGCATTGGAATGTAGATGGAACGAATCAGATGTTTTCACAGACTGCCGGATATCCATATGCCGTAGATTACTCACGAGGCATCGTCCACTACAATCCAGGTGAGACCAGTGGGGTTGACATTCTCGCCAAACACGAAGCTGATGCTGTCCTCATCATAGGAACAGACCTCGGAGCACACTTCCCCCGAGAAACAGTGGCACATCTAGCACGCATAAATACCATCGTTCTCGATCCATATATCTCACTATCGACAGCCATTGCAAAACTCCACATCCCAGTTGCAGTTGTGGGCATTGATGCTGAAGGCACCGCATATCGACTAGACGGTGTCCCAATTCACGTTAAAAAAGCCTTCACCTCTGGCATGCCATCGGATGAAGTGATTCTAACTCACATACTAACCGAAATCCGCAGAATTAAAGCTATGCAAAAATGAACAATGAACAGACCGATAAAATTGAAATTTTTTTCATCAATCTCAAACACATTTTCCGTTAAAATATTCAGAAACATACTCCAAAACGGAGATGAGAACACATAAGTCTAAACAATTCTTAGAAAATTAGATTTATACAACGATTGAGTATTTATTGATAGAGAGCACGATGAAGATAAAAGAGGAGAACAGACAAAATGGAACTTACTAAATTAAATACCCACAACTACACACTATATTTTGCTATACTCGCAAGGAAAAACCAGAATAAGGCTATTCAGACTCAGGATCATCCTCATCCAGCCCATCCTTATAATACCAGAGATCATATGTCTCGTATTCCTCAAGCTCATAAGCAATCTGCACAGCAAGTCTGTGCCAACAAGATTTGCCATACAGATTCGCCTCACAGCTACAAAAATCACCTTCCACATAATACTCTCCAGAATTTCCAACAACCACAAAATAATCCCGATATTTTTTCACACGATGATTACGGACAGCGTTAATCGCCTCACTTCCACGTTTCCCATAGGTATGTACAAATGCTTGCCACACCGTCTCATTCAGAGTTCGTTCCTTTTTCAGAATGGTCCAGGGATGGATCATGAGATAAAGGAGGTATTAGGAGTATCCTCAATAAATATCCATCCTTCTCGATGGGCCAATGCACGCATACCAGGTGCTTCTAGTGCATAGTGTGTTGCCTCAATACAGGGTAGTGGGGACTCTAGAGCGATATTATATTTCAGTTCTGAGGCAAGATATGCTTCCGCACCAATTTTTTTTGCCTCTTTAATTAGATCCAAATCAAAAGCAGAACCACCAGCAACCGCAAGACGGGTTACCTCACTCACGTCACCCCATACACGAAGACCACAACCTAAAATCGCTGCAATCTCTGGAAACGACCTCGTCATTGTACCAACAATCTCAAGTGTTCCTTTCACGCAATGAATAAGACCAAGCATATGTGCAAGTGTGTCATTGATACCACCATTAGCATGATCAAAATTTGTGTGCATAGCATACAAATTGATATCATGAGCAAGAAGATATCGAGCGATATCCGCAGATTTTCCACATATTCTGTGTATAGGTTCCCAAAATGGGGGATGATGAACCACTAGCGCATTAACCCTGAGATCTGCTGCTTTTTTCACAACATGAGGCGTCGCATCGAGAGCACAGGCAATCGTTTCAATATTTTCAGTTCCTTCCAAAACCAAACCAATGCGATCGGAATCAAATTCTTCCGCAAGACCAGGAGGAGCAATATACTCAAGTTTTTGGATGAACTCTCTGAGGTACATTAAATAGATTATTGATTCTTCAGAATTAATAATTCATATTATCCATCTGATGGAGCAAATAGATATAATTCATTATTGTTCAGAATATATTAATAATATAAATAATTTTATTCATGAAAAATTTTTATGAGCTGGAACTGGCAAAGATAATCCAGGTATCATAGACAAATGTAACGATTTCTGAATAATTCAAAAAACAATGTTGTCACAACTAACATCCACATTGTAACGTGGATTTCATGAGCAGTTCTCAATTCTAAAGGAAGGAAGTAAAAAAGAACCAGTATCTATGGAGATTTTAACCACTTGAAAAGCAGAAAAAAAGGGGGGATCACGTCTAGAATCAAGCAGTAGAACTATCCAACAAATGAACGAGATAAAAACCAAAGGGAGAGGATGTATTTTCAAAAGAATGCATCAAATCAAAATGAATGATTCGCGAACATTTCGAGATTGATGAGACAATTACAACAATCATTGCCGATGATTACACCCATATTGAAGCAGCAAAGGAAGGTATGCTTGCATGTCGTGCAAGTCTTGAATATTATATTCATAACGATCCTTTTTTTGGAATATCTTACTCACCAGTGTCAGTAGATCCCAATGCACCGTTAATTGTTCAAAGAATGGCTGCAGCAGCAAAAGAAGCAGATGTTGGACCTATGGCAGCAGTTGCGGCAGCAATTGCATGGGCTGGTGTAGAAAGTATGACTGCAACAGGGGCAACGTTTGGATTGATTGACAATGGAGGAGATATCGTGTTTACAGCAGTAGATCGATCAGTGCGGATTGGTCTATATGCAGGGACCGCACCAGTATCTGGGAAGTTGGCATTTGTTTTAGCCCCAACACAAGGTATTCGAGCGGTGTGCACCTCATCAGCAACAGTAGGACCATCGATTTCTTTAGGGGTTGCAGATGCAGTCGTGGTATTTTCTCGAGATCCAACAAAAGCAGACGCCTGGGCAACTAGGCTGTGCAATGAACTCCAATTAACAGACAAGAAAATAGTATTACCTCATGGAACAGCAGTTGATGCGGTGTATGCAGTTATCGGAAAATGGACTGCAACCTGGGGAAAATTGCCAAAGATTGTGCCAGCTACCATCAGTTATGAAATGATTACAAAAGGACGGTGAGATGCAGTCAAACTAAAATCATAGTATAGAATTTAAGATATCATCCTCACCTCATCACTATTACAAGATATAGTCTCCGTTATCGAACAAAATCTAGGGTTACAGGATAAAAGTAAATGTTCCTTACTTTCTTCTGCAGCATTGATAATAATCATCAAGAAAAATCCCTAAATTACCCAATTTTTAAAAATATCATCAACAGAGATTTAACAGTTGTTGAAGTCGAGCTTTCGAGAGAGTTACTGAATATCTACTTTCAGGAACTGAAACAGAAAATTATTCATTTCGAAATATGCGAAGACATAATATAGGAAAACGGATAATCATATCGAGAATTAGCAGATGTTCTTAGAGCAGTAATGAATCTCATACGTATAACTGTTGCACTGTTCAAAACAGAGGTAGATACAACCATGTAACCTTATTCTCTTCTGCGTTCAAATGGTATCTGATGAAAGATGGAGGTACGACACAAATCAGAGAAGGGAACAGTCATCAAAAGGACTGTGATACAGATTGGGCACTCTACCACATGCTAACAGAAAGAAAACCAATGACGATTGCAGATTTGGTAGAATTATCCGGATGGAGCAAAGACATTATAAAAGCATCTTTATCTCGACTTGAAAACTACTGCCTCATTGCAGTGACAGACGAGACTATTCATCTCCTGAGCTTACCCGACATCTTAATGATGAATGAAATGAGACAGACTTCTGATATATCAGTCTATATTGAAAATGGAATCATCAAGGCGAAAAAACAATGCTGAAACCAAAATCATATATTCTACGTATTGGTCATCGACCAGAACGCGACCAGCGAATAACAACACATGTGGGACTGAGTTCTCGAGCTCTTGGAGCAAGCGGAATGTATCTTGCAGCAGATGATCAGAAGGTCGTCAACAGCATCATAGATGTTGTACATCGATTCGGTGGCACGTATTTCTGTGAGAACAATGTCAAGTGGAGGAACTGCATCACCACGTTCAAGAAAAATGGAGGGAAAATCGTGCACCTAACTATGTACGGCCTGCGACTACAAGATATGATTCCAGCAATCAGAGCCGAGGAAAAAATTCTAGTCATCGTAGGTGCCGAAAAAGTGCCAGGAGATATATATGAAATTGCTGACTACAATATAGCAGTTGCGAACCAACCACACTCAGAAATTTCAGCTCTTGCACTATTTCTAGATCATCTATATCATGGTGCTGAACTAGAGCTAAAGTTTCCTGGTGCAGAATTGGAAGTTTTACCAACCGAAATTGGAAAAACAACAATTAAACATGAAGATGATCACGGTGGATAAACGTGACTCCCTCATTATTGATTGCAGGATACACAACTCGCCATGTGGCAAAGTCAGCTGCACGTGCCGGGTACGATGTGTATGCAGTGGATCACTTCTGTGATCAAGATCTGCTCTGGTGTACAAAAAATGTGATGAAATTTGGTGATTTAGATGATTTGCCATTGGCTATTGAGAAAATGCAAGAACAGCATCAAATAGACTTCGTGGTGACAACCTCAGGGGCAGAACTGCTAAATGTACCAAACAGAATGGGTACCTCTCCAAAGACAGCGGAAAAATTTCTGGACAAGAGGAAAACACAGGAATTTTTTGAATCTCTCAGCGTACCGGTTCCACGAAAACTTTCGGATGGAGAGTATCCAGCAATGATGAAAACACTATCGGGTGCGGGTGGATGGCGGAATGCAATCGTGAAAAATGATATCGAGCGGAAATGCTGGGAGAAGTTTGTGGATCATGAACCATTTATAATGCAGGAAATAATCACAGGAGTCTCTGCAAGTGTATCATGTGTTGGAACAGGAAGATCCGCAAAGGCAATTGCAACAAATGAACAAATTCTTCGTGGAGGGGATAGATATGCATTTGCGTTTTCAGGATCGATCACACCCTGCACTCATCCAATGTGTCAACGGATGATAACAATCGCAGAAAAAATTGTTGCAGAAAGCGGGTGCATTGGTTCGATCGGTGTGGATTTCGTCCTGACAGATACAGAAGCCTATGCAATAGAAGTGAATCCAAGGTTTCAGGGAACAGTAGAGACTGTGGAAAAAGCAACCGGGATAAATCTATTCCAGCTACATGTGGATGCATGCCACGGAATACTGCCTGCCACGATGCCAAAACCAAAACAGTTTTGTGTGCGAAAGATACTTGTAGCTCCAGAATATCTGGTAATGCATGCAGATATGCGAAATTTTGCTAGGTTTATCACAGATATTCCACATCCTGGGACGATATTTGAGGAAGGAACGGTGATTTTTTCTGTTTATGGGTGTGGAAAATCCAGAAGTGAAGCATTCACATCTCTGGATAAACATATTACCAACGCCATCCAACATATAAAGAGATGACAGCGATTACTGAGGAACAGCTGCAAAATTCAGCGATACATCAGTATCTTCTAAAACTCGTGGGGAAAGAAGGGATTGAACTTCTCAGACGCTGCCCAAATGCAGAACTAAGCGATGAAGATATTGCAGCAAAGACAGAGATCAACTTAAACTCCGTGCGCCATACACTGTATAATCTCTATGAACACCGATTAGCGGAGTACCGTCGGATTAAAAATAATGAGACAGGATGGCTGACGTATTTATGGATGATGCGAATGGACAACCTGAATACCATTCTAAACACGGAAATGGAGATAGTGGTGGAAAAATTGTCAGCAAGACTGCGATATGATGAGATGAACGATTTTTACCAATGCAAAAACTGTGGATTTATGTCAACATTTAATAATGCCAGTACCACAAACTTTGCGTGCGAACAATGTGGAGAAATGTTGGTGCATTTTGATAATGAGTTATTGGTATCTGCACTAAGGAAACGAGTTGAAAAAATGCGTGAGACGCTTTCAAATGCACAAAAATGAATATTTTCCAATTCTTTTTTCAGTTGGATGTGATATAGGAGTTATTCAGCATTCTAAGGTTGTGTCAGATGTTGCCTCACAATTTTCTGGAGAATCAGTAAATAATGCCCTTGTCTTCGCAGGATCGATGATGCACGATATCGGACGATCTGTAACCCATGATATATCTCATGCCCAGGAAGGAACACGCATATGTCGCACTCTGGGGAAGAGTGAAGAACTAGCACAAATTGTGCTTAGACACACGGGGGCTGGTCTAGATGTGGATGAATGCACACTCCTTGGACTTATACCACAGGACTGTGTACCAAAGACGCTAGAGGAGAAGATAGTAGCGCATGCAGATAATCTTGTAAAGGGATCTAGAATAATATCCATTGAAGAACGCATGATGTTGATTGCAGAACTTGCAGGAAGAACAAAAAAGAGAATATGGCGATTAGCAATGGAAATCGAGATCTTGAGGATATGATAAAAGAATTTATAGATCACAAATTTTACGCAGAAGTTGCCCAGCCTCACGTTCGCGAGGACCTCCACATTTAGCAATGATTCCTAGATGGTACTCAATGAGATTGTGGCGAAGATCATCTTTGGTGTGCACATACCGCGTTGCATGCACAGTTGCATCAATAACACTGTTGAACCCACGATTGATAGGATACAAACTCTTGCGAATATATTCGGATGCAACAGGAAGAAGATCAGTGTAATAGGTATGTTCTGTTTCATGCAAAATGGTTGTCCTAAAGGCGATCCAGGCATCTGCAGTAAGTAGCCGCTGCATCATAATACCATCAATAAAAACATCCATCAAATCGTTAAGTGAAACGTTTGAAAACGCATACTGAGGATATAGATAACAATCAGAAACAAAATTTGCAGTAACCCATCCATACTCATGGATGTTTGAAGCCGTTTTAGAACCCTTGAAAAGAACCATTTTTGGGCACATACCAGGCTTTACAATAATACCCATTGGAGCAGCATTATCATGTGTGACCGCAATGACTTCAGTGATTCCCTCCCTTAACAATCCCATTTCCAGCCCTCCAAAAGTGCAACAAATATACCGGCAATACAAATATCAGCAAGAGAACCAGGATTAATGCCTGCTTGGATACACTCTGAATCAAAAGCAGCGAGAGTATTCTGTCCATTCTGAACATCACGAGCTTTATACATCACCAATTCTGCAGTTGCTGCATCAAACTTTTTTGCAATAAATGTGTCGGGATACTCTGCCATGAGGGTAAGAAACATCGACGGGATCGTATGAACTCCACCATTTTGCTCCAGTAGCAAATCAGCTGCCCTCCGCGTCAAAGCGAATTCATTTATCCATTCTCGGGCAACCATGTCGTGAGGTGCAGAGTACTCCATCACATTGTACAAAGTAATCTGCTCATCTCTCAGACGTTGGAGCGAGGCAGGATCATTAACATCCATGGGAGCCTCTGTTTTGACACGTACCTGCGTGAGCCCAAACGTTTCATAAAAGAGAAGCGCATCAAACACGGTTGTTTTTTTTACCAATTCTGTGGCACCATAAATACCTCTCCCTGCAAGTAAAGGAAGGAGTAAGAGAAATGCACCGAAATGGGTGTTGCCACCATTATGTATGTTAGTGCGAGCAACTGCGTCGCGCATAGCTTCCCCTATGGAAAGACGATGATCTTCAACAGCAGAAAAAATCGGTTTAACCAGGACGGTGGAGGCAAGAAAATGATCGAGTCGAGTGTTTGTATAGTCATGACAACGATCAATATTACCTGGTTTTCCTCTAGCGGTAACCTCAAGGAGCATAGCGAACTGTGCTATCTCCGCAAGAGAGACAGGCTCAACAATCAATTTGGACATTAGCAAAAATTTCCTCCATAATTCCTTCAGAAAGCACGCGTTTTATTGCCATATACTCATTTTTTGCAAGAGACAGAGATTTAAGCGTCATGTCACGAAACATGCAGGGTGTTGAGGCTTTACAGCACCAGGCAAGACTTCCAAAGCAGGTATGACAACCTTTTGCAATTACAGTCCCTTTCGTTAATTCCTGTTTAAGGGCAAGGTACTCTTGCCTGCTCAGTCCTAGTGCATCCAATGTAGGTAATAGTGGGCATTGTTTAACTGGCATACAGCAGAAAGTAAGCGAACGCAAGTCACCACCACGACAAAGTTGTTTTGGCGCATTATACCATCCATTTTCATTAGCTATAGCACGAATATAGCGATCAAGTGACTGTAAAGTTGAAACACTTGCCGTACGAGCAAGAGAGATCATGTCGGCACCATGTGAAAACATATCCATCATCTTATCTGTGGTATTGATTCCATTATTTGCAATGAGAGGGAGGGGGCAGCTATTGCGAATTTGTCGAAGACGAGCATACCCCAGATCCATCAGATCTATGTGCAGAATATCAGCACCTGCTGTCCAGAGCTTCTGTGCGAGAAGACGATCATCATTTACACCTGCACGAATTTTGACAGAAATGCAAGCACCTTCTGCATGCAAAGCATGAACAATGTCACATAGGTAGTCAATGTTGTGCAACAGATATTCACCACAATGGGCATTGATCATTGGTTCTTGGCGACAATGAGCGTCAATTTCATAGATAACACCGTTTCCAAACTCACGATATGCAGAAACATATGCATCGGGGGTAGAACCACGAAGGTTCAAACCAATGATAACATCACTACCATCCAACATTGCAAGTTCAGTTGCAATTTCAGCAAAACCACCAGAAAATTCAGGGCGACCGGATTTGATCATTTTCCGAGTTGCCTTCTGAGTGGCAGTATCCAGAGAAAATCCACCGAGAAAGGCAACTCCCACATGAGCTGCACGCTCAAGGACATACTCAGCATTGGTGATCCCCGCCATAGAAGCTAGTACTACCGGTGTTTTCACCGAGACTCCATTTATGGATAAAAATCTGTCTGATCCTTGCATAGATTCAATTATCTATTCGTCTTCGCAGGTATTTAGTCTGACGGAGAGGGAGAAAAGGTACCAAGATGATATCCATAATGAGTTCGTTCCAGTGGAATACATTGGCGAAATTCATCTATCGGGATGCTTGCCTGAGAGAAGAAGAATGTAAGGACCTTCGCCCATGGCATAAGGTATGCTTCGTTTTTTTGACCACCACGGAACTCAACAGCAAGGAATCCATGTCGGCCAGTATAGTTGAGAAATCCAGAGATATTGTCAATCTGATGTACATTGTCTTTGTCTTTATGGAAATTACTCGTAAAGGAAAGACGATTTCCCTTGACGGATTTGCACTCAATAGCGAGATAAAAATCGGGATTGAGTGAGTCAACGATGATGTCCACATACTGAGTATTGAAGTGCGACTGCTTAAGGCGGTATGCAAAACCTTTCATTCGATGTTCAGTAAAGTATCGATTAAAACAGATGACAACTGCACGTTCAAACTCGTTTGCCATGTTCTATCCATCATGTTTCGTCGCAAAGATGATGAACTTTTATGGGCAACAACTAGAATAATAATTGAATGAACGTAAAATGAATAGATACTAAAGGAGAAGGAGAACAAAGATATGCAGAGAATCAGAAAAAATATCCACGCATTTTTATGAGATTGATGCACTTCTGAAATCAGGAGATTCTGTATTTATTCATGGATATCTCTCAAATCATCGATCTAAAAATAGCAGTTTCAAAAAATATTGGTATCCTGCAAGAGAGAAGATAGCTTACCAGGGAACATGTTTGATACCGATTAGATACCCAATAATATTTGCACCACGATGGAGAAATGGAGTCAAAATGAAGATTGCAATAAAGATCCATATGGAAATATAGGCCATCATCCATGAACTGGCAAAAACAGCTAGAAGTACAAAAGAAACCACGACCAGATCGTACATATCAGCAAGAACCCACTTTTCTCCACGATCTTTTCCAATGCGGCGTTTAAAAAAACTCTTGATCACATCACCTAAAAGGGCACCACTAGCCAGAACCGTTATTGTAATAAGATTATGTGGCGGCAAGAAGGACCAGTGGAATGTCTGAACAAAATCCATCTGTAGGAGTCCAAATAGAACTCCAATACAAGTTCCACCGATGAATCCACGCCAGGTTTTCCCATCCCCAAGATATCTACACCCATCTTTTGCACATTTCCCAAAATCAATTGGGATCCCACCTCCACACGGAACAGCACTCGCATTTGCAACGTAAGCAGGCAACATTATCCAGAATGCCACAACAAACGTCATTAAAATTGCACGAATAGTATCCTCAATCATCTGAACTCACGATCCATAGTTTATTTAATGGAAAGTAGAAAGATAATAATTACTTACATTTTGACGATAGAAACCGTCAATACCCAAGGAGATACTCGGGGAACATGGAAATCATCAAAGAAACAAAAAGTATGTGTCCGGTCTGTAACAGTCTGCTTCCAGCAACAATTACTGAAGAGGATGGGGCTATCTGGATCCGCAGAATTTGCCCAAAACATGGGGAACTGCGATCCCTTTACTGGTCAGATGCAAATATGTATCATCGATTTGAACAATATAACCGTGAAGGACGTGGTGTCTATAATCCAAACACCAATACACCAGGCGAGTGCACTCAACGCTGTGGACTATGTGCGCACCACAAATCTGGAACGCTTCTTGCAAATATTGATCTTACAAACCGTTGTAACCTAAACTGTGACTTCTGTTTTGCAAATGCTCGAGCATGTGGATATATATATGAACCAACGTTTGACGAAATTGTCTCAATGCTTAAACTACTCAGAAGTGAAAAACCGGTCCCATGCCCAGCAATTCAGTTTTCTGGAGGAGAACCAACGATGAGAGAAGATCTGATGGATCTGATCATGAAGGCAAAAGAGCTTGGATTTTCTCAGGTACAGATGGCATCAAATGGTATCAAGCTAGCGCACAATCCCAATCTTGCAAAAGAATTACGAACAGCTGGCCTTTCAACAGTCTATTTGCATTTTGATGGTACCACCAATGACACCAACCCACTCCTTGAAAAGATTAGCCTCCCAGCCATCGAAAACTGCCGAAAAACAGGACTTGGAATTGTTCTTGTTCCGACCATTATAAACGGAAAAAACGATCACCAAATCGGGAGTATAATTAAATTTGCAACAAAAAACATGGATGTAATTAGAGGGATAAACTTCCAGCCAGTAGCATTTACCGGTGCTGCCAAAAATGATGATGTGGAGAGAGAGCGTGTTACAATTCCAGATCTTGTCACACGCATAGAGGAACAGACAGATAGGGCACTAAAGAAATCCGATTTTTATCCAGTACCGTCTATGATGGCCATCTGTGATCTGATAGAATCCTACACAGGAAAAGAACAAATTATGTTCTGCGCTCATCCGCATTGTGGAGCTGCGACTTACGGATTTGTCAATGAAAAAGACGAGCTAATACCCATAAACCGGTTCATTGATGTAAATAAATTTCTGATAGAAATCACAAAAATCTCAGAAAAATTCCGAAATTCGGGAAAAACAGGAAGATATCTTGCAATGGTAACAGGACTTAACAATATGAGAAAAATAGTGGAGAAAGATGAAATTGATGGTATAAAGATCAATATGAACAAAATGATCTACGACGCCTTAATCAAACACGATTACAAAAGTATTGGCCAATTCCACAAAAATGCATTGTTCATTGGGACAATGCACTTTATGGATTGTTTCAACTATGATACTGACCGCGTTGAACGATGTTGCATCCATTATACAACACCAGATGGGCGTCTGATTCCATTCTGCACTTACAATAGTGGTCCAGTCTACCGTGAACAAATTTGGAAAAAGTACGCAAAACCAATAAATTCAAAAAACACTAATATTGAAGAAGATAATGATAAGTGTACATAATTAGATTAAAAATTTGATAATTTCCCAATTTTTTGTAATTTTTTGAGATGTCACAATTCCAAGAACTGAAAAACTGCACACATATGTCCCATTCAAAAATATGGACGTGATTTCTTGAGAGAAGTGGCAGGAAATGTTGATAGAGGATACTAGAACGAACGAGGGTAAAAATTCTTCCATAATTTCACAGTATAAATGAAACTGAGACGGAACCAAACAACAGTCCGCAAGTGAATATTTTACCATGAAAACTCCATGAACGTCTGAAAGAGGCAGATTTATCCTACACCCCATGAAAGTATTAATAACATATAATATATGATCCTCCCTACAAGCTATAGCTCAACCCACATCTTCCGCAAAGTTGCTGAATCTCTTTTCCTTCCAGAAAGAGCAGTTACTGCAGTTACATTATTATTCAGCAGTGGAGCAACCATTCCTTTTATTGCCCGTTATCATAAAGATATAGGTCAATATCAGCACGATGTAGACCAAAAGCGACTGGCCACAAAACTTGCCGAGGTAACTGAACAAACAGTAAATACTGTAGGTGTAGATCTCAATACAGCGAGTCCATCACTACTGCCCAACATATCGGATATAGGACCAACCCTTTCTGAAAAGATAGTTGCGTACCGTCTCACAAATGGCCCATTCACAAACCGAAAGGAATTGTTGAATGTTTCTTATGTCGACCATAAAATTTTTGAACATGCAGCAGGATTCCTTCGTATTTGTAAAGGAAACAATCTACTGGATAAGACAGGCATACGTCCCGAACGTTATTCCACTGTGGGAAAAATGGCAGATTATCTCAGTATCTCCATTGAACGTCTTGTCGGAAATAGAGAACTTGTGAAAAAGATTAAACCAGAGATATATGTGGGTGGGAACTGTGGCCTAGAGATCATCACTGACATTATTGATGAGTTAAAAAATCCAGGACGAGATATTCGGTGTGAAGGAAAGAAAGATATCACCTTTGATCCAACTGTGCAGAAAATCGTTGAACTGAAAGATAGAAAGGTACTACCGGGGATTGTCACTAACGGTACTGCGTTTGGAGCATTCGAAGATGTGGGTGTACATCAAGATGGATTGGGGCACATCAGCGAGCTTACCAATCGATTTATTACACATCCATCCAAAGTGATTCTGGTGGGTGATCATGTCCGAGTGATGATAATGGGGGTAGAGACAGCACACAATCGCATAAATCTAAACATAAAACGAGTGGTATGAATGGGATTTTGGAATCGAACCAAAACAACTATGGATGTTGCTGAAGATATTGACTGGCCTGCACTTGCACACCTTTCGCGGAAAGGTGAACTTCTGGTGGAATTAAAATCCAGGGGTACACAGTTTACTCCTGAGGATCTGGAAGAGATGTTGGTAAGGTACAGTAAAAAATTGGTACATGTAAAAAAAGAGTATGCAGTAACTCTTCTTTCTTCGGCTCGAGTTCAGATTGTTGATGGATATCATCGTATGATGACAACAAAACTGGAAACAGTTCATGCAAATATCCGTCTACCCAGGTCCTGGAAAGAGTTTACGCGATTTGCTTGTGTGCATGCCCACGGAAAGCGACTTACCGGACTCAAGTATCTAATTGCCGCATATAATATGTATATTATGAATGAACCTGCCCATCCAGTGGGAACACCATTCCCCGGTGGATTCGCTGTGGAACTACATGAGGGCGTATACTACTGTCCAGTGCGAACTGTACAGGGAGAGGTGGATGAGGCACTTTGCAGATTCTGCCCTGCAACACAGAGTCGTGAACGGGATCTCGTTCTCACCCGAAATCAACGGGAGATTGTAGAATGGGAGGAGAAACTAGAAAACTACTTTTACAATTATCATGGATGATTCGTAAATTGACTCAGGAAAGGATTCAATCGATCTACTATCCCATAATCAGATGCAGTTTTTTTTATCTCCAAGCAAGGAAACCTATAAAATGAAAGCAATGGCGATCATACATCAATTAAAAAAGGAATCTATGAACGATACCTTCATGGCCAATATCTATTTTAACTCACAGGCACCATTAAATATTGCAATGAATAGTGGCATCTGCCCGAAATGTGGTTTACCAAAAGAACTCTGTATTTGTGAAGAAGTCGCAAAGGAACAGCAAAGAATTAGTGTGAAAGTAAGCAAGAGACGATATGGAAAAGAGGTGACCGTTGTAGATGGCCTAGATCCTTATGAAATAGATCTCGAAGATCTCTCCAAGTTCTTAAAAGGTAGGCTTGCTTGCGGTGGTACTGTGAAAGAAAATTCTATTGAACTTCAAGGAAATCACCGAGACAGAGTAAAGGAACTGCTAACCACACGTGGATACAGTATTGATAATATTAGCTGAACTTCAAAAATATTTTGCTAGATAATTTTTTCTATTTCAGCAACAATTCGTCGTTTTAATTCTATATCTGTGGAATTACATAAAGAGAGAGCTGTATGAAATGCAGCAACTGCATCGCTGAATTCGGCAAGTTGTAAAAGTTCATAACCTTTGTTGTACCAGAGATCCGGAGATTGGGGCAATGTAATTAAAGCATGGCAGAAGCAATCATACGCTTCACGATGCTTTCCCAAACAACTGAGAGCAAGCCCTTTGTTGTTCATGGCACCAATCAGATTACAATCGTATTTAAGGGCAAAATCATATTTAGCAATAGCTTCTTCATATTTTCCAAGAACGCGAAGTGCATTCCCACAGTTGAAATAACTGATTGCATGTCCTGGTGCAATATTGATAACGACTAAGTAGCATGCAATGGCATCTTCGAGCTTGCCTGCATCATGAAGTATGGTTGCTCGATTGAACCAATGTTCCGGTACAAGAGGTTCCGATTTGCATATACCAAACATAATATTATCTGCTTCTTTGTAGTTTCCCATTTTTAAGAGCATCATCGCGTGACTGGTCAGATATATTATATTATCAGGATCACATCGAAGCGCTTTGAGAAAACATTGATCAGCAGATGCAATCTCACCAAAAAACGCAAGAGTGTCGCCTTTGTTGTGATAATAAACGGCAGTATGTGGTCGGAGTTTGATTGCTTTGTCATAGCACAACATGGATTCAGCTTGTTTACCTTGAAGGGCAAGAAGGCGTCCCTTATCGTTCCACGCAGGTGCGTTGGACGGATCGATGGCAAGAGATTCGTCAAGGCACAAAAGTGCATCGTTGTACCGATTATACTGTATATATGAGAGAGCCTCACTATATTTTCGAGCTGCAATTCCTGCATTTTTGTTTGCACTTGCTTTTGTAATCCGATCAAAAAATCCCATGAATAATATTATATTATCTGAAACGATGAGAGATAGCCTTTTTCTCCAATAGAGCAAATGTATTTTGCGTATATGTTTCCAAAAATATATATATTATTTATAAGGTATAAGAGATATATCACAAAATCATTATTAAAAAATATCGAAAAATATTATTTTAATGTAAGAAAGACTGCTGTTTTCAAAAAAGGATAGTCATTCAGTGGTGTTAACCATGCGAGCAACAACCGTCGCCACATGCCGACCAAAGTTAACTCCATGTTCTAGATCTGTTTCATGTAATTGGCCGTCAGCTGCAAGTCCATAGTGACCACCTGAATGTTCATCGTTCCCTTCTGAATTAGAAATTGGATCACCAACTACAATCATTCCATGAATTAGCATTGCTTGGACAATTGAAAGAATTGCCGTTTCTTTGCCTCCAGTACGATCTCCAGCGGTAGTAAATGCTGCACCAACCTTTCCACAGAGTCGACCACGAATGAAGGTTGTATCATCGATCAATTCTTTGAATTCAGAAGCCACTCCTCCGAAATATACAGGAGAACCAAGAATAATACCATCATATCGAACAAAATCACTAGCCGTTATACGATTAAAGGCTAGTACATCTACCTTTATTCCAGGAATCTCTGCCGCACCACGACCAATAGCCTCAGCAAGCAATTTTGTTTTACCAGTACGACTATAACAGGTGATAAGTATCGACGCCATATCAATTTAATATGTATCTATGCGTTAAGTTTTAAATATCAGGATCCAGTACATCAATCAAATATTGAGAGAGCAGACAAAAATGATTTCATCAGTACAATCATATTAATGAGTGTTAAAAAATATATTATTTTAAAGAAGGAATCAAAAGATACAGATTATGTTGGAGAGAACCTAATTACACTCTAAGAAAAATCATTAAATACACACCCTGATTTTTCAAAAAATATTTTTAAAATATCCAATTTATATGAATATTCAGCATTAAAATAAAAAATAAAAGAGTAGATACCATTCACAGAAAACTAGATCTGAATTATAATCCAAAAGACTGGAACGATATAAATGGAGGCCACACGTTTATAATTGTAGAGAACCAATTAATTGGAGAGTTTGATTGAATGGCAACTACGAAATGTACGTCATGCAATGCCCCACTTGCTGAACGTGGGGCCACCGAGTTCAAATGTCCAGACTGCGGGGAAGTAATCTACCGTTGTTCATACTGTCGCAAACAGAGCATAAAATACACCTGTCCGAAATGTGGATTTCAAGGACCATGAGGAAGTAAAATGGGTGAAGTTGCAGTTATTTTAAAGATAATGCCTGAATCTCCAGATGTTGATATGGAAAAACTTCAGGTAGAAATCAGAGAGAAAGTCCCTGGTATTCAAGATATGAGAGTGGAACCAATTGGATTTGGCCTCTCTGCAATCAAAATTGCTATGACCACGGAGGATGATGAAGGTTCCGGCGATAAAATTGAGAACCTTTTTGTAGGAATCACAGGCATTGAACGAGCAGAAATTGAGTCTCTAAATCGAATGCTCTAAATATCTATTTTTTTAAGATTGGCTCAAAACGATAAAGGAGTTGATCACACAGGGGGCACCCATAATGCGGATGAGATATACCTAGTTTTTGAATTAACGAGGCTATGCTGAAATATATGGTTTCCGAAAATGGAATTTTGTCACAGAGATAGCATGAGATACTGATGTAAAATGCTGGGTTAGAAAGACCGTAATTGAACAAACAAGAGGGAGAGATAAAATGACAGTAGAGCTTTGAAGTTTCAGAAAATTGCTAAGACAACAGATAATTACAATCAAAATAATGCAGATTAATAGTTGGAGAAGTAGTAGAACTGCTTATAGGAGAGAATTCTCAAAAGAGATAACATTCGTGATGTTTAAAAAATCTAAAAGAGTATACCTCTGATTTTCAGAAAAAAAACATATAAAAACATTCCATGCAAGTTCTTTCCCAGAATAGAGGCTCAACAATAAAGAGAAAGTACCCAACCAATCCCCACATTAAAACAATCCCCACATTAAAATGCAATCATGCCAAAAATAAAGATGATATGTACTTCCACGCTTTGATCCCATTTAAACCAGTCAATCCCAAAACTCGTCTTGCAGCAGTCATGACACAACAGGAACGCGAAGAGTTTGCAGAGGTAATGCTTGGAGATGTCATCGCTGCAGTTCGTAGAACAGGGTGCACAGTAACTCTCCTTTGCACCTCCAAATATACCTGCAACGAAGCACTGGTTTCAATTCGTAAAGACGGGCTAAATGAAGCAATTAACTGGGCACTTCCACAATTCCACTGCCCAGCGCTCATCATCATGTCCGATTTGCCAATGACCACATCCAGAAGTCTCCAGAGAGTTCTTTCCACCAAAGCAGATGTGGCAATTGTACCAGGACTCGGCGGTGGCACGAATGTTATCTTCGTTAAGCATCCAGAAATCTTTCACGTGGAGTATTATGGATTCTCATACCTCCGCCATTTGCAGATCTCAGAAGAACTTGGTCTCACAGTCGAAATCATAGATTCCATGCGAATGTCAACAGATGTGGATGAACCATCTGATCTCGTGGAACTGATGATTCATGGTCATGGTAAATCCCGGGAATGGCTATATGAACACAACTTTACTCTATCAGTAGAGAATGGTAGGGTGAATATCACACGCAATGGAAAGAGAATGGTTTGAGAATGCCTACGCCAACCATTATGCAGGAGATGAGCGTATACACATAGAGAATACTGAATAAACGCTCATCATAGATAAAAAACGTCAAATATCTCAAAGTAAAATGAAGAGTAGGTTAACATAAATTATATGAACGAGATGGAAACATTAATCATAGTGCTATTTGTTTGAGAGACTGAAGTACTCTGGGAGAGAAATAAAACAAACGAAATTCTTTCACCTGTGGAACCTGCAGAGATTATCCCTACAAGACACCTCAATGCTAGAATGAAACAGACCATGCGAACAAAAATTCTCAAACAGTTTCTGAAAGGAAGATTCTTTGTAAAGTTTCCAAACAAAACGCATACACACTCAATGCTTACATGAACGATCTCAAAGCAGAACAGAAATTCAAAAATGGAACACCTCATTAGCAAGGAAATTCAAATTGCGGAAAGACAGAAAAAGTATACAAAAATGTTCCAGACGAGTCACAATTATACCTAAGCACCCAATCGAACTCAGAAAAATTTCCAGTGTGAGTCACATTGGAACCATGCAAAATCAGACTAAAATTCAATAAATGATGGGATATAGTGAGTAAATGAACTAAGATATAATAATACTACTTGTCACAAAACTCTTATGCTGTTTTTCACCAATAGATATAAAGAAGACAGATGGATGTACGTGCGACAGAATCCAAACTGCTGCAGCTAACAGAGATTGTCCTAACAGCAGAAATGGTAAATGGAAACCCTGGGATTGAAATAAATGATCTCCCCGTATCACTGCGTTCCCTCTTTTGCCCAGACATTCCAGGAATCATTTCACGACCAATAATCATTAAGGAAGAACAACTAAAGACTTACTTCCCCGACCTTGACACACGCAATCTCATTTCCAATGAAAAAAACACCTATCTTGTGATAAATGACCTCGGACAATTGGCTGTAACCACATTTGTACCTGCAGCAAAATGGTACTTGCGTCATGCAGGAGTGGATACAGTTCTAAAAAACCCTGCATTATCCCTCGCCCTGGAGACTGCAGGGGAAACAAACATTTCCTACAAAAAAGCAAAGGAAAAAGTTCCACTCTTTGAAGACACAGTGGCATTCCTTACAGGAAAAATAGGAAAACTTATCGCACAATCTGAGATCTACCGTGAAGCAGTTGATCTGATAGTCGCATATGCACCCGAAGAGATAGAGTTCTCCTTGAATGATCTCGTATGTACACAAGAACAACTGGCGATTGTCCGAAAAGTACAAATAGCTCTAGAAAACCAGGAATTCCTGCACAACCATAGAATTTACGAACTGGGAAGAATTCTACTCGTAGGACCACCTGGAACTGGAAAAACTTCCTTTGCACTGGCACTCTCTCACGCAGTACACATGCCAGTCCTGGAGGTCAGATTATCCATGTTGACCTCCCAATACTTAGGTGAGACTGCAAAAAATATCGACAGAATATTTGATATTGCCAAAAAAATTGCACCCTGCATCCTTTTTATAGATGAATTTGACTATATTGCAAAGACACGCATCTCTGATGACAATGGCACAATGAAAAGGGCGGTAAACACACTCCTCAAAAGCATCGACCATATAAATCTGATAAAAGACAGGGTGCTTCTCATCGGTGCAACAAATCATGCAAAAATGCTAGATGAAGCAGCCTGGAGGAGGTTTGATGAGATCATTACCTTTACCCTACCAAACAGATCCATGCGTGAAAAAATCCTCCAACACGTCGCATCGGGGATTCCATGTAATATAAATTTTACCACCATGGCGGAGCAAACGGATGGATTTTCAGGAGCAGATCTCCGGATGATGATGACAGAAGCAATCATCTCAGCCCTTCTTGCAGGCAAAAAAGAGATCAACAAAGATGATGTAAATGCTGGCATGGAACTAGTAACTCGCCGAAACAATATCAGGAAGAGTGACCTGTAATCAGTATGAAGATAACAACATTGGGAACAGGAGACGTGGTTGGGACTCCAAAAATTGGATGTGACTGCGCTGTGTGCCACGAGGCGCGACAAACTGGAAAACAGAGGCTTCGTACATCAATTCTTGTCGAACATGCAGGAAAACACCTTTTGATCGATACAAGCCCCGACATGCGTGCCCAGCTACTTGCAGCGGGTTCGCCACATATCGATTCAGTCATTTGGACACATGGCCACTATGATCACTTTATGGGATTCGGCGACTTCTATCGAGTACAACGAGAACCGATTCAAGTCTATGGTACCGCAGAAGTTCTGAGCTACTGTGGGAGTATTTTTTCATTTATGCACCATCACGAAATGATAATGACCCCTTATGAAGCACAAGATATTCGAGGAATGTTAGTAACTCTCTTTCCAGTGACACATGACACTCCAACCTATGGCGTCCGGATTGAAGTGAATGGAGTAGTATTTGTGTACTCCGGTGATACCACTAATCAATTACCTCATAAAACGCAAGAGACAATGAGAGGGGCAGACCTTCTCCTACTGGATGGCATCTTTCCACCGGAGATACACATCTCTAAACACATGAACATTCAAGAAGCAGAACAGCTAGCAAAACAGCTTACACCAAAAGAGTTCTGGTGCGTACACATGAGCCACAAAATTCAGTGGAGCTATCAACACGGGGCACGAGATATGCAAACCTGGGATTTTTCAACAAAAAATAAATAGTTTTTTAAATATTATGAGAGAAATATAAAAATTATGGAATAATATATACAAAAAATATGATAATTGTGCAACAATATGGGGACAGCATTACCTCCAGAAATCTTCAAAAATTAAAGATGGAGAAACTAATGCTAAAAGAGCTCACATGATAAAAAGTAGGAAAAATATGAAAACAAAAAGAGTGTCTATATATCTGGAATAAATTCTGACTTAAAGAGATAAATATATCAAAGTAGTTATAAAAACAATGAAAAATGGATATTAATATAAATAACAAAACATACTATTTGCATTCCAGAGAACATGTATTCACCTAAATATTAGTAAAAATATTCAACTATACAATAAACTATATAATCAAAAACAAAGAAATTCCATTCAGAGATTATTTCAATCATGTTTGTAGATAAGCAAACATCCATCCAGATTACAGTGAGACATAAATTCAGTATTCTCCCCCCGATTAATTCGATGACATAGCAAACTGATGAAATCGACCAATCAAAGTAATATATGTGCACATGAATTAAACGGCTTGAATCACATGGGAAAAGAAAGCAGAAGGATCAATACAAGAAGAGCATGGACTAAGAACAAGAGGGCTCACACGTGCGCTCACATCCTATGAGACAAAACCATAAATGAGAAGAATTATGATGCATAGAAGATGTTTTATGTGTTAGATACAAATATCACCTAGATACAATGTGCACGTGAGACACATTGAATATACTAAACACAAAATATAACCCACACATTCCCAAAAGTGGAATAGTACATCAATGACAGATACATCATCAACCAGAGGAAAGAGAACTGTTGTTCTCGCCTTTTCCGGAGGACTTGATACCTCCGTCTGTGTGCCGATCCTCAAGAACATGTACGGCTATAACCGTGTAATAACAGTTGCTGTAGATGTAGGACAGTCTGCAGCCGAAGTTAAAATGGCGGAGGAAAAAGGAAAACTCATCGCTGACAAACACTACACTATTGATGTAAAGGATACATTTGTTCAACAACACGTGTTCCCTGCAATCAAAGCAAATGCTCTCTATGAAGGTTATCCAATGGGAACGGCTCTTGCACGTCCACTGATTGCAGAAGAGATCGTAAAGATTGCAAAGCAGGAAAAAGCAAATGCTATTGCCCATGGATGTACCGGAAAAGGAAATGACCAATTCCGCTTTGAACTCATCTTTCAAATGCATAACTTTGATATCATTGCACCGATGCGCGAACATAACCTAACACGGGATTGGGAGATAAACTACGCAGAACAGCATGGAATACCAATTCCAATCAAGAAATCCACACCATGGAGCGTGGATGAAAATATTTGGTCTCGCAGTATAGAAGGAGGTAGGCTGGAAGAGACAGACTATCACCCACCAGAAGAGATTTATCGTTGGACCACCTCACCAGAGACAGCACCTGACAATCCAGAAATCATTTCCATTACCTTTGAACAGGGGATCCCCGTAGAACTCAACGGAAAAAAAATGAGTGGTGTCGATTTAATCACGACGTTAAACACAATTGCAGGTAAAAACGGTGTTGGTAGGAACGACATGATTGAGGATCGAATCCTCGGACTCAAAGTCCGTGAAAACTACGAACACCCAGCAGCAACAGTACTAATCGCAGCACATGCAGATCTTGAGAAACTTGTACTATCACGCTTTGAGTTAAAGTTTAAACATATTGTTGACGAACAGTGGGCTGAGCTTGCATATATGGGTCTCGTGCACGAACCACTTTATCATGATCTAAATGGATTCATTGATGAGACACAGAAGCGTGTTACAGGAACAGTCGATATTCAGCTTTTTAAAGGAGGTATGCACATTCTCGGACGGAAATCACCAAATGCAATCTATTCACAGGACATGGTCTCATTTGATACAACAACCTTCGATCAGCGAGATGCGATTGGATTTTCCAAATACTTCGGCATGCAGGGAAGAATGATTTGGAAAGCCAAGAACAAATAATCTTTTTTTGCAAGATTATGTTACAAATAAAGTCCATATATCTACAAAAAACGCAGATAATAGTGATATAGAAAAAAATTAATGGACTTTACTACTTCAAGGAAGATTGCTCAGAACGAGCACATCGTGACAAAGAGAATTATGAACTTGAAGTCACACGGGAACAATCAGAAATAGTCAATAAATAGAATTATGAACAATGCAAACAGAGCGACAAAGATAATTAAAAAGAACATCAACGAAAAAACTGAGAATAGAGTATCCAAAGACAATGTTTGTGTATTGATACCGACACTCAATGAAAAGGCAACAATTGGATATATTATCAAGGGACTACAAGCAAATGGATATCATCAAATACTTGTTGTGGATGGACACAGCACAGATGGAACACCAAAAATAGCAGAAAAACTCGGCGCAAAAGTTATAAAACAAGAGGGAAAGGGAAAAGGAGCTGCACTAATTGAGGCATTTGAAAAAATCACAACGCCATACATTCTGATGCTTGATGGAGACGGTACCAACCCTCCAGAGTATGCCGACTCCATGATTGAACCGCTCATACAAGATCGCGCAGATCATGTCATTGGGAATAGACTCGAACAATACGAACGCGGTGCTTTAACTCACCTCAATCTCTGGGGCAACTATCTCATGAACATACTATTCAAATGGGCACATGGTGTATACATGGATGATATCCTCTCAGGCTATCGTGCATTCACTTTAGATTCCATTCGACTAATGAACCTCACAGAAAAAGGATTCGGAATTGAAACAGAGATCTGCGCCGCGGTCATCCACTACGGTCTTCGATTTGAAATTGTCCCAACTTACTATAAGAAACGTCAAGGATCACCTACGAAATTGCATCCAATTCTCGACGGATACAAAATAATCCGAACAATCAACAAATATAGCAAAATAAACAATCCACTCTGTTATTTCAGAAATATTGGCATTCTGATAAGTATAGCATGTTTTTGCCTTGAATTCTACGTACTTAGTGAGTGGTGGATAACGGGGACAAAGCCTCTCATCATTGGAATTCTCACTTCACTTCTCCTCATTACAGGAACCTTCGCCATTATGATGGGAACCATCAGTAAGGTTATCCACAATATTCAGCGAGAACAAATGCAAGAACTGCGCATGATTCATAAAAAACTCAACGAAATTGAAAAAGAGATAGAAGAAATTTTTAAGAACTAAGAAATTTAAAGGGATGTCATCGATATAAAACATCCCATAAAAACATGCATTACGATAGATAGAAAATAGATTGAGAGGAGACACGATAAAATCTTAGAGATCGAGTCTCGAGATAGCGACAATTCTTCCAAGAATAAATAAACAAATCAATTTTCTGAAAAAAAATCACACACCATGAATGTCTAAAAGATAGAATATACATCAGATGTGTTCAAATATCTTTCATGTAAAAGAGACATGACACTTGTAGTTATCGATAGTAGATAATAGGAGAACTGGAAAGTATGGAAGAAAACACAGAAAAAAAACTGGAAGAGATATAAGAAAAGGAATAAAAAAGATGTGTACTAATCTTTTTTTTCCGGGATTAGAATATGACTGACCAGACATCTAAATGGTGATGAAAATATGTACAGGAATAGCGTAATCACTTCCCATCATCGATCTCAACCTATGCCCTTATTGAAAAAATTAGAGAGGAATTTCACCAGTAAACACCGTTTCAGCAGATCCCATTATCGTTGCACGCTCACCAATAGAGATATCAAGTGAACCTCCAATCGTTTCAACATCTACCTCATCACCCAATACCTTACCAAATTTTATAGCAATCAGGACAGCTTCCATATATCCATTACCACACGAAAGCATTTCTTCTTCAATCCCATGTACAAATGTTCGGATGGAAATTGTAGATGGGCTAATCACCTGCGTAAAGGTTACATGTATTCCCATCGGAAATTGGGTATTATGACGAATATCCAAAACAACAGCATCAAGATCAATATCCTCAATATCCTCTAAAAAAATAACCGCATGCGAAACTCCTATGTTAACTGAATATATCGTCATGCCTGTCATTTTTGCAGAAAGACCACAAAAATCTACTGCAGAAAGTATCGTTGCATCACATGCAGGAACACCCATATCAATCGTAACATAAAAATCACCAGAATTATCATACCTGACACGAACTGACAAAATGCCTGCAATGGTTTCCACCGAAAATAACTTTTTCTTTACATATAATTGTTGTCAAATGCATACTTGGCTAGACAGAATACTCCATTGTTGCACATTTTCTCATCGCAAACATTTGGTTGGAATAAGCGCATTTGCACATAGGCAATCTTGGAGGGTAAGATAAACAGAACACCGTCTCCATCGATACCAAACCGTCGAACACAGTAACTCACTGCAAACTTCTCCTTCATATCCTGGAATAATAACATTCATCATCTCATCAATAAGAATAAAATCATTTCCATTTTCATGAATTTTTGTAAATTCAATTGGCATTGTACTTAAATTATTACCCTTCATAAAAACAATAAAACATGAATATCACTCATCGAAACTAGGAGAAAGGGAAAGACGTTCTGCAAGCCACAATGCACCATAAGGAGTTTTAAAAAGAGGAAGTTCCTTATCGATCACTGATACACGACGAGACACATGCACCATCTCTAGAGACACGGGATTATAACCATCTTTCACTGCAATCGACCGATACATCGCTATCCCGCGTCTTTGCCAGGTGGGGGTATCAGCAAGATTCACCCCTAAGGAAAAAGCGAGTTCATGCAATTCAGCGGATTTCATTCCGTTCAATATCCGCTGAGCATCAGTCGTTGACAGTCCCATATCCCTTAGCAACTTATGAGCATAGCCATTAATATGATTCCGCCATGCCTCAGCCTGTCTCCAAGCAAGATATGTCACAAGTTGATTCTTATCAATTGGAACAACCCGACAATCAAATGAAAGTGGACGTTGGGCACCTGAAAACAACGAAAATGCAGATGATGCAAGACCAGCTGCAATCGAAACAAGCTTTTCAATCCGACAGTCAAAAATTGGAGAAGTGATATAAAGACTGATCTCATCAGAAAAAGTATAAGCAAATGAGGGAGAAAGGCCACTGTCCTCAAATAGTGCCTGTACAGTTTTAATCATACATCTGGAAAATGCCGTATCATAAGGTTTGTCATACCCTCCCTCTCGAGAAAAGCGATGAAAAGATCTCCCATCCAATCGCAAAACAAACGGAACCGTAGTAATAATACCAGAAAAAATTTCACGTTCTCTCATGAATAAGATCAGACTATTCTCCAAAAATGGGCTCAGACAACTTAAAAATTCCCGAGATATGGCGGACAAGGACAACGTCTCCAACCTCTCTGACAATACGATATGGTAAGACAACACCATGATAGTTTTTGATATCAAGTACATTCTGATTCACGTCAACCAATGCAAGACCACTTATTTTCTTGTTAGTAACATCCAGAACAACATCCTCAACCCTTCCAAGGAAAACTGCTTTATCAGAATAGACATCCATTCCAAAAAGATCCGAAATCTGCCACTTCATCATACTTTTGAAAATTATACTCACACAAATATAAGTAAGTTTGTATAAATCGAAAGATAATATAAGGATAAATACGCTCAACATCTCTAAACCGCAGATATTTGATAATATATAGGGAGATACTCGCATTATCCATTCATTAGTGAACTGAATGCCACACTTTTTTCAAGAATGGATGAGGAGAGATATTATGGGACCAATACTGAAGATCTCTTTTCCTTCCGATTTTTTGTTGCAGAAAATGACATAGAGAGTATCATCGGATATATCAAAGTATTTTTTTCTACCTGAAATCGCGCGATGGATTGTCTAAAAAACTATTTAAAATCGCATGAGAGGAAGAATGGGAGTTATCGCCTCAGTGGAGACAACAGAGGTAAAGGCCCCAACATCTGCATATGGTTTCCTAGCGGCAACTTTGGCTACTAATTGCTTAGAAATTCCCGGCAACCATTTCAAGGCCGCTGAGTTCAACCGATTTATTTCAATTGGAACAGGTAACGTCGTAACAGAACGTTTCCCATAGGAGATAACAGCTACATCGAGTATTGTTCCAACAGGTAATTGCAGAGGAATACCAGAAAGAAGAGGATACGTTCCCATTTGCCTACCAAAAGACATAGCACCAGAAACCTCAATGATAACATCACGTAGAACGGTCCCTAGAGGAAAAACACGTTTCAGCATCGGAACATCAAACATCTCTCGCACATGTTCTTTGAACTGGCGGAATAGACGATCGTGTTGACCAAGTGTGTTACGCGTGTAAGCACGGGTCCCTTCAAAGGGCATCAACTGACGAATATTCACACGACGAACCAGCAACCCGGCATCAAGAATACGTTGTAAAAAAAGTTTGTTTTTAGTAAACGTATCGGGTGTCTCACCATCCAGACCCACAATAAAATTGAGACCGGGAAGAAGTTCAGGAATACCTGCCCGACGCACAGCACCGACTTCATTCACTATCTCGACGGCTCGGAACACAGCATCAGCATCTCCTTTCAAATTGTTTGCTGTAACCACAGCTGGATCAGCAGACTCCACACCAAATGCAGCAATGTCTCCAGCAGTGTGACCAGCAATAATAACAGATAAAGCCTCGCGAGAAGCCTCTTCATGCCTGGCAATAGTACCAGGGTTTACATTGTCGATATGCAGGGTTTGGAGAGAAGGAGCTGCGTCGTGGATGCTGGAAAATAGCTGCCTTAGAGCATCCGGATTCGGTTTTGGAAATTCAGAAGAACCCGTTGTCCCGAATGCAAGAAGATCCGGTTGACGCCCTAACCGAAAGTGTACCGCACCCGCAGAGGTGAGAGCAGAAACTTCCTCCATAATTCCCAAAACATTTCGAGAATGAGGAAATCCATAAAATGGCTCGGTGCAGAAGGAGCACCCACCTGTTACGACACGAGAACATCCCCTTGCAGTCTCCAACTCACACATCACGCGAGGAAAAAATGGGTGCTTCCGAATAATCTCTGCACCTAGTACCGCCCAGCGATTAAAATCTGAATATCGAAATACTCCAACTATATCCCCACCAGAAAGATATGAATCCAGCGCTGAAGCAGGATCACCAAACAACATTGCCGACCAGCCAGGAATTACCTGAGAGATAGCACGTACTCCACCTTCTGGGGAGTAGCCAAAACCTATTGGTCCACAAAGCAGTGACACAGTCTTCCCTCGTAACGTAAAACCTATGTGTTGCAGTTCTGTTAGCGTTGCAGGAGTTCCCGCAAGATACCTGCCAGGAACTGCAACTCCTGCAATCATTACCACATATTTGTAGGCAGAAAGAGCAGTGAGTCTTACTGGATCGCGCCGCAGCTGATCAATGGTTATATAATCAGTTGTAATGCTGTACTCAGCAAATACCCCAGCAACCGTTCTAACATATGGTGAGATATATGGGGGAACACCAAGACAAGCGGGTTCATCTACATATCCATCGATAATAACTGCATCAGAGATCATGGCCAAGGAGTTTCAGAAGTTTTCGTGCAATCATCAATTTCCCATGTTTCACGGGATCGACAGAGCGATCATCCAGATCAAATCCAATAAGAGAGATACTTGCAGCACCAAGTTCATACGCACAGAACACACCACGATCGCCATCTGAAAAACCACCAAAATTATACACATGGGGAAGAGGTGATGCCTGAGTTGTTCCGACAACTGGACCGCGCACTTTTGGTACCCATGAACGAATTAAAGGAATATTATCTCCGTGAGCATGCAACACCAGAATCGTTCCAAGATCATTCATAACTAGAAAATCATCATCCATACCATCAATATCAGAGAAAATCACATCCGGGCGATGATCTGTAAGTAGAAGAACACGTGCCGCAGCATCCGCAGCAATAATGACTTTATCAGAAAAATTCGTTGTACAGATATCCTCCAAAAGAGACGGTGCATTTCCACAGACTATGCAATTTCGGCCCTGAACAGTATCTCGAAGTCTATCAAAATCATCATGTGGGAGAAGTTTGGCAAGTATTCGTGCGGCAAGCTCGTCCTCCTCACGTGAAAATCCAAAAAAATTGAGGATTTGTGTGTAGTACAGTTCCCATTCCTCAAATTTCATCTCCTTCAACCTCAGAAATTCCAACAAGTTTCATGAAATTGGACAAGATCGGATCAATAATCATATTGAGCAGTTCATCCTTATTTTTCACCAAAGAAAACGCGTTCAGGGGAATAGATAGAGCAGCCATTGTTGCATGACCTCCAGCAGAGGCACCAGGAATAGGAGAGAACGCCTCTTTCATTACATCACCAACATGTAAGCGAATGTCCTTATTACGGGCAGATAGAGTGATAAATGTATCAGTGATACCATATACCATCGCGGTTGTCACACCTTCCAAATTCAGTAACATATCAGCAGCCTGTGGAATGGCATCACGATTTCTAACATATCCAATGTTGGAAAACAAATATCCATGCTTTATCTCACGATTAACAATTGCATGACCAAGGACATCCAACGTCTCCTGAGAAACAGATGGAGCCATAATAACCTCCAAAAGGGATCTATCTGACAATGGAAGAAGATATGCAGCATTATAAAGATCCTGGGGAGAGAGGTTGCGCTGAAACTCCTTGGTGTCAGCACGGATACCATAGAATAGAGCAGTCGCAACTTTTTTGTCAATCGGCAGATAAAGTTCCTGCAGATACTGAGTCATGATCGATGCCGTAGCGCCTACATTTGGACGAGAATCAAGAAATTCCGGTTTCCACAAACGAGTAACACCCTCCTTGCTGTGATGATCAATAACAATATTGATGGGCGTATCCAACGGGAGATCGTTATTCATTCCGGGAGCAACGCAATCGACAAGAGCAAGATAATTACATTCACTGAGAATCTCCGGGGTCAAGCGTTCCATCTTTATCTCAAGGAGATTGACGAATGCGCGATTTTCCTGATGACCTATATTGCCTTCGTAAAGAATCTTAGTTGTGAGATTCCCAGAAGAAGCACTGGAAGCAATTGCAGCAAGAGCCATAGCACTTGAGATTGCGTCAGGATCGGGATTTTTGTGCGTGATAATACCAAGGGTCCCTGCCCATGAGCTTAAGAGAGAGAAAAGTCTTTGGGCACAACGTGATGCAACTAAATTGTTCATGTGATTGACAGCAGATTTCGCGACAACTTGCTGAGGATACAGAACAACATCGGCGCCATGATCCACTAACTGATCCGCTGAAAAGAGATCCACGGCACGGGCAACCACATGGGTTTGCTGATAGGCACCCTTAATATTTTGTACCGCCGCAAGATTTGCATCTTTATCTGCAGCAAGAATAAAGACCATTTCCGGCTCAGGAATATTTGCAAGCAAACCAGGATCGGTGATATCCCCTACCATCGCCTGATGACGATGATCACGCAAGTCATCCACACGTTTTTCATTTACATCGATAACGAGGACGTTTTCATCATCCTCCTTGAGTTCCTCGAGGACATTGTAACCGATACTGCCGCAACCCAGAATAAGATATTTTATTTTTTTATGAGTCTTGGGATTGTTCGGCAGAAACCCATCACTTTCAACCATGTACCAATATTCGTGTTGTGTGGATATTAAGGTAGATACCCTCATAAGGAGAAATACCCTGAATAAAGAAATTTATAAATAGTTATAGGACTAATTAAATCAAACCAACAATTATCATTAATGGGCCTATAGCTTAGTCAGGAATAGCGACGGACTCTTAATCCGTAGGCCAGGGGTTCAAATCCCTTTAGGCCCGCTTGTGTTGGATGAAGAGAGAATTTTTTTAAGGGCCTATAGCTTAGTCAGGAATAGCGACGGACTCTTAATCCGTAGGCCAGGGGTTCAAATCCCTTTAGGCCCGCTTTTAGGATTAGAGAGAGGATATAGTTGAAGTACCAAAACACCATATCCTATAAACGACTAAAAATGTAGTACGGTTATCTTGAGTAGGACATATCGCATTATTAGACACGTCTCCTGGAGAATAGATGACCGGTACATCTGCAAAAGAATAGAGATATTTCCATGAAAGTAATTTACAATGACGGAAATGTGGGTGAATGCCCAAAAGAAGAGGAATTACACGTAATACGGCATACTGCAGCCCATGTGCTTGCTCAGGCAGTGAAACGCCTATACCCACATTCATCATTTGCCTATGGACCCGCAACTGAAAAGGGATTCCATTATGATATCGATCTGAGAGACACAAAACTTTCGGACACAGATCTCCCAAACATAGAACAAGAAATGCGAGAAATTGTCAAGGAAAACCTGCCGATAAAATCATTCGTCCTATCACGAGAAGATGCACTAAAATTGATGGAAGAGCGAAATGAACCATATAAAATTGAGCACATCACAGACCTTGATGAAAATAAGCCGCTAAGCTTCTATCAACAGGGCGAATATATCGATATGTGTACAGGCCCCCATCTAACCTATACCAAAACCCTAAAAGCATTCAAACTCACAGGCGTATCTGGAGCGTACTGGAAAAATGACAACAAAAATAAGATGTTAACAAGGATCAATGGGATAGCATTTGCAACAACAAAAGAACTGGATGATTTCCTAAAATTGCAAAAAGAAGCAGAACGCCGCGATCACCGAAAAATTGGAAAAGACATGAAGTTATTTATGTTTGACGAGGTTGGTCCGGGTTTCCCGTTCTTTCTTCCAAATGGCATGATCATTAAGAATGAGTTGATAAAATACTGGCGTGAACTGCATATTACCAACGGCTATCAAGAGATATCAACTCCGCTCATTATGAATCGCTGTCTCTGGGAGACAAGTGGACACTGGGAACACTACAAAGAGAACATGTATGCAACTCGTATCGACGACGAGGACTACTGTATTAAACCAATGAACTGCCCAGGTGCAGTCATGATCTTTGCAAATGAGCCACATAGTTACCGAGAGTTGCCAATGCGCCTTGCAGAACTTGGGATAGTGCATCGTCACGAGCTAAAGGGAGTTCTTCATGGTTTATTCCGCGTCCGTAGTTTCACACAAGACGATGCCCATATCTTCATGCGCCAAGATCAGATTGCCAACGAGATCAGTGCAGTAATCAAGCTAATTGATCAAGTATATTCCAAGTTCAATTTTGATTACACACTAGAACTTTCCACCCGACCTACGAAGAGTATGGGGAGGAGTGAGGAGTGGGAACTAGCAACAAATGGTTTAATATGCGCTTTAGAGCAACTAAATCTCCCCTATACAATCAACGAGGGAGAGGGAGCATTCTATGGGCCAAAGATTGATTTTCATCTTCAAGACAGCCTGGGACGTACATGGCAATGTGGGACAATTCAATTGGATTTTCAGATGCCGATAAATTTCAACTTATCTTATGTAAATGAAAATGATGAACGTCCAAAACCAGTTATGGTTCATCGTGTGTGTTTCGGATCGATTGAACGGTTCATTGGTATTCTAACTGAACATTTCGCTGGTAAATTCCCGATATGGCTTGCACCGATACAAATAAAGATCCTGCTGATATCTAAAAAGAGTGAGAAGTACGCAACAAGAATTTATCAAATGCTAGAAGAGCAAAAAATTCGCTGTGAACTGGACAATCGCAATGAGAAAATAGGCTACATGATCCGACAAGCACAGTACACAGAACGAGTTCCATATATGATAATCATCGGTGAAAAGGAGTTGGAGACAAATACTATCTCAATTCGCACGCGCGACAACAAGACAATCTCAATGAAACCAGAAGCTTTTTTAACAAAAATAATGACTGAAATTACAAATAGAGAATAAATTTCAGATATTTTTACATAGTTGACTAAAAACAGTTTTTCAGCATAAACATCTAGTAAAATATTTATACAACCTGGTCGAAAAAATAGGATGTAATTGTATATTTTCTGCAAATTTACTGTAAACAATTGTACAACTACTATTGCAAAGGCAAACATTTTTGAGAGTTGGAAAACAATCAAGCACCTCCATGGATATAATATCTTATCACGAACAGAATTTTTTTATGGGATCACGTTTTAAGAAACAATACTTTAACCCAAATATCGGGATAGGCATATATTTTTATAAGCGAATTATGCATGACTAGATTAACACTTATTACCTAAAAAATACTTAAGAATAATAATAAAAAATTAATATAAAGATATACTTGAACCCAATAATGACACGTACAACATATCTAGATGGTAAATCTCTACTTAATCATTTAGCGCAAATTCAGATATTTGACTCACAACATATGCACAACGAGAGTACATGCATGATATTGTATAATATCAATAGATATGATACTCTACACCAGTGCTGCCCCAATAAAAACATAGAGATACAGTCAAAAGAATGCATTTCAGTAGATAACAATCAAATTAGTCATGCAGCTCCTCCCTAAGATATACTATTCCTCGAATATTCATCGTCCAAGAAACTCAAGTTAGTGAACCAACTCCAAAAACACCAAGGATATCAGACTCATCAAAATAATGTGTCACAATCCCATCACCTTGGAGATATGAGTAAGACACAACATCTTTTCCCTCACCACACCGCAACACGGCGAACAATTTCACAGGAAAAAAAAACATTAATCTTCTTCGAAAAATTATTATATAGAGAAATAAACGAGAACGTCACTATACCAAAGAGATCACATGAGGGCAGAAAGTTTTACATCCAAATAGTTGATGTATAAGGAAAAAGTATGGATTGTGTAAAATAATAGATTTGCAAAACTAAAACATCTAAATATGGCACAGACTGGAAAACAGAAAATAGAGTGGGCACAGCAATACATGCCCGTCTTAAATGCTATTCGAGAACGATTTAAAAAGGAAAAGCCTCTTATTGGCCAAAGAATTGGAATGGCACTTCATGTGGAGGCAAAGACTGCATGCCTCGTTCACACACTTATTGCAGGAGGAGCAAAAGTATATATCACTGGCTGCAACCCTCTCTCAACACAAAACGATGTTGCAGAAGCACTACGGGCAGATGGAGTAGACTGCTATGCTCAACGCGGATCTAACAGAGAGGAATACTACGCAGCAATTGATAAAGTACTTGATGCACACCCAACCCTGACTATTGATGACGGGATGGACTTAATTAACCGTGTCCACCATGACCGTCGCGATGTCTTATCGGAAATAGTTGGTGCATGCGAGGAAACAACAACAGGAATTCATCGATTGCGTGCAATGGAGAACAGTGGAAAACTTGAATTCCCAGTTATTGCAGTAAACGATACCCCAATGAAACATTACTTCGACAACGTCCATGGAACCGGTGAGAGTGTGATTGCTTCAATCATGCTAACAACAAATGTGCTCATGGCAGGCCGTCATGTGGTCATTGCAGGATATGGATATTGTGGTCGCGGGGTTGCAACCAAAGCTCGTGCACTTGGTGCGCGCGTAATTGTAACAGAGATAGAACCTCGCAGAGCACTTCAAGCACATTTTGATGGATTTGATGTAATGTGTATGGACGAGGCAGCAGCGATTGGAGATTTGTTTATCACAACAACCGGAAACTGCAATGTCATCACCAAACGTCATTTTCCAATGATGAAAGCTGGTGCAATTCTTTCCAATGCAGGCCACTTCAATAATGAAATTGAGATAGCATGGCTTGCAAAACATGCATCGAGAATTGTGCATCGCGATGGTATTGATACATACGTAATGAATGGCAAAAAGATCCATTTGCTCGCGGAAGGACGATTGGTCAACCTGGCAACACCAAAGGGTATGGGTCATCCAATTGAGGTTATGGACCTCAGCTTTGCAGTGCAGGCTCTATCTATTGAATATATGGCAAAACCAGAACGCAACCTTACAATCGGAGTGCACGATGTACCGAACGAAATTGATGAACAGATCGCCCGCCTGAAACTTGCAGCAGTTGGCGTAACAATTGATACATTGACAAATGAGCAAAAAGATTACATGAGAAGTTGGGATAATGGTACATAAAAATATAATTTTTCCAAATTTATACCATTTTTTTTCTTTAAAAGTCGCGTTTCGACAACCTCATCCGCAAATATCAAAAATGCATAACTGGCATATGCAAACACATTTTGTGTCATTAAATAGGTATCAGAAATTTTTCGAGCATGATTATTACCAATGATACGCACGAGAACAAGAGCATACAACCCTTCGGGAGAGAGAATACCGCATTTTCCGATTGCACCGCAAACAGTACCAAATCTTCTATTGTCTATGCGAATCTTCTGCACTTTGCATATAAGCTCAGCAGTTACAGACGTAATCCCACAGAGCCTACGAGTCGTCATTTCTGGATGGGTTTGTCGAGCAATTATTGAGAGTTCTCGAAATACCGGATGCAAATCAGCAAGCTCTTCAAAACGCCAAAATCGCTCTTTCGTACTTGACATTACCTGAGATGGGGAATAAATGCTTTTTTTTCCAGCATCAATCCATGGTCACGTGGAAGAGAGTAGCTGATAAGAAGAGCTGGACCGACACCACCAGATGGAGCATGAAGAATAACATCACCGATGTTTTGCATATCGTACAGACAGTTGCAACACAGCGACAAACGATTAGCAGCTTTGAGACGTTTGTGGAGTTTTCCAGAATTTACTTCAAGAACTGTTTCGCCATTTGCAGAAGCTGTATCAAACCTGCAATGGATGGTATGATAAAAATCAGCCGCGGTAAGATATCCACCCTGTTTTTCTGACATCGTAACTCACTTCCAAAAAAGACCAGAAAGAAAGCCTGCCTTATCTACAACTGCGATCTCAAACACTAGAACACTAAACTTGTTTGAAGGAAGCAAGTTATTTCTTTGTTATTTCACAACCATAAAAATAATTTTCGATATTCATTCAAGAAAGATTGGAATTTAGATCATCATTCATAACAGAAAAACCATAAAAATCAGAACATCATATATCATTTTTGAAAATTTTTAAAGTATTTAAACAAATTACATAAAATTTTTTTTTGGAATAATTAACCATTATCAATAAGAATACCAGAAAAGGCAAGATGAAAAATTATGGATAGCAAGATTCACAATGGGTACGTACCATCTATTCATCATGACTCAACATGGGTCGTTTCTACTCAATCTCTATAGAAAATAACTAACAATGAGATAAAATAATTTGTTTCAATATCTACTCGCATCATCATCATGTTACACATATTTTGTCCCCGAAATACTATCAAGCTAAGTTTATCAACAAAGTGAGAACCATTTTGACTGGATATGGCTTTTGCACACGCCATAAAAAAACATACAGAACTGTATAACAGACAGGACAGCAGTCATAAACAAAGAATAAATTGGCAGAATGAGATCAGAACTATATTTAGCGCATACAAGAGATCAATAATTATCTGGATATCCTCCAAATATGATCCTCATGTATATTGGGATTGATCATGGAACAGCAGCCATCAGATTCGCAGCAGATAATGGGAAACAATTTAAGATAACACGTGAAAAAGCAAAAAATTTCACCATAGATGAACTGAAAAAATTTGGTCCAATTGATGAAATTTTGGGAATAGCACTCAGTTACTCAATGGGAGACAATTTTTCACAGATAACACCAGTAGAAACACTGAAGAATCGTGGCGTTTTAACACAGAATGGAGCAGGAGAACACATTGGAGGAGGAACACGCGTTTTTGATGCAATAAAGGACTCTAAAATCCCAGCCGTAGCAATACCAGGTATTCATCGGGGTACGAACACAGATCCAAGATTCAAAATATACTCACACCAGGCCAGTCCAGAAAAACTTGGTATTGCCTACCTTGTAGCAGAAACACTTGGAGACACCTTCATCGTTTCTGACATCAGTTCAAATACAGTCTCTCTTCTAGTTGACAAAGGTAATGTAATTGGAGCGTTTGACGCTTGCGTGTTTGCACCAGGAACACAACACGGTGCACTGGATGTAGATGCAATTAGAAAAATTGATGCTGGTGAGCTCACGGCAAATTCAGCATTCGCCACTGCTGGCGTGAAATACCATATAGAAGAAAAATATCAAAACCCAACTATAGCCATGTGGACAGCAATGGAATGTGCATCCCTTGCGCTACTAGCACCTGAAGCACCAGTTGCTCTTGCTGGAAGCCTCGCTCCATCCCTAGTCGAAGAGGTATCAGTACTTCTAAAAAAGTCAATCATTGTCTTTGACGAGTGGGCAGCTGCCTATGGACTCGTTCGGATCGCTCGCGATGTATTCTCCGGGGCAAAACAGATTCTTGGAATCCCCGTATCATCAAAACTCAGAAAAAATAATTTTTAAATCACCGAATGGGGCAATCAATAAAAAGAAAAATTGCCAAAATAAAAAAATCAATTCCAAGATTCAAGATATTGGAACGAATTTTCTGAAAATAAGTGAAAAATTAACGTTATCTAAAAAAACACTACATTTATATTGATTAATCGTGATAAAATATAATGGTTATTCACATGAAAGAACTACGCATCCATGGGAGAGGCGGACAGGGATCCGTCACGGCTGCGGAACTTAGTGCAACCGCAGCCTTTGAGGGTGGTATGTACGCCCAGGCGTTTCCTGCATTCGGGGTTGAACGCCGTGGAGCACCTGTTCAGGCATTTGTGCGGTTCAGCAATGAGAAAATCCGACTAAGAAGCCAGGTTTACGAGCCTGATTACATTATTGTGCAGGATAGCACTCTCATTCGCGACGTTGACGTATTCGCTGGAATGTCTGACGGTGGAATTGCTATTATCAACACTGAAAAGAGAGGAGAGTACAACCTTCCAGCAGATGTCAAACTTATCGCCATTGATGCAACAGAAATTGCACTGGAAGAAATTGGACTCCCTATCACCAATACGACGCTGATGGGGGCATTTTCCGCAGCAACCTCTGAAATTACATTGGATGCTCTGAAAAACGCAATTGAAAAACGATTCCCAGGAAAACCAGCGGAGAGTAACTTCGCCGCAGCAAAGCGTGCATATAATATGGTTTTGGAAGGTGATGTCTAATGACACTCGGAATAGGATGTACAGCACGACCTGGCCAATCCAGAAACAACAAAACAGGATCCTGGCGAGTATTTTACCCGCTTCTTGACAAGGAAAAATGTACGAAATGTGGTACATGTCAGCTTATTTGCCCGGAAGGCTGCATCAACCAGACATCTGACAAGAACTTTGAAATCGATTTAGATTTCTGCAAAGGATGTGGCATGTGCGCAGAGGAGTGCCCCGACAAAGCCAAAGCAATCACCATGAACAAGGAGGAAAAATAAATGACACTTCAGATTATGGAAGGATCCATCGCTGTGGCAGAGACAGTTAGGCTCTGCCGTCCGCAGGTGATATCCGCATATCCTATTACTCCACAGACACACATTGTAGAAGGCCTTGCATCTATTATTGCAGACGGGCGACTAGATGCGGAATACATCTGCGTAGAGTCGGAATTTTCTGCACTATCCTGCTGTATCGGGGCAGCAGCTGCGGGAAGTCGAGTCTACTCTGCAACAACATCACAAGGTCTTGCCCTGATGGCGGAAGTCGTATTCAACTCCGCTGGGATGAGACTTCCAATTGTAATGGGTATTACAAACCGTGCAATATCCGCTCCATTATCTATCTGGAATGATCAGCAAGATTCTATCATGATGCGAGATTCAGGATGGTTACAATTCTATGCTGAAGACAATCAGGAGGCAGTTGATCTTCATGTCCTCGCCTACAAAATCTGCGAAGATCACAATATCCTACTTCCAGCATTCGTCTGCTTTGATGGATTCATTCTCTCACATGTGTTTGAACCAGTAGATATTCCATCTCAAGAAGAAGTTGATAACTTCCTCGGCCCGTTCACCCCGTACCAAAAACTAGACATAAAAGATCCAATCTCATTTGGTATGTACGCAACACCTGAGTATTATTTGGAGTTCCGGTACGAACACGATCAAGCCCTCCATCGTGCAGCGGATGCTCTAGACAAGTATGGAAAAGTATTTGATGATATGTTTGGTCGAGATTACTCGGGACTTGTCGAGGAATACAAACTCGAAGATGCAGATATAGCAATCATTGCCATGGGATCTATCTGTGGTACTATCAAAGATGCAATTGACGAGATGCGGGCAGAAGGAAAGAAAGTTGGTCTCTTAAAAATCCGTTGTTTCCGTCCATTCCCATCAGAAAAGATTGCAAAAGCACTCGCCCATGTCAACACGATTGCAGTGCTAGACAAGAATATTAGTCTCGGCGCAAAAGGTGCAGTCGCCATTGAAGTCAAGGAAGCATGTTACGATTCGGGTATTCCAATCTATGATTATATCATAGGTCTTGGCGGACGTGATGTGCGTAAAACAGATATCAAAAAGATTGTAGAGCTTGCCGAAAAAGGATCCGGAGATATGTTCTACGGACTGCACGAGGAGTTGTTATAAATGGTAGATCGTACAATTGAAAACTTAGAGTGCGGACACCGTGCCTGCGGTGGCTGTGGAGCAGCATCAGCAGTTAGAATGATCCTAAAAGGAGCAGGGAAAAACACCATTGTTGTAAGTCCAACAGGATGTCTTGAAGTTTTCTCAACACCATATCCAGAGACCTCATGGAAAACTCCTTGGATCCACTCACTGTTTGAAAATGCATCAGCAGTTGCGTCAGGCATTGAAGCGGCACTTAAAAAACAAGGACGACTTGATAAGGAAAAGGTTCTCATTATTGGAGGGGATGGAGCAACTGTCGATATTGGTATGCTATGCCTCTCGGGAGCTTTTGAACGTGGTCATGATTTTACTTATGTCTGTTACGACAACGAAGCCTACATGAATACCGGAATTCAGCGTTCTGGTGCCACTCCATATGATGCAGACACCACCACATCACCATCAGGAACTTGCTCAACAGGTAATAATCGGCCAAAAAAGGATCTACCACAGATCCTCGTTGCCCATGGATCTCCATATGTAGCAACTACCACAATGGCATATCCAATGGATCTTATGAAAAAGGTGGAAAAAGCCATGAACACACCTGGCCCATGCTACATTCAAGTACACATACCCTGTTGTACAGGATGGGGATTCGACGGGGCAAAAACGATGAAAATTGGGAGAATGGCTGTTGAATGTGGTCTATGGCCATGCTATGAAATAATTGATGGGAAATTAACGTCTGTCAAAAAAATTAAGCGAGTTCCAGTTGATGAGTATCTCAAATCTCAAAAACGATTCCGCCACCTCTTTAAACCTACCAGAAACGATGCAGAAATCACAAAAATCCAAGAAATTGCTGATGACAATGCCACAAAATATGGAATTGACATAGAATAAATTCCCCTTTTTTTCAATCATTCGAGCATTTCCACTCAAATATACCCAAAAAAGGCACTGTAACATTTATTAACATCAGTGGGATCCTATTTGAAAATAGATTAAAATCACTTCTTTGTTTTCCATTTTTGTCGAAAGTAATAATATCCTACAACACAGAATATGAAAAACCACAGACACATACTGAGACCAAAATACTTTTCATAGATCATTGGATAAAATCGCATTTGTATCTCGCGTTTATCATTCCATACAACAATGGTCCCATATTCTATATCCGTAAAAACATTATTCTGTTTTTTTATTCGTTGTATATCTTCAACAACCCAATATATTTTTCCACCATTACTAACAGAGCCAAGGAATATATTGTTTGTGAGAAAGCATGATGGAAGAAACACAATAGTATTAAACGAAGAAAGATACTGCGCATTCACAAAATATCCAACAATGGGTGCCTCATAAACAAGCGTATAGTTTCCTTCGGGAAATACAAGCTCTGTGGAGCTCTTCTTATGAACAGGCACAACTGTCCCATTTTCAGCAATAAGCGTAAGGTTATTTACTTTTAATTCAGCTCCTTCACCAAGGAAACCTGAAGAAAACAAAAGATAACGACTTTGATTTATAAGAGTGACCTCGGCAGAAAATGATGTTCCATTCTCCGCAATGTAATACACCGCGGTGTTCGCTGATACAGGAACGATTAGCAGTATACCAATCAGCAATACCGCGATTACAACACGGGGAGATGTATGGTGGAAAAAATAAAAATCATGATAGGTAGAAAGCATATTTAATCACGATCTTTGGATCTTCTGTCAGACGGGTGACAACGTGTCGATACAGCCAACCATGAACATCTCATGAAGAACAATAAACTAATCAAGATCAGATCTAACACCCAACAAATAACAGCACATTGTTCAGTCGCAGATACAATTGCATTGAAAGAACATTCTCCGCTACGATGGACAGAAATAGGAGAAACCATACTAGTACTTATTTGGTGTTGAAACGTTAGAATGTTATTCTCCTATGATTATCTTTCCAATGAAACAGTAATTATTTAGAGAAAAACAAAAAATAACACATATATAAACTATGAAAATATCATTGGTATGAGATTAGATCCATATCCAAAGATGACTTAACAAGCGCGATAAAAACAAATCGAATAGAGATAATAGTCATAAGAGTTGTTGCACAGAAAGAAAGATAATCAATGATTATCAGTTCAAAAAGAGAAATACCATAACACTACCATGACTGTAAAGAAATCAGGACACACAAGAAGACCACACAAGCAAAAATCAAAGAAAATGCAAAAGCACAAAATGAGATATTTAGCAATAATTGTTGCAGCAGCATGTCTTCTAGTATTTAGTAGCGGTGTTTCAGAACTCACTCCAAAATTTACATCACAGAACGCGGATGAACACATGTTTACGATGCATGTGATCAATGTCGGACAGGCGGATGCAATCCTTCTCGCCAAAGACAACACATATGCTTTGATTGATGCTGGAGAGACTATGAACCCTCCAGAACGCGAGGCTAGAGAGAGATTATTTTCATACCTTAATTCTCTCGGAGTAAAACGACTTGAATTTCTACTATTAACACATCAGGATTATGATCACATCGGAAACGCGCTTGATGTACTAAAACAATACGACGTCAAAATTGTCTACGACAATGGCATTACTCACACGACCGCAACCTATGAAAAATTGATGCAGTACATTCTCGAAAAAAATATACCATACCGTATGGTTTCCACAGAAAATAAAATTCAATCACCATGGAGAGACGTAAGACTGAATATTCTTTCTCCACAACAGGATCTTGTCAAAGTGGAGTCAAAACCGGACATCAATGAAAACTCTGTGGTAATGAAAGTGACCTACAAAAACGTGTCATATCTCTTAACAGGAGACGCAGGAAGAAGAGCTGAAGAAAGAATGCTTGCCTCAGGTATGGATCTAAAAGCCGAAATTCTAAAAGCAGGTCATCATGGAAGTTCATCATCTTCTACGAAGGCGTTCCTGAATGCTGTACATCCAGAAGTGATTGTAATCAGCGTCGGAAAGGACAATGAGTACAATCATCCACACATAGAATCATTGGAGCGTTTTGAAAAAATGACAAAATACATCTATCGGACAGACATAGATGGAGATATAGTCGTAGCAACTGACGGAGAGAACTATTCAGTGCTGACGCACACGCCTCATTGGTACAAAAATATTATTCCAAATACATTCTTGGGGATATAATGAAAAAATTACTTGTGACAGTTGATTCAATAGAAGGTGAAAAAGCATCAATTCTCCTTCGAATGCCAGAAGAGGAACGACCCCTTGCAATTATTCCACTTGCACATCTACCAGAGGGAGTTTCAGTGGGAGATATCCTTTCTCTTTCTTTTCACTTAGAACCCGAACTAACAGAAGCAACACGGAAACGAGTGTTAAAATTGCACAAAAAACTGCTACAAAGAGAACAGATATAAATTATTGACATTAATAAGGGAGGGTAATCTAAATTAAAAAGCATAAACAGAACCTAAAACATGAAGTATATATCTAAAATCTATTAAAAAAGAGAATAGATATTGTTACATGGATGGCATGATTTGCTATATCTTATCCTTTCTATCTCTCCCAACAAGATCTCTCCTAATTTCTTCAACGAGGACATCCCAAAGAGGAGAGGGGAAAAGGGAGACACCCTGTTGCATTGAGATCTAAAAATTGTTTTTTTTCATATGAAAGTTGTTTTTATAATCCAGGAGAGGTATCATTTTCTTAAAAATTTTGGATAATATTTGAGATATCTATCATAAAAACTTCAATTACCAAATATCATAGAAAGATCCAGAGAATCGTATTCAATAGAAAATAATATAAAGCAATGATATTGGTTGAAAAACAATGAGATATGTTGAAAATGCATTACACAAAAAGTTCTAGAACCAACATCCAGTTCATTCCTTCACTATAAAAACTACAAAACACTCACTAAAATCAAAGAAATTATCTTGATGTTCTTGGAAATATGAGGAAATAATCAATGGATCTATCCTATATTTTTTTATCAAAAACTGGATAACTTTAGCAAAAAGATGTCTTATTATTATTAAAGCATTATATTGTGTTTTAGATATTTCCTCTGCAAAAATCTCAAGATCACCCAATAAAAATCTCTTGATTGGGATAAAATTTGAAAATTCCAGAGAAAGATCACATAATGAAAGAAGATAATGAGATAATGAGCATTGTTAGAGAGATAGTAACTGTTTTACAAAATGAACAATTTCGTCATGAATTCCCCTATCAAGTCTGAACAAAGCAATAAAATAGAGAATAGCTCCCATTAAAACTGCGACAAGGACCTGAAAGATGTTCGTAAGTGGAATATAGTTCCGATACACACAAATGAACACGGCCATAAAGAGAGAGCTAAAAACGATATGGAATACTGCACGAAGATCACAGCGAATATCAAGATAACTCTTGAGATAGTAACGAAGGAGAACAACATTGAGTGTAAGGCTGGCAAGAGAAGCAAGTGCAGCTCCTTCAAGACCAATGGTAGGAATTAAAAAAATATTAAGAACAATGTTAAGGATCGCAGAAGAGCAACTGGCATAGAAAGACTGACGAGCATGATCGATAGCACTAAGAGTTATGCCAAAGAGCATCATGAAAACATTCACAATCGGTAATAAAAGAAGAATAGCACAGACAGATCCACCTACAACGAGATCTTCACCATAGAAAAAGTAGAGCAAACGTTCTGAGAGGAGAATACCACCTACCGCTACAGGAACTGCGAACAAAAGGCCATATGTGATGCTTCGTGCCAGAATACTTGGAATCAGACTGAGATCACCTTTGAAACTCCAGTTGCTAAACTTTGGAGTGAGAGTTCCAGCAAGTGCAACAGTGGTAAACGTTCCAACACTGGTAAGCTGCATGGCAACGCAGAAAACACCAACATCCCCATTTTCCATGAAGAAGTCAAGAAAAATGACGGCGATATACGAGAAGATAAGCGAACCACTACCAATGAAAAAATTCCAGAGCGAGTATGAAAGGATCCTTTTAAGGTGGTAAATCGTGAACCATGTTGGATGGAAGGTGAAGTATTTGAGGCAAAATAGACCAGATAGGATAAGTGCAATAATAAATCCACCGAACAGTCCGAAAACGGAATAGCCAAGAAAAACAAACACGATCTGAATGAAAATACGAACAAATTCACTAACACCAATTGCAAGAGTCCTAATACCTACATGACCAAGGCCATAGATACTCATAGAGATAGTACCACCAAAGAAGGCAGCAGTGAGTGCAATGATTATCCAAGGGACTAGATCGTACTCTTTGAGATCGATGAGATAGGGACTAATCACAAAGAGAAGAAGCGAAGAGAGAATAACTAAGAGAAAACGTAGTGTTGCATATGCCGTGATATATGCATTCTGATCCTTTCCCTCAGAAATGCGCTTGACTGCCGCACTACCAAACCCAGCGTCACCAATTATATTAAAAACACCATAGTATGAAAGAAAGACATAATAAACACCCATAAGATGTTTACCGAGAAGATGAGAAAAGAGCATAGTGGAGATGAATCCAAATATTGTAACTGCAAGAGTTACGCAAAGCTGTATCAAACTCTGACGTGGAATTGGGGGAATTGCAGAAATGCGATTAACGAATTGTACAAGCATTTTTGTTGAGGATTAGTGTTAGTGTTAGTGGATTAATAAAGAAGTGGATGAGATATAAAAATGGAGAGAAAAAATCAGAAAGTGATAATAACTATCCCGAATGGTTTAGAGAAGATAAATGATAGTGTTATAATAATATAAACACAGATGGATGAGACTAGAGATTATGCATAATAAAATGTAACATATGTGTGAAAAAATCAACATAAATCAATGAAATACAGTAAAAATATATCTAAAAATATTATATCAATCTATAAGTCTCCAGGTTCTGGGGAGAAACTGTCTGGATATGATACTTTTTATAGATTGAGCTTGCTAGATCGATCGTTTTTGACTCGTCACCATGAACCGTAAGAATTCGTTCTGGTTTAGGTTGAAGACATTGCACATAGTTCATCAGTTGGCGACGATCTGCATGACCAGAGAAACCCTCTACAGTTTGGACCTCCATGTTTATAAAAATGCTACTTTTTTTACCAACAGGAATCTCCCGCCATCCTTTCTGAATCCGGCGACCATAGGTACCCTCCGCTTGATACCCAACAAATATCAACATGTTTTTTTCCGATTCAGCAAGATTGCTAAGATACTCAATAACTGGTCCTCCATTCAGCATACCACTTGTTGAGATAATCACACACGGATCCATCGATAAGATAACCTGTTGACGTTTATCCTGAGAATCAACCTGCTCAAAGCATTCAGCGAGGAATGGATTATAATTATCCCGAAAAATCTGATTTCTAAGATCATTGTTCAGGTATTCAGGATACGCAGTGTGAAGGGCAGTTGCCTCTTTAATCATTCCATCAAGATATATCTTACATTTTGGAATCCGTTTGTTTCGAAATCCCTCCTCAAGTGCAAGCATTAATTCCTGTGATCGACCTACTGCAAACGCAGGAATTAATACTTTTCCTCCACGTTCCAGAGTCATGTCAATAACCTCATAAAGACGATTTTCTGCGTCCTTTCTCGAAGGAGAAAAGTCCTCAGATCCACCATAGGTACTCTCCATCACAAGCGCTTCAAGGCGAGGAAACTGCGAGATAGCCGAATTAAACAGCCGACTTTTGCTGTAGAAGAAGTCTCCAGTAAACGCAATATTATAAAGGCCATTCCCAACATTGAAGTGCGCAATAGCTGAACCAAGAATATGCCCCGCGTTGTGCAATGTCAGTTTCAAATCTGGAGCAATGTCTGTGACATCTCCATAACCAAGAGCAATCGTATGCTTCACAAATTCACGAATCTCATTTGATGAGTACGGTGGTACTTTATCCTCCTTATTGCTCACATCAAGATAATCAAGCTGCAACATTGCAGCAGTATCCCGAGTAGCAGGAGTGGTGTACACAGGACCGTCATAACCATAACGGTACAGAAGTGGAATGTATGCAGAATGATCCAGATGAGCATGGGTTAAGATAACTGCATCGAGCGAAGAAAATGGATAAATCTCAGGTACATTCAAGAACGGAGATGAAGCACTTCCTGTTGCCCCTGGAGACTCCCCACAGTCAATTAAAACCTTACTCTCGGGTGTTGAAAGCAAAAATGCAGCGCGACCAACCTGACGACAGCAACCAAGTGTCGTAAGTCGCAACCATTGCTCCATATCACGACCCGAATAAAGCAAATCACGATGAATACGACGTCCACATTTGCGTAAAAATTCCTTACGTTCATCACGGGATTCGCGCAAAAACTGACGCACCTGTTTGATCGTTACCGATGGTATCGGGGGAGTACGCACTACCTTCGGGGTCCAACCAACCTTCATAGTAATATCTCGGAGTGTTAAACCATTTTTTCCGATAACTACACCAGGTTTCTCAGCCTCAATCAGAACCTCCCCAGTGTCAGTATCAAAGAAAATATCCGTAATCCCGGCAGTCTCCGGAACAACATTCTTGATCATGTCATATGCCCGCTCTGTATCACCAAGAATATTCGGTCGAACAACGATCCTCTTACGCAGATCACGAGCAAGAGTACGGATGAGATCCTGCTCCTCAGCAAATCGTTTTGGATCATCTGTGTAGATAACCATCTCTGGACCTTCATATTCAACATCCGTTACTGTAACACCAGGAGGTACTTTCTGATTAATAATGTCTTTCAAGTCTTTGAGTCTGTCTTCAACCAGCATAGAAATCGTTTCCAAAAAAGTATAAAAATCATGTAGAAAAAGAAGATGTTGAAAGCACCTCTGCTATTTTTGCCTCCGAGATGTACGCAAACTTATCTCGAGTAATAACCACTACATTGTATCCCTCTCCAGAAGCAGAATCGCGTCGCATGGCAGCACGAAGAGCCCGTATCGCAAGATCAACACAGTCATCTTCATTCATGTTCAAATGAAATTGGTCCTCTAGGACTCCATAAGCAGGAAGAGAGCCTGAACCAGTAGAGACAAAGTCTTCCTCAAGAGTAGCACCCCCTGCTGCATCTACAGAGTAGATGGACGAGCCGTTCGTATCGACACCGCCAACCACGAGTTGAACATAATAAGGAGAAAAACGATTTTGGTTGAGATAGTTGGATAGGATAGTAGCTGCTGCACCAACGCTTATCTCCTTTCCACGACGAATCTGATAGAGATTACACTCAACACTGATAATTCGTACGAGTTGTTGAGCATCACCAACACCCCCTGCAATGGTCATACCAATGTGATCTGCGATGCTATGTACTTTCTTTGCCTTCTTGCTAGCAATGAGGGTACCCATCGTAGCACGTCGTTCAGTCGCGAGAACAACCCCGCCCTGGAAAACGATACCAACAGTGGTTGTTCCCGTTTTAACGTCATAATATTCCTGTGACATGGAGACCTCAAATATGGAAAACTGTTCTGCTATACCCAAAAGGGAAGCTATCTACAGGTAACGCTTAAAAATTTGTGAATAAAGCCGCAAGGCACAGTCTTGCTACACTCCTTCCAGAGAAGAGCACAACCGCATGCATATTCTTCCGCGACGAAAAGCGTTATTATTTTAATGTGCACAAAATGAGATAAAGTTGCCGCCATGACACAGAAAAACAAAGTGACAATAAAAATACCAGCCTTATTCCCAATTGAAAATTTGACAGTCGGCTTCATGTTGAGGAAGAATTAATTTGAGCTTAAGGATTTGCCGCCCACGCATCTTCGTAACAACAATGGAAATGTGCTGATCCATTATCGTCACCGATTCCCCCAGTCGAGGGGTATGACCAAGTCGAGAGAATACTAGACCACCAATGGTCTCATAGTTTCCTGGATCTTCGGGAAGTGTGATACCAAAGTGTTCGTTGAGAAGAAGAACACGGGTCTGAGCATCCACCATGTAAAGACCATCCCCAATCTCAATGATATCAGCAACTTCATCAGTATCCGACTCATCCATAATGTCACCAACCAGCTCTTCAAGGATATCCTCAAACGTAACGACACCAGAAAATCCGCCGAATTCATCTAGAACAATGGCCATGTGCATGCGCCGCAATTGCAATTCTCGCAAGAGAACATCAATTTTCTTGGACTCTGGAACGCAGTACACATCATACATCAGTGTCTTCACAAGAGCACGATGATTTCCTGAAGTATAGGCATTAAATAGATCTTTAATATTCAATGTTCCGACTATATTATCAATTTTACCATGATAGACTGGAACACGCGAATAACCAGTATCTCGAAAATGAACAACGGCATCCTCAAGAGATGAGATATCTTCAATCACCGCAACATCCGGACGAGGAGTCATGATCTCCTTTGCAATAGTGTCATTAAACCGAAGAACAGAGTATATCATCTCTTTTTCGTCCTCTTCAATTGCTCCTTCCATCTCTCCTACATCGATCCATTCACGGATCTCTTCTTCTGTAACTGTTGGTACATCCAGCACACCACATTTTCCAATGAGGCGAAGACGATCATACACCCAGAAGATAGGAGAAAATACACGTGTTAGATAATAAATAGGAGTTGCCACAAACAATGCAACCATCTCAGTTTTTCGGGTTGCAAACGTTTTTGGTCCGATTTCTCCAAATATTAACAGAAGAATAGTCACAAAACCTGTTGCAATGGCAACTCCAGCATCACCAAATAAAACAAACGCAACCGCCGTAGCAATTGCTGAAGCACCAACATTGGCAATATTGTTACCAATAAGGATTGTGATCAGAAAATGATCCGGATTATTTTTCAATTTTTCAAGACGTTTGCCTGATGCCCCTCCCTCTTCGGAAAGAACACGAACTTTCGCACGATTAATCCCAACAAGGGCAACCTCCGAAGCTGAAAAAAATGCAGAAAAGATCAGAAGGAACACAAAAATAATAATATTCGAGTATTCTATCATCTATTCCACACTGCAGGTGCGGCATATCTATTCCGGTGCCCTGAACCCGTAATCATCATCATATACAAATCGCTTTCTTAATATATGGATTCTCACCCTTAAATTGATCGGAAGTCAGGAAATCTGTCTTCCTCATTGATGAGAACAAAGGAAGATTTCGCATAATAAAAATGCACCCTGATACAGAAATTGACAGATTCAAAGATAATATAAGCCCATATATGGGGCTTCAAAACGGGATAATCTTATGAGCACCATCAGTAACACGTATTCATAAAGATATACATGGACATTACCTTTCCTATCTCAATTCTCATTTAGACATTGAGCATACGATTCTGCGAATCACAAAAATACAATAAAGTAAGTGGGCAGGACAATCTACAAATATATGGAAAAACATTCGAAAAAAAAGAAATAAAAATACATAGAATTTATTAAAAAAACTATTACTTATGGAAAAAAACCTACTGAAAAAATAGACTGGATGGATCACAAGTAGGAACTTCATAATCAGATAGTTTTCTTTCATCAAAATGCAAAACAATGAATAATGGCAAAAAAAGGAAAACAAATGCAACTAATATTTGAGGAGAGAGAACCTGATGAAAAGATTCCAAATGTCATAATAAAAATTCCAGAAAACTCAACACGTGCTGATAATTATCCAAAAATCCCAATTGAGTCGCGAGTGTTGAGTGTATCTGAACTGGCAAAACGGATTTGCAATGCAATTGATATCCCACAACTCACCGATGTTTGCGTACAGGGAGAGATCACCGGATACCGCCCCCATTCTTCGGGACATATATATTTCTCACTATCGGAACAAGGAAATGACAAGGCAACAATTCCCTGCGTCATGTGGAAATATTCAGCAAAAACAGTGATATTTCAGGTGAAAGACGGAGCGTTAGTGCGGGCAACAGGCTATGTGAATTTCTACTCACCATATGGAAAAATGCAATTTGTGATTAAAAAACTTGAACCAGAAAAATTTGGAAAAACTGGCCTGTACCTTCAGAAAGAGGAGTGGAAAAAGCAGCTTACTGTAGAGGGGGTGATCCCACGTGCAGAATGCAATCGACGAATCCCTCCAATATTCCCATCGTGTATTGGGGTCGTTACGTCGCGAACGGGATCGGTTTTACAAGATATCCGAAATGTTATCTCACGCAGATATCCACTGCCAATTTTACTTGCGCATACAGCAGTTCAGGGCGACGGTGCCCATATCCAAATAGCTGCAGCAATCCAATCATTGCAAAAGATGGCAGATGTGATCATTGTCGCTCGAGGCGGAGGAAGTTTTGAGGATCTATTCGAGTTTAACCATCCAGATGTAGTGCGAGCAATCGCAGCATCCATCATTCCAGTAATTAGCGCAATTGGCCATGAAACAGATACAACACTAGCCGATTACGCAGCAGATTGCCGTATGCCAACACCCTCGGCAGCGGCAGAAACAGTTGTACCAGACCGAACGGTGTTGATATACCAACTAGAAGAGATGCGCAGGACAAATCATGATGCAATTATGGGAAGATTTGCAACGGAACGAAGTACACTTTCAGAACTCGCTAGTCGAATTGAGTCGATGCGATTGACACGGAAACTGGATCAAATGTATCAACAAACAGCTGATTTTACAGAAAGAATCAAGACCTCACTCAACCGAAAAATTATCGATGAACGCAAACAATGCAGAACACTCGGGGAAATGATTGCAAAATCAGCACAAACACGGATAGCAACCGCCCGACTGGAACTTCTAACTCAAAAAGAAATCATTGTTGGACGAGATCCTTATAAACCACTTAAACTCGGATATACAATTGTCTGGAAAGATAGAACAATTGTCCGTTCAGCAAAAAATATAAGTACAGGTGACCACCTATCTCTCCAGTTTTCAGATGGAAAGGCAGTTTCAATTGTGAAGATGATTAATTATGACAGAGAAACCTAATACCCAAACATATGAATCGATGATCACCAAGTTAAAGGAAATTGCAAAGAAACTTGATGATCCCGATACTCCAATTGAAGAGGCCGTGCGCCTGCATCAAGAAGGACTTGCACTTATCCGCAACTGTGAAGAATTTTTACAGAAAGCAGAATTAACGATCACAGAAGTTCAGCCCGAAGAGTAACAATCATTTCCTCTTCATTCTGTAACTTTTTTATCAATTCACGAGGAAGTTGCCATGCAGTATAATCACTGCAGATAGCAACGGTACGGGGGCAGAGAAAAGTGCTGCGCCTCCAGACTAGATCAGTTTTATGCGTGAGAGTTATACCAACACAACCTTTAGAATGAACAATAACAGTAATATCGCCACAAGATAGCGTTGTCGTCAGAGTGGTCTCATCATGGGAAAGAGCCTCACGAAACTCAGAAGAGAGATCAGCAGCACAGCGGTCCGCACCAACCGCAATAATGCAATCACCATTGAGGGAAAGATCAATCTCTTTTGTGATCTCAAATGTACTTTTGTGACGCGCCCTAATGTTCTTATGACCACGACAGTGAATGATTTCAAGAAACTCCATAATATTAGATATGATATTTTTAATTGTCAGAGAACAAATATATTTTCTAGAGGGAATACTTTTAAGTATTCACATAGAAGGGAGATTTATATGTTTTGACTAGATCATAAAAAAAATACAAAAAAAAGAGTTTCCATCGTCCGGATTTCAGGAGTATTTATAATCATCTAAAAACGAAACAAGTACAATCACAATGAATACAGAAATGATAAGTTTTAGCTGTCCCTCCTGTAACAAGGAAACGGACTTTGAAATTCTCAAAAAAACACCATTAACCGTTGTCCGCTGCGTTGATTGTGGGTACATAACAAGAATTACGCGAAGAAAACCAAAGAGCTGTATCATCAAAAGTATCGTCAGCCACGGAACAAAATCATATATTGGGACCACTGAACTTATGGAAGAAGATATTTGTTCTGTTGGAGACATTCTAGTATCAAAAGTTGGAGGTAAATCCTACGATGTAGAGGTCATGTCAATCGAACGTGAAAACACTCGCAGATCTAAACTTTTAGCAAAAGATATTGAAGTTATCTGGACTCGCCTCCTAGACAAAGTTCTCATCCATGCCTCCCTAAACAAGGGACCGATTACGATCTCACTTTATGAACAGGTGCCTGGTAAGAAAATGTACACAGTTGATCATATCACATCAGTTGGTGGGAAACAGTTCAGGATTACTCGCATCAAACTGCGAAAAGGTAATATCATCCACAGAAAAGATAACTCTGCTCAGGCATATGAAATCAAGCGTATCTATGGAGAACGATCCTAACAGTCTTTTTTGAAACAAAAAAAATAAGATTCTTCATTCAGACACATGTACAGAAAATGAGGAGAGAAACATCCCAACAATTGGGAATATATAACAATCAACATCAGGATTTAGGTAAATCATTGCGTCTTAACAATATGCTCAATACTTAGAGTGGATAATGAGCATAATCATACCATTGACGCAGTTCGAAAGATACTAGTACTATGCACTGCTCAACGGCATAGGTCTGCATCATTAAAATGAGGATATATAACAAATAAGACAAAAAACAAAGAAAGTTATCATTTTTATTCAATCAGACTCGAGAGTGGATAGTGCAGGTATCGATCTAGAGATCCAAAATACCATTATAGGTATAATCTCAGCAGATAATCACATACCCTGAAAATAATAAGGGGGTGCTAAAAATACTCTAGGACAATACTGTGTGAATTATTCAGATAAAACACGATGTTATCTCAGAACAAAACAAGAATATCAAGAATTGCAATCAGGAGGAGAGGACCAAATACAACACATCAACACAGAGCAGAACCAAGTGGATAATTATGCGAAAAATGGGAAGAAAGATATTGCAGTCAATCGGCATCTCCGAATTAAAATGTGTCCTATTGTTCTATCTGTCACTTGAAATGTAAAGAAGATTCTAAACGCCTTGGCATCATAGTACAGAGCAATACAATATAATCAATAAACTAGGAATAGGTTGACGAATAGGAGAAACATAAAAATGATGGACATAAACACAGAAAATAAATGCAAACTGACAATTCTGAACTTAGAAAAGGGGGACAGTAGTAGTAGGTTTTCCAAGCGACGCCAGACATTAATGAATGCTGTTGGACTATCCCATCAGTAACATCAAGCATCGACCCACCGAGAAAGAGAGCTTGGTTAAATGAGTATGTGAAAATCATCAAATGCTTACTGACCTCGCGATGAACAAAACACCAATTATTCGCAGATATTTTTTGGGAATTTTCTAATCAAACAAAGGATTCCAAAGACACTTTTTTCATCACATAACTCATAAATAAACATTCCCACAGACGACATTACAAAAGGAAGATTATTAGTATAAACAGACGAGATAATATATAGATGGATAGAACGGGCCTTGTAACCATATTAGTTGGTGTTATTCTTTTAATCAGTGGATTCATCCTGATGGGGTACTGGTTACCTTTATTGATTCAGGTTCTGCTGGGAGGAATAGGTATCACTTTGGCAATTACGGGTATTGGAAGTATTATTTTCGGCTATTTGATGATTAAAGGATAAGCACTTTTTTATGCAGATATTGCCACTTGAGGGACTTTGGTTTAATCTTGATTTAAGTATTTCCTGTGGTCAAGCATTCCGATGGAGGAAACACAATGACATATGGTATTCCCCATCCCCCTATGGTGATACTATGGTTTGGAAAGTACAGCAAACAAAAGAGGGACTCGAGTACGAGGGTATGAAAGAGAGAGAGCTCATTCACTATTTTTCGCTGGATCATAATCTAAACAAAATTCTATCTCACATAGACTGCGATCCAGTGATCCACGATGCGATCTTTCGATGCCAAGGATTGCGAATTATGCGCCAGGATCCATGGGAATGCCTTATCTCATACATTTGTTCCAGCTGTTCCAGTATCCCAACTATTCAGATGCGAATAGAAAATCTCGCAGAAAAGTATGGAAAAAAGTTGACATGTGATAACAAAATATTTTACTCATTTCCACAGCCCGAAACAATTGGCAAGGTCCCTATCAGAGACATTCGAACCTGCAAAGTTGGATTTCGAGATGAGTACATATTCCAAGCAGCAGAAATGGTATGTAAAAATCCAGAGTGGAGTGAAGAAATACGCAATCTTTCCTATCAAGATGCCAAAAAGAGACTCTGTGAGTTAAAAGGTGTTGGGCCAAAAATTGCCGACTGTGTATTATTATTTGCATTTGAAAAATTAGAAGCAGTACCTGTTGACGTATGGATAGAGAGAATTATACGTAACAAATATATTGGGGGAAAAAAGAAACTCTCTTATACCAAAGCAGAGACATATGCTCGCGAACATTTTGGAAAATTTGCAGGATATGCTCAAGAGTACTTGTATGCATCCCGCAAAAACATCACATGAATGGAGGTAGGTAGTTAATAAAAATACTAATAATTAAAAAATAGTAAGCGAGTGAGAGAATTATTTTTGAATTGGGTGTTCCCCCTATCACCCAATAACAATGTATAAGGAAGAATTCAGAGAGAATGAAAAATTTATCAAAAAATTATTGGTATCAGACAGATATAACAGAATAACAAACATATTCTAGAAAGAATTTGAGATAAATAATAATGTGGATGGTTGATAATTAGAACTTATTTTGTTTTGATATAAAAGGGAACATGGATCCTTTGAAAAATAGATGTTTCATTTATATATATTAAGTCATATAATTTTACATAACATAAACATGATTGTACATCATAATTAATAAAAAAGATACAAAGTATACTCATAAATCAATAATATAGAATTACAAAAATGATAATAAAAAGATGAATTAAAGTAGGTAAAATTTTGATGGCGACATAATTTAATATGACAATATGATATGTACAACATCGAATAATTTACTAAAAATATTTCCAGAAAAATAACAGATTATAAAAACATCCAGCGAGTTTCTAAAAATGATTTAGAAATATTAAAAATAATTTCGACAAAAAGAATGATCTATTTCTAACATGAACTGACGAAAAAAAACTGGAGTTCATATTTGATACTTATTGTGCAGGAGAGACGATGCGCATATGCGCATATATTTGCAACAAAACGTATAGCAGAATGGTAGGTAAAAACAAAGAAGTTGATCAAGCAAATAATTTTGTAGATATCGCTCCTATTTTTAATTTTTAAAATGGTAGAAATAGATTTAGCGATGATTCATGCGATCTATTCCAGCAAGAACACCACCATCCTTGCTAATCTGCTTCATCATCTTATTCATCATCACCCGATTTCCTCGAAATCCCTTCAGCATCTTTTGCATCATCTTATGGTATTTGATAAGCTCGCGTACCTCATCAACTGCCGTCCCCGAACCTTGAGCAACTCGTATCATTCGAGATGTATTGAGCAACGAAGGATTATCCAATTCCTGTTGCGTCATTGAGTCCATAATAATTCGAAATTTCTTCATTCGAACCGCTGTTCCATCTAATGCGTCAGAAGGTAAACTCATTCCACCAAGAGGTAACATTGAGAGCACTTGTTTTAACGGACCCATTTTCTGTACCGCTTCCAACTGCTTGTACATATCACTCAAAGAGAATTTTCCACGCAGCATCGCGTTAACATCCGCATCATCTGGTTTGATAACATCCTCTGCCTTCTCGACGAGCGCCTTCAAATCACCCATGCCCAGCAAACGAGATATGAAACCATTCGCATCAAACCGTTCCATATCCTCAATTGTCTCACCATTACCTATGAACACAATACCAGACTGGGTTTCGGAGACTGCAGACATAGCTCCACCTCCTTTGGCCGTACCATCCATCTTGGTTACAATCACGCCATCAATATCTATGGCCTCATGGAACCGCTTCGCCTGATCTCGTGCAGCCTGGCCAAGTGCTGCATCAATTACAAGCCAACGGTGATCTGGTTGGAGCAAATCATTGATTTGTGATATCTCCCAGATCATATCGTCCTCCAGAGCATGACGACCTGCAGTATCCACAATGATAACCTCCATACCCTTTAATGCAATCAGACCATCATGGATGATTTTCACTGCATCTCTCTCCAATGGATCGCCGTAGCATGGAACATTGATCTTTTTGCATAATGTTTCAAGCTGGGCATAGGCACCCGGTCGAAAATTATCAGCGCCAATTGCCCCGACCTTCAAACCCTTGCGTTGAAAGTATCGACACAACTTTCCAGTCGTAGTTGTCTTACCAGAACCCTGTAATCCAACCATTAAGATTTTCTGTGGATGTAATTGGAGTTCAGCCCTCTTTCCAACGAGTTTTACAAGCTCTAAATACACAACTCGCAGTACATGTTCACGGACATTCACACCAGGAGATAAAACCTCATTCAGAGCCCGAGATTTGATCGACTGAGACAGCTGCATTACAAGCTTAACATTGACATCTGCTGATAGCAACGCCCGTTGGAGATCGCGAATCAACTCATCCACAGCACCACGATCAATGATCGTTTTTCCGGATAGTTTTTTCAGAGCATCCTTCAGAGAGGTTGAAAGTTGATCGAGGCTCATTTAGATCTCCTCTCCAAAAATTGCATCTGTAATCAACGCTGGAACAAATGGTTTCATATCAGAGATCTCCTGACCAATCCCAAGAAATACCAGCGGCTTACCAATGGTATAAGCAATAGATATTGCAGCACCTCCTTTCGGATCCATGTCCACTTTGGTTAAAATCACTCCATCAATGGATATCGTCTTTTCAAACTCCGCAGCACGGATCACTGCATCATTTCCAGCAACCGCCTCATCCACATAAAAAACGAGGTTCGGTTTCACTACACGTTTTATCTTCTCCAACTGATTCATCAGATTGACACGATTGTGGAATCGACCCGCAGAATCTGCTAACACAACATCAATATTATGAGATTTTGCGTACTCCACAGTATCAAAAAGAACTGCAGACGGATCTGCCCCTTCACGATGGGCGATAAGCTTGATACCAAGCCTATCACAATGCACACGAAGTTGTTCAATCGCTCCAGCTCTGAATGTATCTCCAGCACCAACAACTACGGACATTCCATGATTCTGAAGATAATATGCTATTTTTGCAATTGAGGTGGTTTTTCCAGTACCGTTTACACCAATAAAGAGAATTTTTACAGGATTATCATTGGACTTAATATAGTCGAGCAAATCAAACCCATCACCAAGCACACCATCAATAGCATGCCGAAGAGCATTGGTTACAATCATTTCAGGAGATTCGCGAATTTTTCGATGAGTTCCAACAAGTTCTTTTTTCATGTGGACTATGATTGCTTCCACAACTGGAAATGCAACATCAGCCTCAAGAAGTATCACCTGTAACTCAAAAAGTGTTTCATCGATATCTTTTTCCGAAAGAATGAACTCTCTTTCAACGACAAGTGTCTTTAACTTTCCAAAAAATCCGGGTTTATTGGCATAAAGAGTTGGTTTTTCAGCTGTGATAGAGAACGGTTTCTCAGTCACTGAAGATGAGGACGAAACTAGAGATGATGGAACAGACTCTTCAGTTGGGATTGTAGCCTCCGTTGATGAAATTCCGATTGAATCACCAGTATCCGAAATGGTATGAGTTTTAAGAAGAAGCGGATCAACCTTATTCTCGTTTGTCACAGAGGAAGATTCAATACTTTTTCCAAGTTTTTTGGTAATTTCGCTGAGTTTTTTCTTCAACCCTTCAAACATTATCTAACTATTTACCCTAAAAGTATAAATTGCCTCTGCTATTTTTAAATGGGAAAAGTTCTGCATATCATTCGATAGAGATAGTTGAAACCTTGCAAACCTTATTCAAAAAACTAAAATAATAGATCATTTTTTATCTCTTTTCTTCAGGACATATGTTTTTCAGGCAGAGCAAACTTAAAAAAATAAAAAGTGATATAAAAATAAAATAATTGTAATGTCTACTTCACTCCATATATCCAACATATTAAAAAGTATGGAAAAGAATTGATAATTTCATATTGCAACATTTCGTCGCAAAAATATATAGTAGGAGGCTATTATTATACAGAAACATTCAAGAAAGAATTATGATAAAAGAATATATTTATAAATTGTTCAAATATATCAATCATTTCAATAGAATCTAATGAGCATAACAGAGCTGACATATTCGTCAACGCTCCACGGCATCATCAGTTCATACCACAATCAGTGTAGTGTGTGATATATCATCAATTGATAAATAAAGCTCTATGTCTCCAAATAGAGAGATTCAAATGTCGCCAAGAGAGTACAGAGAAAACGCGCAAATCTGCATCTTCAGTGCAAGAGATAATGTAACGGATTTAATATCAATTAGGAAATGTACCTCTCGGAGATCTCCAACATCACCTCCTTTGATAAATTATCCATACACATTGATCAATGTATTAGCATGGCTCTAGCTGTATAGAAGATATTGTAACCATATAAGACATACAAAACAGTAGAAAATACACAGTCAATTCATAGACACGATTTCTTCAAAATTGTGAGAGCTAAACTTAATTAGAATGACAAAAAACAATGAGATCTCATTGGGAACATTAGGTTCCAGAAGAATTACTAAAAACAGAAGAGAGTAAATCTGTATCTACTGATTCTGACAATAAAGACACAATAGAGGGATACGCATCTATAATCCCTCCAAATTTCTCCACATAATTGATAAGTGGAGAGAATATTCTTAACTTTCCAAAATAAAACGCAGAAAACTAAACTGAATAATGGAGGTTTCAAATTTTCAAGGAGGGGAAGCTCTCTAGAAATATTCGATAAAACAAATGAAATATGTACTTACAATACATCCAAATTTGATATCTATTCTTAGAGAGGTTTTTATTCCAAATAGTCTCATGAATAGAGGATATTCGCAAAATTTTCGATAAAAACAGTATTTAAACCAAAAGATATGAAAAAATATCAGTGGGATGACTGCTGTGTAGAAGCAAAAATTTCCTGTATGCGCTGCTCAACTACAGCCATCTGACTTTGTAGTTTTTCGAGAGACTCAGAAAGTCGTTTGCCAGATGCATCCATCTCAATGATCCGATCATGCAGGAAAGAGATTGCCTCCTCAGTTGATTTTTCAACCATAACTCCCGCACCAATCCCAACAAGCATTTTCTTTGTGTCCTGAACGAGTGCCCGAACAGATACACCACCACCAAGACTTAGGAGGGTAGAAAGCTCTCCAGTCGTGTTAATCAGAGCTTCTAGTGTCTCAATGGAAGCAAGAGACTCCGCACGAGCAGATTCGATAAAACGCAATTGTTGAGACAGAAGTTCAAACTGCTGAGAATATTCTGCAGCATAGGAACGGAGTGCCTGTACCTCCTGCTCCCGATTTACCAGATTTGCATTACTCGCCATTGATAGCCTTTATAGAATCAACAGTAATATATTTTCGCTCAAGTCTATGCTTGCTTCCAATCGTTGCAAGAGTAAACTCTCCTGCAAGACGTTCGCTAGGTGCATCTATCCTCTTTGTATAGGGCTTCATCTGTCCATCGTTTTTGAACGTGCCCTTTACTTCAAATTTTTGCATAGTAATTTTACCTCAGATAAATCCAAATACATCTTCAATCCGACCGAGTTCAAAGCCCGTAGTAGCGTTTCCGGCCAAATAACCCTTGCTGTTGACGATCAGACCTGTTCCAATCATACCCGAACCCATGTTCACGGAACCTGTACCAACGGAAACGTTCTCTGTTGGAAGGTTGTTTTCGAGATTAACGAGTTCTTCAGGAAAACTCTGCGTGGGCAACAGAACACCTGCATTAGTACAGGCACCTGCCATCCCTACAGTGCCAATACCTCCAAAAGACAGTGGGATCGTCTCGACTTTCAGGAAGTCAGAAACCATTCTTCTCATTTCTAGTGACATGCTAGGATGCACAATTGCAAATGAATCATTGGTAAGAATAATATTCCCTGCCGCATTCATCTCTTCCCCAAGAAGCAAAACATCACCGTACTCCTGAAGAAGGTCAAGTTCAGAATCATGAATAAGACCAGATACGACAAACCCACGAGAATTACCTGTAAGAAGTAGACCAATTACAGACGATCCCTGGATAAATGTAGGGATTATTTCTACATCAAGAGCTTCTGCTATCTGTGATCTGAACCGATCCGGGGAATCAAGTGGGACAAAGGCAATATCTTCAAAGACACGAGAGAAGACGCCAATGTTTGGGTCTCCATTCAGTGACAGGGTATGATCCATTTACTCCTCAGCACGTTCTGCCTGAACCTGTCCATCTTCAAATTTCATTGCACGAACACGAATGTGTCTAGGAGGCTTCTGAGATCCACGAGCCCAGACAGCCTCATTAATACTCATATCAAGCTTAACATCATCACTTTTCATGTGATGCTTCAGGTAGCTGCGAATGTCTTTAATTGCAGCGTTAGCACGTTTATAACATGGTACTCGCTTGACATCACGGAGTGGAATAACATATACTTGTTCCTTTTGTGCTTCTACCATTTTTTTACACCTTCAGAGTACTGCGTCTCCAGTTGCGTCTGCACGGGTGCGACACAACGGTGCGCTTTGTTTTTATCATGACCCATGCAGGAACACGGCGGTTCTGATGGGTCGCCTTTGCAAGACGAATCTTACGAGCTTTAGTAAGTTTGCTCATGGTTAATCACCATTTTCGAATTATCAGAGATTGCTCATGGTTTTTGGGAAAGAGGGATACATAATCAATCCCTCGACGAACCATTTCAGTCCTTATCTCACTCTCGAAATCACCATTTGGAATCATTCCTGTCTCGCCATAGGCGATCTCAAAGAATCGTTCACATAATCGGATAATCTCTTTTTTTCCTATGCCAAGAAGCGGTCGCACATAGCTAACTCCATACTTCATTTCAAGACTCTGGACCTCGGAACTTGTTCGCATAGGTACTCGATCATCACGACGAGTCCCATCGGCGATCACATCATATTCTTGGGCAAGTGCACAGAGAGCCCATCGATGGATTTCATTGATAGCATTTGATGGATATCCATCCTCAACAATTTTGTTGATAATATCATCGAGAGAACCTGGTGCAAAGGTATATTTTTTCCAAGGGAAACCAACAGCCTTTGCGGCAGCTTCAATGAAAGGAATTGGGTGAGAAGGATCAAACACAAATGTTACCAGTTCCACTTCATAGTCTCTCCCAAGCAAAATTGCAGCAAGAGTACTATCCTTGCCGCCGCTATAGAGAACACCTGCTTTCATCCAACCCTACGAATATTAAATTCCCTTTTTTGTGGAACGATCTGGGAAAGTAGTTGTTTAAGCTGAACATCAGTAATTTTCTGATGCAAGCGTCCCGACTGGGCAAGAGCAACAATCTGTTGCTCGACTGCAGCGGCAAACTCAGGCTTTGTCAGCTTGATAGTATTCAGTCGCTCACGGGCTTCGGGTTCCATTGCCTGCATGAGAATCGACTGAATTTGGGCTTGCATCTGCTGTTGACGTTGAGCCTGTTCTTGTTCAGCCATCTGCTGTTGCTGAAGCTGCATCATGCGTTGTCGACGAATTTCTGCAAGTTCATCGTCTTCCATCTCTGATCACCATTCTGTTTAATCAGATAGATATTCGTTAGTACTTTGCAAGACCAGGCGCTTCTTTGAGTACGTCCTCCTTTAAGGAGTGAGCAATATTATCAAGGAATTTACGGCCTTTTGCAGATACATTACGACCACCGGTAACTTTTTCAATATAACCGGCTGATTCAAGCTGTTGCATGACTTTTCTTGCGATACTGCCACTACCCTTTCTAAAGTGAGATGGTTTGGAACCGCGATCTTGCAGACCACCATAGACCGAGCGCATACGCTCAACTCCAATAGGTCCATCAACATAGATACGACGCAACACTGCTGCTGAACGGATGTACCACCAGTCTGGATCCTCAGGTGGCATCTGCTTGTGTACCCCAGTTTTCACATACTCGGACCACTCAGGTGCCTTGATCTCCGCCTCACTCTTGAGTACTTCAGCAACCTTTGTAATGAGTACATTCGCTGGGACATCAAATACTGTAGTCATAGACTTTTCCTCACTGTAAGCCCGTACCTTTCGGCACGATTTGGTTGCATGGAGTAAATTCTGCAACACATGACATTAACAGTATTTATTATTTTGTTCCCAGACAATAAATAAGTTCGGAAAAGTGAAGGTTTTCAAAATATAACTCATAGTTTTCAAAAAAATATAGAGAGAAAAATAAAAATATCTATTTTTTATTAAGATAAAATGATTTAATGCGACTTCGTGCAGACAGCCTCTTCGCCGATTTCTTCCCTTTGACCAGCACCATCACTGGAGGTTTACCTCCGTTTTTTGTACCGAGAACAACCATTCTACCACGAGAACTCAAAATATCAGCTGACGTTTTTTGAGCAAGAGCAAGAATTTCTTCTTCATCAATATCACAACTCTGCAACCATTTGATTTTGATGACCTTTCGTGCTTCCAACTGACGACGTGCCTCTTCCACTAAATCCTCGGTGCAACCATTTTTACCAACCCATATCGTAGGTTTCAAGGTTTGAATATAGGATTCTTTATAGAATATATGTGGCACGAGTAGAATTCTCCTAGTGCTTTATATGTTAGACTGTTATGGGGATAAGAGTTCCCATTAAAGCGTTTTCCAATCTCTAAGAAATAGAGAGAGAAAATGAGATAAATTTTCCAAATAAATCTTAAAAAAACAATATATTCCACTGATATAACCAAATATTGCGATATTTCACATGGAAAAATTTCAGAAACATTTATCCTGATTTAGGAGTAGACTGCAATTTCAACCCCGTTAATGACAAAAACATGCATAAAGAATATGCGTTTTAGTGCTCATACGGAGGGACAATTCCAGACAGGAAAATACCTCATCAAATCTACTACACAAAAGAGGATTACAAAAGAGGATATCGAATTATCACACCACATATTCGACATGTTGAGATAACCTTCCCATGCTGAATGCGAACGCGATGGTTTTCTCCTGAAACAAAATAGGTATAGCAAACAGGGCAAAAAGACCGACGATATACTTTTGGAATTCGTATACACCTTCGCATCGCAATTTCCCGGGCAAGTATCACATATCTACGAGCAAGGGTGGGATTAGCGCGATTGATGTACGCCTGGGAAAAAAGGATAGAAATACGTTCAATCGCAATTTCTTTAGGATCTTGACAAATTTTTAAAGGAAGCATTGTTCTCATGGTCTCTTTGGTAAAATCTTCACATGACGACCAGATATCACTAGGCGGTCTGCACAAAACAGTGCAACAGCTTTTGGAAATACAACATGTTCCTGGGCAAGTATCCGCGCATCAAGCGTTTTTTCATCATCATCATCCAAAACTGAGACCGCTTTCTGCAGAATGATTGGGCCAGAATCCAATCCATCATCAACGAAATGTACGGTACAGCCAGCAATCTTAACACCATATTCCAAGGCATTCCTCTGGGCATGCAGACCGGGAAACGATGGAAGGAGAGCAGGATGGATATTGATAATTTTTCCTGCAAACGCTCGGATTATCTCGGTTCCAATTATGCGCATATATCCAGCACAGACAAATAGATCTGCATTAGCTGCATGCATAGCCTCAAGCAAATCTGTTTCAAAAGCAGATTTTGTTGGGTAATCATGGTAGTTAATCACAACTATGGGGATACCAGCATTTTTTGCCAGTTCAATTGCATAAGCATTCTTGTTGTCTGTAAGGAGAACAACACACTTTCCATTTATCTCTCCTCTAGAAATGGCTTCAAGTATCGCCTGAAAGTTAGAACCGCGTCCCGAAGCAAGCACCGCAATCCGTTTCATGTTACATATACATTGATTGTAAATAGATTATTATATTTCGTCAAAGGTTGTTCAGAGAATATCCTAATATATTTCTATAGAAAAAATAGACAAATTGATTTAAGGAATTCAACGAAATAAAGAAAGTGCACGTAATACATACGATTTTCCTGAATAAATTAAAGTGAACAGTGTATATCTTGAAATCCTATGTGACAAGGCACTACACTTTCATGGAGAAAGAAGGAATACATATCGCATCAGATCTAATTAAACAATTATAAGATATATTTTCAAGAAAAAATAACGTAGAATTATATTATTCAGATACTAAAGACACCACATCAAGACACCACATCAATTCTATCCTCATCCCAAAAATAGAGAGAAGCAATACCAAAAAATATCAAAGCAATACCCATCCACTGAACCCAAGACACTCCCTCAGAAAGGATAACTACTGAACAGACAATCGAGGCAGGAAGTTCGGAGGAGCTAAGGATGGTGGCAGAACCAGTAGAGATACGTGGAGTCCCAATCGAAAACAAAAACATGGGAAGAGCACAACCAAACAATCCAAGAATACACCCATATGTCCAGAGATCAGAAAGCACCTGAAAACTCAAAATGGAAACTGAGGACAAGATACACAGCAATATAGCAAGTGAGCAGGACAGGACCACAAAACTCCGCATCAATGGAGACATCCCAGATTCCTTATAGCCAAGTAAGAACATATATAATGCATAGAATAAAGCTGATAAAATTCCAAATATGATTCCCTCAGCAGTTAAAGAGAGACGACTTCCAAAAAAATCAGCAGCAAGAATTGTGCCTAAAATTAGGAGCGCAACCGCAACAATTGTTCTTCGGGATGGGATTTTCCATTCCACCAACGTTTGAATGAGCACACCAATCCATGTAAATTGAAACAGAAGAATAACTGAAAGCGATGCTGGAATACTCTGCAGGGAAAAACAGTAGCAGGTGCTCACTAGAGCAAGTGTAGCTCCAGTAGCAAACAGGCTCAAAAATCTTCTTACTGTCCATTGTGTATGGAATAATGGGAGATGAAAGAAGAATCCATTAAGAAATCCGACACTGACCATAACTAGCAAAATCAGCCATCCATAAAAATATTGACTAATCAGTACATCATTCGATGAAAAACCTGCATCATAAGCAATCTTAATCATCGAAGATGATGGACCATAGCAGCAACCCCCGAGAAAAACCAACAAGGGAAATAGAAGCCAACGAAAGCCCATAAATGTACTACTCTTATTCTTATGCGATGTTAATCCTCATAATCGCTTGCACTCCATTCAGAAGAAAAAATATGGCATAATAATGGGGACAATAATCACCACAATCAGCAGATTAGTAATTATGCGGCACAATGATAAGGTATAACGTTCCATGTCACATTTAGAAAGGAGATTTTTCACACATTCACGCAGCATTTGACCTCCATCAAGCGGACCTAGTGGTAACGCATTAAATGTACCCAGCAAAACGTTTATCCAGGAACACCAGAAAAATAGGTGAACAAGTTCCCAGAATCCCCCAAATGGAGCAGACAAAAAGACAGGATCAGGTGTATCGATAACAAGAATACTAAGAGAACTGCTAACGTCAATGGACGAGAACGGTAACATTAGGAAACACAACACAGAGACAAGCATCTGATTCATTGTTGAGGGATGTGTTAACGCATGCAACATATCAGTTATCGTCCGAGGATCACTGTACAGAATACCCATAAATCCAGAACTATCATTTTTAAATACAGAGCTCCTTCTTTCAGAAGGGAGGTTCGTAAGAGTAACATCATACATTCGTTGCTCACCCTTGAACTCACCTAGAACATGAATTGTCTGCCCCGGTACTGTTGAGGAAAGAATCGTGGACACATCAGTACTATTAGAGACCAGAATGCCATCAATCGCAAGAATCATCGTTCCTGGATATATGCCAGCACAATCGGCAGGAGAATTTTCATAGATACCCTGAACTATCGGCATAGTTCCAGGAACAATCATTCCTAATAACAGCGATAAAACAACAAGGCACACTACTCCAACTACCATGTTGTTAGAGATACCTGCAGCAAAAACGCGAAGTTTGGTTGCAAGTTTGGACTTTTCTATCTCCTCTTCGTCAGATTCAACAAATGCTCCAATAGGGAGCACCAGTGTAAGAATTCCAGTGTATTTCACACGAATATTTTCCACTCGAGAAAGAAGACCATGCCCAAATTCATGAATGAACACCGCAAAGATCAACGCAAACCAGACGGCACAGGTGGAGGGGACAAAATCATTCACACCCGGAATAAGAAGTAAATTTCTCGGTTGAATAAGTTGAGAAGGATCAGGATTAATTATCATTGTCATGTACGCAGTAAGAAGTATTATCACCGTCATTAAAATACTACAAACAGTAGCAATAAAAACTCCAAGTGTTCCGTACACAAGAAAAATTCGGCGAAAACGTGCAAGTGCATCAAATATCTGAGTTTTGGATGTTCGAATCATTAGGCAGGGTCCAATAAAAGCAAATATCTCAGGACGAATATTATATATTTTAATTGCCCAGCAGACTCCAATGTACACAAGTACAGAAATGAACACCAAAACTACCCAGCCAAATTCCATTGCTCTTTATTACTCTGTGATTATAAGCTAAGAAGTTGATCGTAGCGAAAAATTAGGCGGGTGAATGAGGTATAAAAAATTTACAAAAATACTGAGAGAAAAATAACAAATTTATTACATATAATGAGTCGTTTTTAGAAAAAATCCACCAAGCATTGCTGAGAGACCCGAGCTTTAATTTCATTCACAGTTTTCCAGGTCTGGCGAGCACAGACCGGGGGATGTCTGTGAGCACGAATATATTCTTCAAGAAATCGAATCGTTACATGATCTGACGGATAACCGCTCCCAACAGGACCAAACATATTAGACAGCTCCGTCACCAGAAGATCACGAGTAACTTTTGCCACGATGCTTGCCGCCCCAACAATCAGAAATTTGTCATCTGCCTTATGTTCAGAAATCACAAGAAGCTCAGATATACCTGACAATCTAGCTACATTGGAACCGAAGCGTGCGGCATTCACATCGCACGCATCCACAAAAGCCATGTTGGGTAAAAGAGATTTAATCACTGAGGCATGACAAGATGCAGTAAATGCATTCATAGTTCCCAACCGGGCATCGATTTCCGCTGGAGTTTTTACCACAATCGTGGTTTTCCATCGCAGAACGATCTCATCGTACAATTTCATTCGTCGACGAGTTGTCAGCTGTTTTGAATCCCGAATATCAAGATCCTCTAATTCAGTCACGTCTTTAACCAGAACTCCAGCAGTTACCATCGGTCCAATAACTGAACCTTTTCCAGCTTCATCAACTCCACAGACAGTCATTAAAATTATTATCTATAACATAGAATAGGTAAAAATATCTCACGATCCATAAAGATATTTTTGTATCGTATCATTTGTAGGCATTGGGAAATGTTGGTAGGAATCTTGCCAGTATCACTTCTGAGAACGACCCTAGTGTGGTACATTGATCTGGATGAAAAACTATGTGCAGAAATTCACACACAGCAAGATCTCCTTTCAATTTCAGGGGACACTTCCACGATCCAACAAGATTGTGCTTGAGGGCTTGGGATTGATAGGGAAGATGCTCTTGTTACAACAACACGGTGACTAATGCACTCGATCTGGTGATATGCTGGATTGCAAAACGATATTAATGTGCAGACCCTGAGAGCTATCATCAATCAGAAAAAAAACATCCGGGACTATGCAAAGAAGTAGTGTTCGTACCAGTGAAAATCCAGATAAGATCGTTTCCCGTAGTTTGTATGTCTGGTCAGGAAATCCAGGAACTCAGCTACTCGTCTCCACTGACCAGTGATGGGAGAAGGATCTTCGAGTTGAAATCAGCAAAGGAGCAACACTGTGTCGATAAAACAGGAGAGAAAGAGAGAGAACAGACATTAAGGATATGCTCTTCATTGCTATCCGGAGAAATGGAGAGCTCATTATTCCATCTGGAGATGTCAATTTTCAACCAGATAATACAATCACAGTTTTCATCAAGAAAGATGCAGAAACAAATCTATGGAGATATATGAACAGTAAATTTCATTGAAAAAAGAGAATTTAATTAATTTTATGGAAAATTTATGTCATCAAGTAATTAAAAAAATGAATTAACCAAGTTCATCCCAAGCGTTTGCGTTCCGACGACGAATCACAACAACCACAACAACGATGACCATTGTGGCAAGAACACCTGTGATGATGTATATAGCATATGGACCGAGAACGTCAAGAGGAGACTTTTGAGATTCTTCCCAGAGAGTGTTTGACATTTCAAGTGTACTAACTGAGCTGTTTAGTGCTTCAAGTGATTGGGTTCTGGTGGTGGTTGAGATAGAACCGATAGATACATCATAAGCAGATTTCGCAGTATTGTATAAATTTTGGGTAGTTTGCTTAGAATTTGATAAAAGAATAATTCTATTGTCATTCCATCCCTTTGCATTCAAGTTTGCAATATTCTGATCAATTGCATCGAGATTATTCTTAGTTTTCAATAGAACTGAATTAATCATCTCCTTTTCAGCATCAACGAGAGCTGAACTGGCCAAAGTAATTTCTTTAGTAGCAGTAGCAATATCAGTCTTGTGCTCATCTGCAGCCTTCAAATCATTTTGGACAATTTCTAGTTTGAAAATTGCAGCGGAGACATCTACTCCTTGCTTGGACAATTTAGTGATTAGGGCATCCAGCTCGGTGATTGCATTTCGAATTTCCTCAATCTGTTTCGGTACATCTTCAGGGTTATAGACCATCTGCTTCCTTGAAGAATAGGTTGAGATAACACTCTCAGAATTACTAACCTCTTCAACAGTGATAACAGTAATTTCGGCACCCGCTTTTGTACTTGGAACTTTTCCATCCAGATAAATGGTAAGAACAGTATCCTGAGGCAATTTAGTCAGAGGATAACCGTCAATATACCTTTTTCCTGCTGGAAATTCAGTAATAGGAGTACCTTCCGCTGATGCAAGAGAACCGGTCCAAACAGCAGAGGTTAAATCTGTATACATATCGATACGATAAACAGAACTATCCGCAAGAATTTTAATTGTCATCGTGGCCGAAACAGAGTCCCCAGGCATCAGATTTCCGGACGGATTAATATTCGCTTCAGAGTTGCTATTCCAGGCATCAGCAGTACCGATAAATGCAGTACAAAGCAGAAGAGCAATCAAAAAATAGACGATTTTCTTCATATTATACCTCATTCAAATAATGGATCAACCCCATTTTCAAACATTGCAATATGTGAACGCTCGCGAGAGCGGATAACCTCTTCTTTTGCCTCCTTGGCAAGCTCCATCAACTCACGAATACGTGGGGCATCGCCAATCGTTGCAAGCAGAACAACAGCTGCAACATAGCCGCTGTCAACCGGATAATCCCCTCCACGAACCTCAACACCTGCAATGTTCTCTTCAACCCAACTCTTAGATTTTTCTACGCCTTTCCTATCAAGTTCACATGGTGGACCGGCAACCAGAACAAGAGCACGTTCTGCAGTAGAATAATCACATGGAAGTGTCAGGCGTCCGAGCATTGCACGGCGAACCAAACCAATAATCTTTGCAGACTTGTCCTCACCAGATGTAATATCTACATGCGGCTCAACTTTCTTTTCCTTCTTCCCAAGGATACCTGAGAGGATACCACCATTGTTATCATTCTTTGAGGAAGGTTTACTACCATTCTTCGCCAATGGAAGAGCCTCACTAATAGCATAACCAACAGAAGAGATTCCACCTCCTCTAAGTGTATTAATGATTTCACTAGAATCAACAACCATCTCCCCAACGCCGTACTTACTAACCTCTCCAGCACGGAACAGAACGCCAAACCTACGAACTATTTCCTCATTAAGGCGTTCATATGCACTTTTCACACTCTCACCATCATTTTTCCACGCACTATTGTCGAACACAATTACATTGTCCGCTTCATTTACCAGCGTCGAAAGACTGCGGGCTGCATTCAAAGAATAAAGACGTCCTTCTTCAGGAGCTGGAATGACGCCGACTGCATACACAGGCTCACGATAAATACGTTTTAAGTGACGACACAGGACCGGGGCCCCTCCAGAACCTGTGCCGCCACCAAGACCTGCACACACAACGAATGCATCGATATCATGTGTCCCACGACGATCAATTGTGCTAATAATAGTGTCAATTTCATCTGCTGCTACTTTTGCGCCGGTCACATTGTCAGTTCCAACACCATGACCTTTAACCATTGTCTGACCTATCAGGAGACGATCTTTCATGGGAATATTCTTAATTCCCAACAAATCGGTTCTAGCAGTATTAATAACAATACCACGGAAACTTGTAGAGCCGAGCTTCTTGTCCTGCGCAAGGAACATGTCCACAAGTTTCCCTCCTGCCTGTCCGAATCCTATAAAAAATACCCGCATTTACACAGACACCTTTTGTTAAGTGTATGTATGTCATTTCTTGAATATATATGACTACATTATTAATATGACTACGGGGGTCAAAAACTTTCTTCTGAACTATACATTCGTAAGAATGTAATGAAAATCGAGATTCACGAGACAGAGAACAGGAATTGCAAGTATCCAACATCTGAAAATGATGAGGAATATCATTGGATAAAACTGCTGCAACAGATTGGCTAAACATCAAAGATGAACTGATGGTATAAAGCAAACAACAGATACACAAAAAAACGGATCTACTTACAAAAAAGGAATTTTTCAAATATCATCTTACAAAATGTATATGATAATAAGTTCGTTCGCAGAACTTGCCGAGAAGAGAAAACGTGAAACCCCATCACCAAAGAATAACTCTCAGAAAAACTGAAGAGTATCTAAAACGCATATTTTACCCCGATAGATTAACATGTAAATCCAATTCAAAAAAGAAAAGAAACTGCAGGAAAGCTAGCAGAGACACATTACAGGGGAAAAAGTATCCATAGGAAAACTAATTCGGATGTCTGGAGAATATTCCGAAATATTTATTTTGAATACTCACATATAAGTAGATTTACTCCAGCAACAGTCTGTTACCTTACTGGGATAGTCGCTGATGAGTGATGAAGGATGGTCTGTAAACCGTTCCGAATGAAGTGAGTTTTATGTCAAAGATTTATCAAATGTTTGAAGTCCCTGAAGAACTTCAGAACAAAGCACTTGAAGCTCTTGAACTAGCACGAGAGACCGGAAAGATTAAAAAAGGAGCAAATGAAGCAACCAAAGCTATTGAGCGCGGAATTGCATCCATCGTTCTGATAGGTACGGATGTTACACCAGAAGAAATTGTTATGCACATACCAGGCCTTGCAGATGAAAAAGAAATACCATTCATATTTATTAATAAACAAGCTGACATAGGTGCTGCATGTGGCCTAGACGTAGGGTGTACAGCAGTTGCGATTGTTAAAGTAGGTAAAAGCAAAGAAATCGTTGAAGACCTTGTAAATCAAATTAAGGCACTTAGAGGATAAATATCATGTCTGATGATGCAACGCCAGCAGAAGTCATTGAGGTAATAGGCCTTACAGGAATGCACGGGGAGGCAGCTCAGATCAAGTGCAGGGTCCTTGAGGGGCCAAACAAGGGGAGGATCATCACCAGGAACACATTTGGCCCAATCCGTGAAGGTGATATCCTAATGCTCCTTGAAACAGAACGTGAAGCAAAGAAGCTCTCGAGGCGGTGAAATCGGGATGGTTAGTTTCTATACTTGCAGCTATTGCGGTAAACAGCTCGAACCAGGAACGGGTAAACTCTTCGTCCGAAAGGATGGGGCAACATTCTATTTCTGCTCATCCAAGTGTCAGAGCAATTTCAAACTTGGTCGTCTCCCACGCCGAGTCGCATGGACTGCAGCTGGGCGCAAGGCACGCGGAAAGGAGTGACAGAAATGGAACGCACTTTTGTAATGATCAAACCTGATGGAGTTCAGCGTGGATTAGTTGGCAAGATTCTCTTGCGTTTTGAAGAGAAAGGCTTTAAAATCGTAGCCACAAAGTTTGGTGTACTTTCAGAGGCAATTGTAGACAAGCACTATGAGGCACATCGAACAAAATCATTCTACCCAGAAATGAAAAAATATATAACGTCCGGTCCTGTGTTTCGTTTCGTTCTGGAAGGAGAGAACGTTATTGCAACAGTCCGCAAAATGAACGGGACAACAAACCCTGCAGAAGCAGCACCTGGTACAGTCCGAGGAGACTATGCTCTTTCAATTGGAAAAAATGTAATTCATGCATCCGATGCACCTGAGAGTGCAGAACGGGAGATTAACATTCACTTCAGTGCAGAAGAGCTCGTTTCGTACGAGAGAATTGATGAAAAACAGATATACGAGTAAATTTGGAATAATTCTTTTTTTGAAGATTACTGAAAAACACCTATAACAAGAGATTACAATAATACTAGAGTCATACTAGAGTTGATCATTACATACAGGTAAAGTTGCAAAGCTCTCTGTATACAAATTCCATGATAATTATACTAAAAAAGAAATAAAATCAGATATCTTCATAGAAAATTTTTGAATATATACGGAAAATTGGATAAATACTAAGTGGAACAGTAACGACAATCAATCATACCAGTTATTTATATAGGAAACAGGTAGCCGATGATCATGATACAGGTTATTTGAAAAATCTGATAATAACACACAAACCCATATCAGGATAAAGATCTCAGAAACATACCTATCACAGGATTCACAATAAATAGTAAGAAACTAGCTATAGAGGTAACTATGAAATAGAAATAAATTATAAAAATTATATGTGATAATTAAATTATATACATAATTATAGTAAATAGGAGAAGGAAGTGGACGAGAGATAAGATAAATATTTGACATTATTAGAAAATAAGAGAATATTAAATATTATCCCATACAAACATTGCGAATACATAAGCAACATTAAAGATAAAATCACATTGACTCCAGTGCATCAATACCAAGTACGTCAAGTGCAGCAGCAAGCGTGTTCCTACTCGCATTAACCAACGTGAGTCGAGCCTCACGGGAACTTCCCTCGGCCTTCAGTACTGGTACAAAGCGATAGAAAGAGTTAAAGGAATCAGCAAGATCACGGACATAGGTTGCAAGAAGATGGGGGCGCAACTCCTCAACAACCTTTTCAATCACATATGGGAACTTAGCAATATGTTTGGCCAAGGAAATCTCATATGGATCAGAGATATCATAATTCGCAACAAATCCTCCATCAATATTTGCCTTTTTCAAGATAGAGCAAGCGCGAGCATAGGCATACTGGACATATGGAGCACTTTGCCGATCAAAATCGAGTGCCTCTTTCCAGTCGAATATCGTTGATTTTTCAGCAGAAACTTTAATAATATCGTACCGAACAGCACCTATTGCAATCGCAGATGCTATTCGCTCGCATTCGGTTTCTTCGAGGTCAGGACGGCGGATCTTTACCTCCTGTAAGGCACGTTTCTTCGTCTCCAGCAGGAGTTCATCGGCGGTAATGAAGACGCCACCACGAGTCGTCATTGAACCATCTAGGAGAGAGACAAACTCAAAATGTACAATGTCTGGGGGACGTTCACCGAGAATAGCAAGCGTCGTCTGAAGTTGGGCACCGATCAGTTTGTGATCTGCACCGAGAACGTCAATGCTTCGATCACATCGATTGTTTTTCCATATATGAAAAGCGAGATCTCGTGCTGCATAGACCGAAGTGCCATTACTTCTGCGCAGGACGTATCGATTACTAAATCCCTTATCCGAAAGATCAAGGTAGATCATCTGTCCATCATGCCGAGCTTCAGGAAGAGTCTCAACTCTTGTAAGAACTTTCTGCATATCACCATTCCAAAGAAAAGTGGTTTCACGAACAAAGCTATCATGATGAACGTTTAGCGCAGTAAGAGTTTCTTTGATACCCTCTACACAAAGATCGACAGAATCACGAAAGAGTTGAACTGTCTCAGGATCGCCCGCCTCAATCTTTTCCATCATCTCATCAAACGCATGCTCAATTTCCGGTTTTTCCTTAGCGATTCGGTTTGCCTCGACATAATGACGAACAATAAACTCATCTCCCTTTTCATCTGGCATACGCTCATAGTGGAGATGTTTGACTCCCCATGCAACGATTGCAATTTGACGACCCATATCATTCAGATAATAGTGTGCTTCAACTTGATACCCAGCTTTTCGAAATGCCCGAACTAATGTATCGCCAATTACAGTGTTTCGAATGTGACCAACATGTAACGGTCCATTTGGATTGGCACTAGTATGTTCAAGGACAATACGCTCGGCTTGTTCTGGAAGTTTCCCATAGTCCACGTGCTGAGCAGCACGAACTGAGTCGCCAACATAGGCACCACTAAAGACGAAATTTATGTACGGGCCAACCGATGTGACAGACAACCCTTTAGAATCTGGATGTACAGATATCTTTTTAACGATATCTTTCGCAATCTCAGCAGGATTTTTCCGTTCCTTTTTTGCCAGCGCAAAAGCAACAGTTGAGGCAATATCTGCATGAACACCACCTTCTGTAATCAGTACATCATTTTCTCCTGTGATTTCGTGAAGGAGATGCTTAACCCTGTGAACATACTCTCGATACACAATGATCACATCCCAGTAGGATATCGTAAAACAGCAGCAATTCCCCCAAATGCACTGAAAAGCATGGATCCTTCCTCAAAATCGTCAGAGATGATCTCAACACGGGTATTAGATATATCCGCAAGATTGGTCAATTCTTCAATGATATCCGTCTCATCCATAAGACAAAGTGGAGATTGACATCGTGGACAATGATCAAAGGACAAATCTTTAAACTTTTTGCCGGCTTCAACCTGCATGGTCTTTACGTCTTGATAACCACAATTGCCACATGCAATGGTCAATCTTGCCTTTCGTAGTTTTTCTGAGAGAAGGAGAGTATCAACTGCCCCTGCTTCAAGATTGAGACGAACACTCTCCTCACCATATGCAGCACATCCATTCTCCTTAATGAGTTCCTTGAAAAAGCGAGACATCTCCCTCTTTTCGTCCATGATATCAACACCACGAAGAGCATCGCGAGCATTGTCCACCAGCTCACGAAGACCAAATTCGTTTGTATATGAGGCATCAAAAAGCCCGATAATCCGTTTTTTCACTTCATGATGGAGAAAGTCGCCATCAGCAAATTCTTCTTTGGTTGGCATAGGACCACCGATTAACAAACCCTTAAATTTTTCAAAGAAGTCTGGTTCAGCAAGGAACGCCTCAGATGCACGTTCACCTACTTTTTTGTAGAATTCATGAATTGCAATTAGTCGAAGACGCTCAAAGCGTATGCTAGACTGACCGCCTTTTCGCTGTTTTCCAGGGACAGTAGAATTCGTTCCATTTATCGGTTCAATATGAGTTCCTCGCAGGAAACCCCAGTATGCTTCACGACGATCGATAACCAACAAACCATAAACAAACTTGTCATCGAGCATTGCTTTAAGGGGCTCAAGCTCGAAACTAGAACTGCACCGATAACTGTAGGTGCGAATTGCTTCTGGAGGTTCAACAATAATTGATTCAAGATTAGTTTTGTCACCACCAACGTTAATTGCTCCACAGAAGACAGCCATTCCATTTTTCGGAGCCATTTTATAATATTTTAGCCGAGAAAGAATAGAGGAGAGTGCACTCTGAACATTGGTCCGCGTCTGTTTGCTTTTGATGTTGGCACACTGTCCGTACTCATCACGTAGATGTGAGGTTACATCATAGATCTGTTTGTCTGGAGGAATATACAAGGAAATTAGCTCGGTACCAGACCCTTCTTTTTCTTCAAGCTTTTCCAATGACTTCTTGAATTCATATCGCTTTCGCGCCTCATCCTTTTCAATTTGTGCCTGGGGTACTTCCTCTGCCATTGTATATACAAATCCTCAAAATCCTATTCATCAATAGAATGTTATGTAACATTGGATGGACAAATAGATTAATTATGGGGTAATATTCACAATAACAAAAAGAAATACTAAAATAGAGAATCAAACGTAGAGACATAAAAAAGCACAAATCAATAAGACACAATACCAATGCTCACATATTAAAGAATAGAGATAATAATATGACAGACAATGACTGAAATGAGATCGATTCGGACATTGCATTTATGTTACAGACTGCAGCAAGAAAGGATATCATTGCTTATATATTATCGAAAATATTAAGATAAAAACAGAGCGAAGACAAAATAAGCAGACGATTCATGTAAAGTCAATAATAATCATTAATAATTTTCAAAAGAAGAGTACTGTAAAAAATCATCAGATACGCTATAAATCCTCAAAAGAGAGAGAGAAAGCAGATCCCATCTATACAGAAGAAACTGAAAAACCGAGATTTCGATAAATGAGCAACGCGAGGAACAAAAGCTTTAATAAATTTCAGGCACATGCAAATGATAACCAACGTAGGGTATTAGACAGCAGAATATGCCGATAAAATATCTCCACATACAAAATAGGAGCGTGATCCATGGGATTAGAGCAAATTAAAGAGATTTTCATAAGTAATCTCATTCTACTGATTATTGCGATCTATATGATGATGATGATCGCAATAGGATATTTCGTTCAGCGTAAAGGTGCAGATAAAAGTGCAGAGAATTATTTAATTGCAAATAAGGCCGTAGGACCTCTTATGATCGGCGGCACGATATTTTCTTCTAACTGGTGTGGAGGAGTATTACTTGGTGCTGCTGGGACTGCATATACAGGCTATACAGTATCCACAATTGCTGATCCATGGGCAACATGCCTAACATTGGTGCTCATGGCTATTTTTTTCTGTGCACTTCTGCATAAACTGAAAATTGCCTCTCTTTCGGAGATGTATCGTCTCCGATTCGGTAAGCGAGGTGCAACGGTTGCAACCCTAATGTGTATTCCCTCAATGATTTCTTGGACTGCAGCAAACATTGTTGCATTAACAACAATTTTTAAGCTTTTTCTGGATTTTGATCCATTAATCTGTGCGATCGTAGCTGGATTAATTGTCGTTCTGTACACGTATCTCGGGGGCATGCTAGCAGTTGTATATACTGACAATATTCAAGCAGTGATGATAATGCTCGGTTTGATCATCTTGATTCCAACAGGAATTGCATTTATTGGAGGAATTGATGTGCTTATAGCAACAACCCCTGAAAATTTTTGGAATCTCCTACCAAATAATGGAGCTGGAGCAATTGCATCAGGGTTTACGTTAGATCCACTTGGTATATTTACATGGCTTGCTGGTCTGTCAGGAATGGGATTTGGATATCTTGCATCAGTAGAACTAACACAAAGAGTATTGTGTGCCCGAGATCCTCAGGTAGCACGTCAAGGCCTACTTCTCGGATCAGGATTGTATGCTTTTGCAGGATTTCTCTCGATGATGATTGCACTTATTGCAATTGTGATGGTAGCACAGGGAACAAATACACCATCAGGAATCCCAATAAGTGAGTTACTGGCAGAAGATGGCAACTATGTTCTACTAGTTTTAGCAGAGCGATTGTTTGATCCAAATGTAATGGGAGTTATTGGAATTGTGTTGATGGCAATTTTTATTGGTTCACTACTTGCTGCGATTATGTCAACATCGAGTTCCACGATATTTGCAGCATCCGCTGCTCTATCGACATTGATATTGCATGGTTCACTCTCAAAATACGCAACCACTTCTCTACAGGTGTTAAGATTAACACGGATATTGATACTAGTAATTGGTGTCTTTTGCGTTTTTTTCAGTTTTGTTATAGACAGTCTATACTGGATGATGATATTCTCGTTCACGATCCTATTCAGCTGCATGTTTTGGGCATTAGTAGGCACTCTATTCTGGAAACAGTGCAATGCGTCCTCTGCAATTGCTTCAATTTTAGTGGGATTTGCAGGAATCATCCTCTGCATTATTGCACAGTCGATCTATTTTGGAAAAATTGCAATTGAATCGCAAAACAACCTATGGGTAGGGATTCAAACATTTGTTCCTTGGGCACTGGGTGGAATTGCAATGCTTGTAACCGCACATTTAACACAAAAATCAGACCCACCAGTTGCATTGTGTAATACAGATGGAGAACTAGTAAAATGGGGAGATCTACCCCTATCTGCGGATACCATATCGATACTCAGACACAACAAAGAGGTAAAAAAACAGGAAAATCAATAAATTTCCCTTATTTTCTATTCTCTTTTCTGCAAAAAAATAACATTTCACACGAATACAAGAGATATCCAATTCCGATATCAAGTATCAAAAATGTAGGGGAACAGAAATTGAAACATAAACTGTGGAGAACAACAAAAGATAACAAACAAAAATATGAAGTATGCGTATATCCTGTAAACATGGACGAAAAAAAGAAATGGATACAAATAATTATAAAATTCTTGATCTAACTGTCAAAAAAACAGGTCCACGTAGATCGAGTTTTTTCTTATTATCAGTCACATAGCGCATTGCATACTCCTCAATCTTCAAATTCACATCACTTGGATGCTTTGACATTCTTACTTGAACTGACGTGTTATCTCCAAAACGAGCTGCTTCTTCGATTCTAGCAACCGCAAGATTCGCTATAGCACACAAAAAGGATAGACCAGTTGAAACACCCTCAGTTCTGACATCTTTGAACTGCTCATTATTTGGTACTCCAAGAATTGCACCATTTCTAACGAATACTTCATTAAGTGCAGCTGGACCGAGTAAACGAGAATTTTCTTCTGATTCTACAACTGATATTGCAACCGTCTTTCCGAACAGTTCACCTGTCCATGCAAGGAACTCACACGGGGATGGAGTATTTGCATGAGATGTTGCAATCTCAATGATTGCAGCAACTGCATGGCGTCCCGCAATGGTTTGTGGTTCCTCACGTAAACCAATAGATTTTGCGAGTTCGATATCAGAATATACAGGTGGATAAAGTTGAGAAAAGGATAGTTTTCGCACATCCTCGGCCTGAGATAAGATCATTGCAAGTCGCTCAACACCCATACCAAGATTCATCACAGGCACACCTACACCATACTCCACAAGTGCGACTGGTGAGTAAAGACCAAACGTTGCAACCTCAACCCACCCATGTACAGGGTGCTTACCATACACCTCAGTCTGAGTCCCAGGCATATAATACTTTGACCGCTTCTCATCAGATTGAAACCGAAACTCAGTAAAACCAAATGCAGAGAGTAAACCTTCAGCAACGGCTTTCCCTTCATCAATAGTGACATTCTCGCCAGCGACAATGCAGGACGCTGAATGATAAGTTCGCAGATGTGTTGCATCCTCTACCTGTTCTCGACGGAAACAACGATCTACAGAGAACATGCGAATTGGAAGCTGTCGTTTGTCCCACATCTGAGCAAGGGACAAGAACCAACCACTAGTCATGTGAGAACGGAGCGTCGTTCGAGAAGATTCAGGTGTAAGTTCCTTGAACTCGGGGAAAACAGTATCAAGGATATGGACAATAACGCCATCATCAACACCAAGAGAGAGAGACATCTCATGGGTGAGATCATCACCATCAAATTTTCCTTTTTTGTATCCATGTAGGCATTTCATCAATTTCTCACTGACAGCCTCATCAATCGGATGACCAGTGATAGCAACAATCGCATCGAGTCGTTCACGAGAGATGCCGACGTTTGGGCGTGGGAGACCACCAACATAATAGACACGGTCGAGTACTGCAGCAGCTTCGGGACCAAATTGTCGATAGACATCCTGCTCTTCGATGAAAACTGGGACCATCACTTCATCAAAACCCATGGAAAGATAAGCTGTACGAAGACAGGAAATGGTGTCGAAGATAGGATGGACTTTCGCCCGGTGATACGTGTAGCGCGGGTAGGTAGCGGCAGATGCAGGAGGAGTAATTACTGATGATCCGGCACGCCAGGCTCCTTCAAAATCAGTTTTTCTGCGCTGTCTAAATTCATCTATGTCAAATTTCATGATTTTCTCTCAAGGCATATTACACGACTAGGTACGTTTTCGTCGAGTATCTGATAATCTGCATGCTCTTCGATGACACGAGCAAAGGTCAAAATTTCGTCCATGCTCGGCACAGCAGTTTTTGATAATCTCATTCGACTGGAGCCAAGATACATGTATCCTTTGATCTCAATGTATCTTGGGGAGGCATCACGGATAAGAGTGGCGATACCTACAGCGTCACAGTCGTTGTATCCTTTGACAAGAGTTGTTCGTAGCGCAGTACGGGTTCCACCCTCTTCTTTGAGACTAAGAAGAGAGAGAGACGTTTGGATATTATTCCACATCTTATCGGGATCTCCTTTTGGACGACAAAGGCGAGTATATCCTGCAAGATCAGCTGCATCTAAGGATATGTAGAGTTGAGTTGGCCAAATGTTTTGGATCATCTTGGGTAGAGTTCCATTGGAGACAACAAAGACGCTGTTTCCTGATTCACGAAGAAGATCGATGAGTTCAGGTAGACGACTATAAAGCGTTGGTTCTCCTGAGAGAGATATAGCATACTGATTTGGATGATTGGTAGCAGTTGCCCAGCGTTCGGGATCACTCCAGGGTTTGTCACCAGATAGTCCTTTTTTCTGAAGTTTAGGGATAGCAGCAACGATATCTTTAGGTGCTAGTTCAATCTCCTGCCGAATTTCATATTCCATGCTACGCCAGCAAAAGAGGCAGCGTTGATTACATCGAAGGGTGGGAGTCATCTGGACACAGCGCCAACTATCAATACCATAGAACTGATGTTTGTAGCACTGTTCACCACCGCGAAGTGCACGTTTACACCACATACATGGTTTGACAGCAGCAGAGGAAATTGGGGTAACGAAGTTGTAACCCTGACGATGAAGAGAAGTTACTGGATCTTTGGATAGTGCAATGTTGCAATACATGATCAGAGAATATTGATGGTCTCAATCAACTATAAATTGTAGGATAAATTGTAGGTGAGAAAACGAAGAGTATCGTCTTCACTTTGATCAATGCAGTGAGTGAACAAGAGATACAAATAATAATTTTGTTACAGAAGAAGATCTAATGAAATTTAGAGTAATTTTAGTCGGAGGATCTCAATGAGGGATTCAATGTACCACGATTCTTTCAGATGTTTATTTAAATGTGACAATTTTTGAGAATAAAAATAAGAATGAAATATGTTGTTCAGGAGATATTTCACCTTCATATATCTCAAAAATGGGAAGTAAAAGAACAAGGGATGTGTCAATAATACAAAATTTATCTTTATCTGAGGTAACAAAAATGCCTATTCTGTGAGCAGATGCAGGAACGGATATCAACCAAACAGCGCAGAGTACCCAGAATTTATCGATTTTCTGCCTGAATATCTAACAATGGAAACAAATGAGGATGAATATAGCGATGCAGAGGATCTTTCAAAAACGATAAATAGATTAGGAGGAACGGTCCAAGAAAAAACGTTGATTTCAGTTCAAATAGATGATGATGTAACTCAATGAAAGATAATGATTTAGAGTCAATAAATGGCACTATAGAGAAAACAAGATAAACTCCAAAACTTAGTTACCTCTATCCCACTAATAAATAGCAGATACGCTATTAGGGATCTACTTGCATGACAATGGGAGAACACACCTCAAAACTTGACACATTACGTTCACGACTTCTCGATCTTACACTGCGCAACAATCTCCTCAACTATAAACCATCCCCTGCCCGTAGTATTGAGATAAATGAGGAGCTCACAGCAGCAGCAGTGTATCACACGCTCGTCATAAGCGAAAGAGGAATGAAATTTTATCCAACAAGCAAAAAAATCGATACACCAATCCATGAAAAAAAATTCTGGAAATATCCAATTTTTACAAAATTCTCCGAAAAACAGGAGAATATCATCCTAAAAACACCATATGATGAGATCAGCCTCCGCAAGAGACTTTATACACTCGCCAACAAATCTCGCACTGTTTTTGAAGAACAGGGTTACTCCGTCCTCTACCTGGCGTTAGGATTTATCAACTGGTCCGAAGCTGAACATCCCAAAAAACATTATAAAGCCCCGCTCCTCTTAATTCCAGTGGAACTCACAAGACAAAAAGTTAAAGACAATTACATTCTCAAATGGACTGGCGATGAACCCATAACATCTCTCTCACTTTCGGCAAAACTAGCCGAACAAGGAATAAATCTCCCTGATTTCCCTATGCCTGAAACCATAAAAGATTTCAACGAATATATCACAGCAGTAGAGACAACAATCCACGAAAAAGGATGGAAATACTGCCAAGGCATAGCACTGGATCTCTTCAATTTTCACAAATTTGTAATGTTCAAAGATCTCGATTCACAATCGTGGGACGAAAAATATGCTCCCGAAACACATCCTCTCATCGCGGGACTATTCCACCCAGAAACACCGCCAACTACAGATACGAATGACACATTCCCAGAAAACGAAATCGATCGCCGACTCCCATCCGAAAAATCATACAACATCATGGATGCAGACGCTTCGCAAATTGCCGTTATCGAAGAAGTAAAATCTGGAAAAAATCTTGTTGTTGAAGGACCCCCAGGTACTGGAAAATCGCAGACAGTCGCCAACATGATCGCAGAGATGATGGTCTGTGGAAAAACAGTCCTGTTCGTCTCAGAAAAAATGGCAGCACTCGAAGTGGTCAAACGGCGTCTTGAAACTGCTGGTCTTTCCCGTTTCTGTCTGGAACTCCACAGTCATAAAGCAAAAAAGAGAGAAGTCATCCACGACATCGAACGAAGTATTCAGTATTCCGGATGTTCTACCACACCAGAAAACAACATTCACCTTCAGATAAATTCACTTCGCGAAGAATTAGATGGATATTGCCGCGAACTCGCCACTCCCATTGGCGCCTGTGCCTTCACTCCATATGACCTATTTGGAATTTGTGAACAATATCGCTACGAATTCGAAGATAATCCAACTGGACCTAGACGGAAAATCCAAAGAATTAGGATCCACACAGCAAAAGAGATCACACCTGAACAGTACAAAGACGCTATTACAGCCCTGCAGGACATAGAAGCACTGTTACCATCACTCATGCCAAATGGTCGTTTTCTCTCCCAGCACCCATGGGCAAAAAGCATACCGGGTCGCATTCTCCCACAGGACTGCGACGAAATCCAGGAACTGGTCAAAAATTATTACATAGCAATCGAAAAGTACTTTTCAACCATACAAAAACTCTCTGAGTTCACAGGGGTCCCAATTCCGCAGAAAGTGACAGAAGTATCCCAAATGATCGAATCCTGCCATCTGCTTACCAGAGACTACTCCATAGATACCAACACACTCATCAATCCTATATGGAGTAAAGAAACCGAGATAACCAGGTTGATCACAGGTTTGCAAAAACTTGCTGAACATCGTACCCGCATCCTCACTTCATTCACTCCTGAAATACTTGCTCGCAACCCAAATCGACTCTACGCTGCATTCCGGGAGGCTTCAGGAAAAGGTGCAATTGCAAAAATATTTTCGTCTACCTACAAAGAGATCAAAGCAGAAATCGCCTCATACTACCGCAATGGAATCCCACAGGACTCACAGATCCTTACCGATCTGCTTGACGTTCGAGATTACCTCATCGAACGCGACGTGTGGGCACAAGATGAAAAACTCTATGCATCCACGTTTGCCCCAGTATGGAACGGCGAAGAAACAGAACCCACCAAACTTAAAAAATATGCTGAGTGGATATTCGCCATCCTACTCATGATAAACGAAGGACGTGCAACATCGCGCACACTAGATCTTCTCATCACAGGATCCATTACTGAAACCACGGTGAACTCACTATGCACTGATGTCGAAACTGCAGAAATTGCCTTCAATGACTCCCAAATGAAGCTTATGAGTCGCATCGGCATGGATAAGATAAAAGATTCAA